>CAYPQH010000065.1:0-12368 GCA_964412825.1 uncultured Nitrospinaceae bacterium | reverse complement strand
ACATCCTCCATGACTCCATTCATATAAGGAGACAGAGTTTCACCAAATTGAAAGTTTTTCCCCTCGATACCGTACACCAGCAATTTCTCCGGCAGTCGGCTAAGGTTGCGGGCCAGTTCAATGGCCTCCGCCACGCTCATATTATGGGTCGAAGTATTGAACAGACTCCAGGGAATCTTTTGTTGGGCGGCGTTTATTATCTGAAACGTTCCTGGTTTGGAATTGGAAGAAACGGCATCAATCAACAAGACTTCATCGTAACCTTTCCAGGCATCCAAAAGAGCCATTGGGTTACCTGCAAATTCCAGAACGTCGAAACGATCCTTGGCCAGGGTTTTGATTCGTCCGGCGACTTCAAGTCCCGCACGGTCGTCACTTCTAAAAGGATTCCCGACGCCTATGACCAACACGGGTGCCTGCATTCTTATTTTTCCTCAGGACAAAACAATCATTGCCGATCCATCTCCAGTTTCAGGAAATGGGTCGCGCACGAGATACAAGGGTCGTAATTCCGAATGGCCTGCTCGCACTGCCAGGTCAATTCTAGGTCGGGAAGATCCAGATACTTGGCGACAAAATGCTTGAGATCGTTTTCAATGGTTTTTTGATTTTGCGAAGTCGGGGGGACGATCTGGGCATCGAGAACTTTTCCCGAGTCATCGATCGTGTACCGATGATACAGGATTCCCCTGGGAGCCTCGGTGCACCCATGCCCCGTTCCGGCTTTGGGTTCGACCTCTACATAAGGACGATCGGGCATTTCGTAATTTTCCAATATACGAAGCGCCTCGTCGCAGGCGTAGAGAACTTCGACGCTACGCACGATAATACTTTTAAACGGATTGTTGCATTTTCCCGGCAAGCCCGCCTGCTGTGCCGCTTCTTTCGCAATGGGCGACAAGCGATCAAAATTTAAATTGAACCTGGCCATGGGGCCGACGAAATAAGCCCCGCGTTCCTTGAGCACCGAGTGCAGGGCATTGGAGTGCTCCACATGCTCTTCCTCGATATGCTGATCGAACTCGGAGATATCAATATCGAGTCCGGCGCTGGAAACCAGTCGACCCTCATTGATAGGATATTCATCGGGATGACGAAGGGCGACGAATTCGTAATCCTGTTCAAATTCCTGAAAGGGAAGTTTTGCCGTCCAGCGCACCGTTTCCAATGCCGCATCACGCGCCCACTTGAGTTGCTCTACGAGATCTTTCAGTTCCCGCTTTTTAAAAACTTTAAAAAACCCTCCCACCCGAACATTGATGGGATGGATTTCCCGACCGCCTATTTTGGCCATCAAATCGTTGCCTGCTTTTTTGAGCTTCAAACCACGCTCCACAATATCTCTATGATCCTTGGCCATGCTTATCGCGTCCTCATAACCCAGAAAATCAGGCGCGTGCAACATGAAGATATGAAGCGTGTGGCTCTCGATCCACTCGCCGCAATATAGTAAACGCCGGAGTTCACGCAGGGGACCTTCAACTTTAACTCCCAGCGCATCTTCCATCGCATGCACAGAACTCATTTGATAGGCGACCGGGCAGATACCGCAAATTCGCGCGGTGATATCCGGCACCTCCATGAAATCCCGGTCGCGTAAAAAAGCCTCGAAAAAACGCGGCGGCTCGAATATTTTCAGACGCACATCTTCGACAGAGCCATCCTTTACTTTAATGTAAAGAGATCCTTCCCCTTCCACGCGGGCGAGGGTGTCGACCTTGATTATTTTTGTCTTATTTTTTTTCTTCGTCATGCTTTGTACTTTCTTTCAAAAACGGGTCCGCCCAGGTGTTGAAAGTTTGAAACACTCTTTTGATTTCGCCTGGCGACGCCCCCTGTTGTTTCCACTGTGCACTCATGGAGGCTGTATTGGGATTTTCCATGGGACCAAAACATCCATAACAACCACGCTGATAAGAAGGACAGATGGCGCCGCAACCCGCATGGGTGACCGGCCCAAGACAGGGAGTTTGGCCTGCCACCATCACACACACCGTCCCCCGGTGTTTGCAGTCGATACAGACGCTGTGGGCGGGGGTGTTGGGCTTGCGATCGGCTAAAAAAGCGCTGATCACCTCCAGCAATTGTATTTTATTTATCGGGCAACCGCGCAGTTCAAAGTCCACCACAACATGATCGGCAATCGGCGTCGATTGATCCAGAGTGTCGATGTAGGCGGGGTTCGCATAAACGATGGCAACAAACTCTTTAACGTCTTTGAAATTGCGTAACGCCTGTATTCCACCGGCAGTGGCGCAAGCGCCGATGGTTATCAAGGTTTTCGACACACGGCGAACTTCTTGAATCCGTTTCGCGTCTTCGGGAGTGGTGATGGACCCTTCGATCAACGACAGATCGTATGGCCCTTTCATCACCCGGCGCGTTGCCTCAGGGAAATAAGCGATCTCGATCTCATTCGCCAGACCAAGCAATTCGTCCTCGCAATCCAGCAGGCTCAGCTGACAACCGTCGCAGGAAGCAAATTTCCAGACGGCTAATTTAGGTTTTTTAATTTTCGGCATATTTTTTTCTAACAACATTTTCATGAAACTCATGATTGAAATTTATTTAAATTTCACGAATCCCGAAAAACGGGCTGATCCGGTCAAACGAAAAAACAGGCCCGTCTTTACAAATGAAGGCAGGCCCAAATTGGCAATGACCGCAAAACCCAATCGCGCACTTCATATTGCGCTCCATGGTGACATAAATATTTCTTTCCTCGACACCGCAATGCTTCAATTCCTGAACAGAAAACCGCATCATCACCTCCGGTCCGCAGATCATGGCAACCGTATTTGCGGGATCAAACTGGACACCCGGAAAAAGCGTGGTCACCACCCCGACGTTGCCTTTCCAGCTACGACCGGCGGAGTCTATCGTGACCCGCACCTGCACACCGTATTTCCCTCGCCAGCGCTCAAATTCTTTGGTGAACAAAAGATCTTCTTGTGTTCGGGCACCGTAAAGAAGAATGATCTCGCCAAATTGATCCCGTTCTGCTAAAAGGGCGTAGAGGGCGGGACGTAGCGGAGCAAGGCCAATTCCTCCGGCTATGATCACAATGTCACTTCCCTTGGATGCGGAAACCGGCCACGACCTGCCGAAGGGACCGCGCACACCCACCGTGCCGCCCGCTTTCAGCTTGGCCAGGGCGCGGGTCACCGTGCCGACATTGCGAATAGTGTGGTGGCAAAGATCTGGTTTTGCGGGATCGCCACTGATGGAGATGGGAACTTCACCGGCGCCAAACGCATAAAGCATATTGAACTGCCCCGGCAAAAACGATTTTCCCGGCTCATCGGCATCATGTTCCACACAGAGTGTGAAGGTGTCGTGGGTTTCCCGGATCACCCGTTTCACCTTACGGGTTTTGGGAATCATGGGGTCGGATGCGTCCATGCGAATTCTCTAGCGCTTTCCTTGAACGCCGTAGACGTCCAACAACTGCATCCGGGCCGCTTCCAAACCTTTGCCTATTTCCGGTATCAGGCGCGAAAGTAGTTCATAGCCAAAATTATGATCTTCCTGGCATTTATTGCGCAGACATTCTCCATCAAAGATGATGGCACGGGTCAGCTCCACCGCCTGAGCATCGAATTGCCAATGGTAGGGCGGGACCAACCACGACCAGCCTAAAATTTCTCCGTCACTGAAGGTTTGCAGGCGGATCGGTTCTCGCCCGGGCGCACAACTCTCAAGGACCACCTTGCCCTGGCGAACAATATAAAATTGATTGGCTTCTTCACCTTCCCGAAAAATAAATTGCCCCGCGTCGAACCGGACATTGGACGCACATCCAACAATCAATTCCAGGTAACTCTTGTCCAGGTTTTTGAAAAACGGATGCTCGGCTATTAGAGGCTCCAGGGTTTTCATGATCTACCTTTCAATATCAGTTTGTGTATTGGGCTTCAAAGACGGTGACTCTCTAATGGCCGTCACCTCCTCGGTCAGATCGATGGCGACAGGGCACCAGGTGATGCAACGCCCGCAACCGGTGCATCCCGATTCGTCAAACTGATCGATCCAGGTGGCGAGCTTGTGGGTGAGCCACTGTCGATACTGTGATCGGGTCGAGGCACGCACACTGCCCCCGTGCAAAAAGGAAAAATCCAAGGTGAAGCAGGAATCCTGTTTTTGCCAGCGCTCGGCGTGTTCTCCGGTAATATCGGTGACATCTTCCACTGTGGAGCAAAAGCATGTGGGGCATACCATCGTACAGTTGGCACAGGACAAACAACGGCTCGCGACTTCATCCCACCTTGAGTGATCGTGATTCTCTACCAGCAAATTGCGGATGCCTTCGGTATCGAGTTTCCTGCCCATGTTTTTCGCCGCCTGAGCGATTCGATTTTCCGCTTCGGCAACCTCGGTTTTTTTTGCGAGGCGGACAGTCAAGCCGGAAATAATTTTTTCACCCTTTTGGGTTCCCGACTCTACAACGAAGTAGTGACGGTTATCCTCCAGGACTTCCGTCAACGCGAGGTCAAACCCCGATTCCGCTTTGGGACCCGTGTTCATGGAGACGCAAAAGCAGGTTCCTCCGGCCTGACCACATTGCACGGCAATGATCAACGCCTGTTCCCGCCGTTTTTTATAGGTGGTGTTGTGATACTCCCCTTGCAGAAATACCTTGTCCTGAATGAACATTGCGTGAATCTCACAGGAGCGCACCCCAAGAAAAGCCATTTTGGGCGCCGGTTCATTTTCCGGGATAATGCGAAAACTGTTGCCTTCGCGTTCAGCCCGCCACAGTCGTTTTTCCGGCGGGTCCAGAAAACGCTTCCAGGAATAAGGCCCCACCACATAACCGAACAGGGCTTTATCTGTCCGCTTTTTTAATCGGTAAACACCACCGTCCTGTTCATCGGTCCAGCCTTCAGGAAGATCACTGACAGAGGTCAATTCGTCATACAAAATGGCCCCGTCTCGAACCGTTGGGCCAATGACGGTATAACCCTGATCCTTAAGGACGGTAAAAAGCCCGTTCAGATCGTTTCTTTCTAATACCACGTGCTCTCTCATGCCGTGATGATCCTTAAAAAAAACCTGGTGAATGGTGTTTACCCAGAGCGAACAAGGCCCATCTCCGCACCTACTTTTTTGAATGCTTCGATTGCCTGATCCAGATCTTCCTTTGAATGTCCGGCGGAAATTTGTACGCGAATTCTCGCTTCCCCTTTGGGAACCACAGGATAGCTGAACCCGATGACATAGATGCCTTCTATAAGAAGACGGTCGGCCATATCGTGAGCAAGTTTGGCCTCGCCAACCATGACCGGGATAATAGGGTGTTCGCCCGAACGGACATCCAAGCCAATTTCCTGTATTTTGTTCCGAAAGTATTCCGTATTCGACCGTAGTTTTTCAATCAAGTCTGGCGATCGGATGATGAGTTCAACGGCTTTTAAATTGGCCGAGGCTATGACTGGTGCCAGTGAATTGGAAAAAAGATAGGGCCGGGACCGTTGTCGAAGAAGCTCCACGACTTCTTTGCGGCCCGTTGTGAACCCACCCGACGCACCCCCCAATGCTTTTCCAAAAGTGGAAGTGATGATATCCACCCGGCCCATGACGTTTTTGTGCTCGATAGTACCTTTTCCAGTCGCGCCAAAAAAACCCGTGGCGTGAGAATCATCGACCATCACCAGGGCGTCATATTTTTCGGCCAGATCGCATATGTCCTTCAATGGCGCGACATCACCATCCATGCTGAAAACGCCGTCGGTTGCGATCAGCCGGAATCGATACTTCATGGCTTTCTTAAGCAGTCTTTCCAGGTGATTCATGTCGGCATGGTTATAGCGAAAGCGGTTTGCCTTGCACAGACGTATTCCGTCGATGATGCTCGCGTGGTTCAGCCTGTCGCTGATCACAGCGTCCTTTTCTGTCAAAAGCGTTTCGAAAAGCCCGCCGTTGGCATCGAAACAGGAGGAGTAAAGGATTGTGTCCTCAGTTTCCAGAAACCGGCTTATGCTAGCCTCCAACTGTTTGTGAATCTCATTGGTTCCGCAAATGAACCGGACCGACGCCATCCCAAAGCCATAACGCTTCAGCGCGTCTCTGGCGCATTGAATAATTTCCGGGTGATTGGCGAGGGCCAGATAATTGTTGGCGCAGAAATTGACGACTTCTCCCACAGCCGTTTTAATCCGCGCCTGCTGAGGAGATGTCAGGATGCGCTCATCCTTATACAATCCCTCCTCGCGAATAGAATTCAGTTGTTCGCGTATTGTTTCAGTGAACAAGTCGGTCATGATGTTTTCCACACAAAGCCGTCATGAATACTTCAATATAATTTTAGGATGCTTCATGATGGCTGTTTCTAAAGTTTCAGTTTTTAACTGGTGAAAAGGGAACACCGTCCCTTCACCTTTATTTAAAATCACTTCATAGATTTTTTCCTGAAGCCCATGCTCTTTCGATTGCAGTAAATTACGGACGATGTACCAGGTTTGGAAAACCTTGCGACCGACAATCCCATGTAAAGTTTTTCCGTACATGATGATTTTTTGGAAATCGGTGATCGTGTAATTGCCTGAAGACAATCCGAATAGAATAATTTCTCCTCCCGCCCGGGTGGATTCGATGGCGGTGTTCAACGCCTGGTTGCTTCCAGCCATCTCGAAGGCCACGTCGACGCCTTCTCCAAAACAATGTTTTCGAATCGCTTCGACCATATCCCGGTCGGGAGCCGAACCGATTTCCTTCATTTTTTCCATGTCCACTTTTAGCGAGACGTCCACTCCCAATTGCTCGGCGAGTTGCAGGTTTTTATCATTGGGGTCGATGGCAATGATCGTTGTTGCTCCCATTGAGCGCGCGATGAGAATAGAAAATAATCCGATGGTCCCGCAACCGAAGATGGCGATGCTTTTGCCGCGAAGATCAACCCGACTGCATGCATGCACCGAGTTGCCCAATGGTTCCTGGATGGCGGCAACTTCGGGGCGAATTCGCTGGATATCTGTTTTCCAGAGTTCCTTGGCCGGCAGTTTTACCGTGTCGGCAAAACAACCGTCTGTAGAGATGCCTATGATGAGATGATTGGTGCATACATGCGCATCGCCGATCTTGCATTGAAAACATCGGCCGCAGAAAATATGTGATTCTGTGGAAACAATATCTCCCGGTCGGTAACCGTATGTTTTCTCAGCATACGATCCGGTTGCAACGATTTCTCCCAGAAGTTCATGACCGCAGATTCGGTAATGCTGACCGCTTGATTCCAGGGAATCGAAAATCATGTCCTTGAAAGCATGGCGAAACCAGATGCCTTTATCCGATCCGCAAAAACCTGTATACAGAGGATTGATGAGCACACGGCTGGCATCGTCGGGATTTTTGGATTCGTTGAGTGAAGGTTCCTCCACGCTGGCGAATTTCATTGCCTTTGTTGATTCCCATTCGCCTCTTTTGATATCCAGGATCAATGCTTTCATTGTTCTTCCCCGATCAAATTATATTTTCCGGTCATGGGTTAGCTTTTTCCGAGATGACCTATAAAGTATAAAACAATATTTACCAGCGTACCTTATTTTTAGATTCCTAAATGTAGTCTCTCTCAAGACCAGACTCGCGGTTTTTATTCTCGTTCTCCTGCGTTCCTGAAGTATTGCCCTTAACAGAGTGGATTCTCTTTTCAATTTGATTCACAATACATCCGAAAGAACAAAACCCGATCACTATTAAAAGCAAGTAATTTTTCAACAACTGAAAAATTTATAAAATAAATTTCAATTTTTCCTCTCTTAATAAGATAGGCAAATAGTACGGTTTATTCCCTGATCCCGTTTGTATTTCATATCGATTTGAAAGGGGCGGTCGTGTTTGAAATTATTGATAAAAAAGAGCTTGCCGCTGGCGTCTTCCGCTATGTCGTTGAGGCGAAGGATATCGCTAAAAAGGCTAAGGCCGGGCAATTTGTTATCCTGCGACTGAACGAGCATGGAGAGCGGTTTCCCATCACCATTGCCGATTGGGATTCTGAACAGGGAACGCTGACTCTGTTTGTCCAGGCACGGGGAAAATCCTCGGTGGAAATGAGCCGGATGTGCACCGGGGACTCCATCCTGGACCTTGTCGGACCGCTTGGCCTGGCTACCGAAATCGAAAAATTTGGAATCATCGTGCTGGTGGGGGGAGGATTCGGAATTGCCGCCATTCACCCCATCGCCAGAGAATTGGCCCAGGCTGGTAACAAAACCATTTCAGTGCTGGGTGCGCGCAGTCGCGACCTGCTTATCATGCAGGATGAAATGCGAAGAGTTTCCACGGAAGTGCGGGTGGCCACCGACGACGGAAGTTTGGGTATCAAGGGGCGGGTCACAGATGTCCTGAACGATATAATAAAAAAGGGAGAACCGATCGACCGGGTGATCGCCATCGGCCCGTTGGTCATGATGAAAGCCGTTTCGGATCTCACTCGCCCTTTGAAAATAAACACCAGGGTCAGCCTGAATCCGATCATGGTGGATGGCACCGGGATGTGCGGCGCCTGCCGGGTGACGGTCGCCGGTGAAATGAAATTTGCCTGTGTTGACGGCCCCGAGTTCGACGGGCATCGGGTCGATTTTGACAGCCTCATCAATCGATTGAACACCTATCGTCCAGAAGAGAAAAAATCGCTGGATCAATTTTTACATGCAGTGGATGACGAATGCCGACTTGAAAAAACAATATAATCCTCAACAAATAAATCACAAAAAAAAGCAAAACCATGAGTACACCAAAAGGCAAAAAAATCCCCCGTCAACCGGTTCCTGAACAGTCGCCGGAGTCTCGGAGAAAAACATTCGCTGAAGTTTCAACAGGTTACACGCCCACGATGGCCATGCTGGAGGCATCCCGTTGTCTCCTGTGTAAAAAGCCAAAGTGTGTGCTCGGGTGCCCCGTGCATGTGGCGATTCCTGAGTTCATCAAACTGGTTGCGGCGGGTGAGTTCGTTGCCGCCGCCCGCAAAATCAAGGAAACCAATTCGCTTCCCGCGGTCACCGGGAGGGTTTGTCCGCAAGAGGACCAGTGTGAAAAATACTGTGTGCTGGGCCTTAAAAACGAACCGGTTGCCATTGGGCAATTAGAGCGTTTCGCCGCCGACTACGAACGCCGGCAAGGGGAAGTCGAAATTCCCGAACTCGCCCCGCCAACGGGTAAAAAAATCGCCATTATCGGGGCCGGACCTGCGGGGCTGACAGCGGCAGGAGATCTTGCCAAAATGGGCCATGAAGTGGTGATCTTTGAAGGACTTCATAAAGCCGGAGGAGTGCTTTTTTACGGCATCCCGCAATTTCGCCTGCCCAAGGAAATCGTCGAGGCGGAACTCGATTATCTCAAGAAATTGGGCGTCGAAATCAAAGTCAATTACGTCATCGGAAAAATAAGAAGCCTCGATGAATTATTATCCGAGGACAACTTCAACGCGGTTTTTGTCTCCACCGGGGCCGGATTGCCTTATTTTCTGGGAATTCCCGGAGAAAACCTCAACGGCGTTTATTCGGCCAACGAATTTCTGACAAGAGTCAACCTGATGCATGCCTGGGAATTCCCGGTATTTGATACCCCTTTGCACACGCACAAAATAATCGCCGTCATCGGCGGTGGCAACACGGCGATGGATGCCGCCCGGACCGCACTCAGGCTCCCTTCCACAGAAAAAGTGATGGTCGTCTATCGACGTTCCCGGGACGAAATGTCCGCCCGAGACGAAGAAATCAAACACGGCAAAGAAGAAGGCATCGAGTTTCGTTATCTGGAAAACCCCGTGCGTATTTTGGGAAAGGACGGCTGGGTAACGGGTATCGAGTGCCAAAGAATGGCCCTGGGAGAGCCGGATGCATCGGGTAGAAAGAAACCTGTTCCCATCGAGAAAAGTGAATTTCAATTAGAAGCCGATGCCGTGATCATCGCGCTCGGCAGTGGGACCAATCCGCTGATCGCGCAAAGCACCGAGGATTTAAAAACAGATACCAGAGGCCACATTGAACTTTCCGATGCGGACATTCAGAAAACCAGTAAGCCGGGCGTGTTCGCCGGAGGCGATATCGTGACCGGTGCGGCCACCGTCATCTCAGCTATGGGAGCCGGGAAAAAAGCGGCGCTGGGCATCCACGACTATGTTATGAATAAATAAATCAAGCGCCATTCATTCATTGCTCAACCTTAAAGGTTTTTATAGGGAACGACTTTTTGGAATCCACCTTAAAATCGCAACACGATACAGAAGTTAACGGACTGGCGATTCGTATACGCGGTCAGGTCCAGGGAGTCGGGTTTCGCCCCACGGTCTGGCGGCTGGCTCGTGAGCAGGGGGTGACAGGCCATGTGTTGAATGATGGCGCAGGCGTACTCATCCACGCCTGGGGAGACTCCGAAAGCTTGAATACGTTCCTCCTTCGATTGCGAAAGGAAGCGCCGAGGCTGGCCCGAATTGACTCGATTGACCGAACCCCAATTCGGGGACAAGTTTCCCCGGATGACTTCCACATCATTGAAAGTTTGCAAGGCACAGTCCAAACCGAGGTTCTTCCCGACACCGCAACCTGCCTCGCCTGCCTCGAAGAAATCATTGATCCATTGAACCGCCGCTATGAATACCCCTTCACCAACTGCCTGCATTGCGGGCCGCGGTTTTCCATTATCAAAAGCATTCCCTACGACCGCGCTCGAACCACTATGGCGGGTTTCCCTATGTGTGCTGATTGCGCGCAGGAATACGCGGCCCCGGACAACCGCCGATTTCACGCCCAACCCAATGCTTGCTCAAAATGCGGCCCTCGCGTGGAGTTACGGAACGTAAACGGTGAAAAAATACCGGCAAGAAATCCTGTCAGAGAAGTGGCAAACCTTTTGCGAAAAGGACACATTGTGGCAGTGAAAGGCATGGGCGGATACCACTTAGCCTGTTTAGGCATTGATGAAAATGCTGTGTCTCGATTGCGAAACAGAAAACATCGATGGGACAAGCCCTTTGCGTTAATGGCGAAAGACATGCGTCAAGTCCGGCAGGTGTGTCAGGTGAGTTTGGACGAAGAGGCGCTTTTGACTTGCGTGAAAAATCCCATTGTTCTTCTGCAGAAAAACGAACCCGGTCATACGGCAGAATCAGTCGCGCCCGGTCAACGCACTCTTGGAATGATGCTTCCCGGCACTCCTCTCCATCATCTGCTGATGCAGGAAGTGGGAGAAGTACTTGTCATGACCAGCGGCAATGTTTCGGATGAGCCCATCGCCTACCGTGATGAAGAAGCGCTGAAAAGATTACACGGCATCGCGGATTATTTTTTGCTGCACGACCGGCCCATTCATATGCGGGTGGACGATTCGGTCACCCGGGTTTTTAGGGGTAACGAGCTCCTCATCCGACGCTCCAGAGGGTATGTTCCGGGTCCAATCAAAATTCTCCGGGCTTTCGTCAGACCGGTGCTGGCTTTGGGAGGGCATTTTAAAAACACGTTTTGTTTCGGCAAGGGCGACAAAGCTTTTATCAGCCATCACATCGGCGATCTGGAAAACTATGCATCCCTGACTTCCTTTAAAGAAGGCATTGAACATTTTCAAAATTTGCTGGCGATCAAACCGGAAGTGGTGGCGTTCGATCTGCACCCGGACTATCTCTCGACTCAATTTGCCGTGCAAATGGAAGGTGTCGAAAAAATTGCCGTTCAACATCATCATGCTCATATTGCCGCCTGTATGGCGGAACACGGTCTCGACAATGAAACGGTGATCGGTGTGGCTTTTGATGGCACGGGCCTGGGCACAGACGGCACAATTTGGGGAGGAGAATTTCTGCTGGCCGACACCGAGGATTTTGTTCGCGCCGCACACTTGGAAACCATTCCTCTACCAGGAGGTTCCGCGGCCATTAGCCAGCCCTGGCGAGTTACCGCCTCCTGCCTGAACCATGTTTATGGCGATGACATGGAAGCTTTGCAGATAGATTTTATAAAAAGGCTGGACATGAGAAAATGGAAAATTATCAAGCAGATGATAAAAACGAATCAAAACTGCCCGCCTTCATCGAGCATGGGGCGGCTTTTCGATATCGTGGCTTCTCTTTTGGGAATCCGCGATGCCATCCACTACGAAGGCCAGGCGGCGATAGAGCTGGAACAATTGGCGGATGAAAATTGCCGCAACAGTTATTCATGGGATGCTGTAAAGGGAGATTCACCCATGGTGGTGAGTATTGAGCCTTTAATCCAAGCCATTGTGAATGATCTCTTGCAAAAGACTGCCGTCCAAAAAATCTCCGCTCGGTTTCACAATAGCGTGGCAGACATGACGGTTTCTGTTTGCGCTCGCATCCGCGAAAAAACAAGTTTAGAGCAGGTGGTTTTAGGTGGAGGCGTTTTTCAAAATATATT
>CAYPQH010000064.1:0-12514 GCA_964412825.1 uncultured Nitrospinaceae bacterium | reverse complement strand
CCCACAAAATCATCAAATTCCTTTATTAAAAGAGAGCCCACATTACTGACGCGCATGTATTGCGCCGCTTCCTGTACCGTTGAATCGTGGTCGATACTGAATACCGGAGAACTCATGTAATCGCCGATATCGTCCAGCAAGCTGTCTGCATTTTCAATATTGTTACCCGAAATATCTTGTGTCATTGGTTTTAGCCCCTTCCCAGGCATGATTAAAACTCAACGTTGAAATAAAATTATTTTTCATTTTATAAGAACCGGAATGAACTCGATCGAACCGAATGTTTACCAGGTTCTCATTCTCGGATTGGCAAAATAAGCAACTAAATCCCGAACAGATAATATGCCGATAATTTCATCGTTTCTGGTCACGCCCAAGTGGCGAATTTTATTTTGCGCCATCAACTGATTGGCTTTTTCAACATGCTCCGTACAATCCAGGGTGTGTATGGGTTCTGACATGATGGCTGCAACTTTTGTGGTGGCCGGGTCCAGACTATCGGCGACGACCTTGCGCGACAAATCATTTTCGGTGATAATCCCGACAAACTCATCGCCTTTCTTGACAAAAAGAGATCCTATATGTTTGGATAGCATGGTTTGCGCGACATCCTTGACCGATGCCCCGGAATCGACACTCAATACCGGGGAGGTCATGTAATCGCCGATCTCTTCCAACTGGTCTTCATGTTCTTTGGAAAAACGATGGGGAACGTGTTTGCTCTTCATTAGTGCCCTCTCTTTCCGAACAATGTTTATTATGATGAATATTGTTCCGCTGGAATGGGTTTTTAGAAGCAAAGAAATTTTATTCGAGCTTTTTTATTGGAAGCCGGATTCAAAAACCCATTTCCATTATTGGGAACTTTTTAATAATGGAGTGCAATAATAATGACGCGGAGTCCAGTTTGTGCCCGAACGTCACAGCTTCTAAATATATGTCGGGGTATAAAACCGCGCCACTTTTTTGTGTTTTTTTAAGGCCGGTTTTAAAGGATTGAATTTATTGAAGACAGCGATTGTCGTGAGAGTCTGACAGAAACCGGTAATATTTTTTATGGCCATTAATAGAAAGAGACATCATGCCCCATGATCTGAACGTTGTGCTGGTCGAACCCAAAATTCCTGTGAACACCGGGGCTATCGGCAGGCTTTGTCTGGCGACTAGAAGCACCCTGCATTTAATCGAACCGTTGGGCTTTGAAATCAATGACGCCAAACTCAAACGCGCCGGCCTTGATTACTGGAAACACGTTCGAGTGGTGATTCATAAAAGTCAGGGGGATTTTTTTGATTCCATTCCAGACGAATCTCATCAAGTTTTTTTTTCCACCAAAGCGGAAACGATATTTTACGATCATCAATTCAAGGCAGGGTCGTATCTGTTTTTCGGCAGTGAGACGGAGGGTCTTTCGGAAGAGTTGAGGCGTCGTAATGCTCAAAAAATTTACCGGATTCCGCAATACGATGACCGGGTGCGTTCGCTCAATCTGGCCAATGCGGCCAGCATCGTTGTGTACGAAGCCATCCGGCAACTGGGGTTTTAAAACCTTTTTATCTCATCGGCAAAGTCTTCAGGCTTGAAACCATATTTTTGGTAATAGTCATGTAATCTTTTGAAAGCGCGTTCCTTGTTGTTGGAATCGCCTTTTTGCTGGAAGAGGTTTCCGGCCTTCAGAATATGCAGGATGGCATTTTTCCCATCGTCAGTTTTTGCGTATAAAATACCCAGGTTAAAATACGCTTGCGCCGATTTGGGATTGAGGCGCAAGGTTTTTTTGAATTCGCCGATGGCTTCCCCAAGGCGTCCCTTTTCCTCATAGGCCGTGGCGAGGTAAAAATGCGTCTCCGCGTCATCGGGGAATTCTCGCAATCGGTGCTTATATTTTTTAATGTCTTTACCGTCGCCGAACAGTTTCCACGTTCCCATTATTTGTCCTCAGTGTCTGGTTCTAGGACTCAATGTCACCCAAATCATCTTCTTCAAACAATTCCTTCATCATTTCCAGAGTGGTTTTTTCAGAGTTCATCTGATTTTTGCTGTCGATGAATTCATTGACGCGGCGTAAATGATCTGCCGAAATATGACAGAGGGTCAACTTTTCCATTAACGTTTCTTTCTCGAACAAATCCAGCAGTTTTCCGATGCTGGCGTTTAAGAAAGGGGTGATGATACTTCGGACACCCGTAAAATCCAGCTCCACAGCGGCACCGTTTTGTATTTCCTTATGGATGGCCTGATACAACTTGCCGCCATCGTCAATGGATTCGCATTTTTCTCCTATCAGTTCTGTTAAATTGACGCGCATTTTAGTTCCCATGAGTTAAGAAAAATTTGTACCATTTCATCAGAGCCAAACCGGCAGGTAAAGCCCGAATGAAGACCTGGTGACCCGCGTGCAAAAAAAGTTGAGGTTCCCAAGGAAGTCTATAAAATACGTGAATATCAATAAAATTTAAAGTCAATTCAACCGTGGGGAAACCCGTTTTAGAGAAAGAGGATTCCATGAGTTTAAGTGCGCCCAAACCAGAGAATATTTCCAGCGTCAAACCTCGGCCACTGAAAGAAAAGCTGTGGAATATTTTTGGAATTCTATTTTATATCACCGTAGCGGTGGGTGCGATATATCATCTCATTCCCTTCGTCAAACCCTGATTCAAGAAAATACAGCCTCCCATGCCATCACTTTCCTCCATGGCGTTTTTAATTTTCTCACGAGTAAAAATATTCCTCTGGGCAGGATGTTTTATTGTCTTGGGCGTTGGCGGTTTTTCCGCCGATGCAGAACCCATCCGGTACGCCGCCATAGGAGATTCCTATACCATTTGCCAAGGGGTGGCCCAAACGGACTGCTGGCCCATGGTGCTGACTCGTCATCTCATAGAAGCGGGAATTGATATCGAACTGATCGCCAATCCATCCAGAACCGGTTGGAGGGTGGAAGAGGCCATCGCACAAGAACTCCCGGTTTTTGAAAAATCCAAACCGACATTCGCGACTCTGTTGATCGGTGTGAACGATTGGGTTCACGGCTCCGGAAAAAACAAGTTCACGGCCAATTTAAAAAAATTAATAGATCGCATGTTGAAGGAACTCCCACATAAGGAACGATTGCTGGTCGTCACCTTGCCGGATTTTTCCTGCGCTCCCAGAGGCGAGTCCTATGGCTATGGGAGAAACATCGCCAAAGGAATTTCCAGGTACAACGCCATTATAAAAAAGCAAGCCCGAGAAAGAGGACTTTTTGTGGTGGATATTTTCCCGCTTTCCCAGACGTTCTGTGACCGATCGGAAATGTTCGTGGAAGATGGTATTCATCCTTCGGCCAAACAGTATGCCCTGTGGGAGGAACTCATTTTTCCTGTGGCGCACAAAATTTTGAGTCGATAAATGATTGTTAAAATTAGTGTCACTATGGGCATCTCATGAAAGTGACCCGCCGCCTGGTCAAAGTTTTTTTTATCGCGCCCTTCAATATCATGATCGTCATACCAGGGCTGATCCTGTCGTTTACCCGCCAAACCGGTTTCATCACCTCTTTAAACTGGCACCTTAATTTATTCGGGGGGATTCTGGGAGCGGGCCTGATCGCCATAGGTGTCGTCATCGCCTGGTCGTCGGTGTCCCTTCTCAATGATCGGGGAGACGGAACCCCGGCCCCCTGGGACCCGCCCCGAAATCTGGTGGTCAGTGGGTTGTACGGTCATGTGCGCAATCCTTTGGTGGAAGGCGTTTTCTGCATCCTCCTGGGGGAGTCTTTTCTGTTCGGCTCCTTCCTATTGTTTCTCTGGTTTTTTTTCTTCGTGCTGGTGAACCTTGTTTACACTCCCCTGATCGAAGAACCGCAACTCGTCAACCGTTTTGGTCAGCCTTTTCGCTCCTACATGCAACATGTTCCCCGCTGGTGGCCGAGGTCAACTCCCTGGAATAATCAACCCTAGAAGCCTCTTTTGGCAGAAATTTCTTTGCTCTCCAAAATTATCTAAATATTTGATATAATTGAGTATACTGTTTTTGGTGAAGGGGGTTTTTGCCTGCGCCCTGGTTTTTGATTGCATAATTTTCAGGACGGCTCAACAAAGTGACTTCGCGAATTTCCAAAATTTTATTGCCCGTTCTTTCGTTTGCCTTATTTTCCATTGGGCCCATTGCCCATGCACAGGAAGAGGTCATTGAGGTGGAAGTGGGTTCCCTCCAAACCGAGACCATGAGAAAATTTCTGCAAGAACACCGCCTGGAATTGCGAAAATCCAATTTAGATCTATCGGTGATTGTAAAAGAAGTTCGCGATGAATTTATAAATCTCAAGCAAGGGCAAAAGAGAACCTTGCAAGTGAGTAAAAAATTTAAAACACCCGTATTGATTAAAAGGAAAACTTTTCCAAACAAGAAAAAACTTCTCAGGCGGCAAGAACCGGTTCTTGAAAATTTTTTCCCGGATAAAAAAAACTTAGGAGCTCAAAAACCCCGCAGTCAAGAAAAGCTCTTGAACCTAAATGAAAGACAGCTTCGGGCGGATATTAAAATTGCCAACCGCAAAAAATTCCGGCGCGCCCAAAATACCGAATTGGGCAAACTAAAAGCAGAAATAAAAAAGGAGCCCTTAAAATCGTATCAGGCCCAGCTGACGCGATTCAGTGTGAAAATAAGGAATCTGCTTGAGCAATTGCAAGAAAAAGAGGGCGTCCAGCGAACGGTTTTCCTTGATCTTGGAAACACCTACTTTGAGTCGCACCAATTTCTGGATTCCTTGAGCGCTAAAGACCGATGGAAGCTCACGAAATATGCAGATCATTCCGGGATCATTCTGGGGAGTCATGAGTCGGCATTGTGGGTTTATAAAATGGCGCTGATTCGAAATCCAAATGATGGTGAAACAAATTTTCTCGCCGGAAAAATCTTATCGGAAATGGGAGAACAGGACCTGGCTATCAGACGCGTCAGAAATGCCGAGAATCTGTTTGAAAAAAACCGCCGGCCAGATCGAGCTGTGCAAGCGCTGGGCTTCATTGAAACCCTCAAAAGCTCTTTGTCAGAATAATAACCGCAAGGTGGTCTCTATTTACTGCCCCACCTAAAAACCGGCCTCGCCCCGCAAATTTTGATCTCCAACTATTCACCGATTGGTCGCCAAAATCCGGTATAATGGTTCAATCCTATGAAAGCACTCTTGCATCAAATTCATTCCAAGACCCCTGAAAAAAGGAAGGCGATCCTCGTTGGCGTTCAAATGCCGAAAAAAGGCGGGGCGTCTTTGCCGATTTCGCTGGACGAACTGAAAGGTCTCGCCACCACCGCGAATTACGACCCAGTGGCTGAGATTTCGCAGAAACTCGCCACCGTCAACCCCAAAACCTTTTTGGGAAGCGGTAAGGTGGAAGAACTTCAACAGGCGATCGAACAGCATCAACCGGGAGCGGTTATTTTTGACGCGGAACTGACTCCCGGTCAAAACCGTAATCTGGAAGATATCCTCAAATGCAGGGTGATCGACCGGTCCTGGCTCATTCTGGAGATTTTCAACGACCATGCCAATACGCGCGAGGCCAAGACTCAGGTCGAACTGGCGCGCCTGAAATATGCCCTTCCCCGGTTGACTCGCATGTGGGGGCATCTGTCTCGCCAGCGCGGCGGCATCGGGTTGCGCGATGTGGGGGAAACTCAAATCCAGTTGGATCGTCGCCTCATCCGCAATGAGATCACCAAGCTGGAAAGAAAACTCAAAGGGATCGACAAGGAAAAAAAGACGCAACGCAAGAGCCGAAGCGGAATTTTCCGTGTGGCTCTGGTCGGTTACACCAATGTAGGGAAATCCACATTGATGAATCAGTTGACCGGGGCCGACACTCTGGTGGAAGATAAATTGTTCGCCACTTTGGACGCGACCATTCGTAAAATCAAAAAAAACTTTCCTTATCCTGTTTTGCTTGCAGACACAGTAGGCCTCATCGATAAATTACCGCACGATCTGGTGGCGTCGTTCAAGAGCACGCTCGATGAAGTTCTGGAAGCCGACCTGCTCATCAAGCTCGTGGACTTTTCTCATCGGGATTACCAACGCCAAATGGAGACCGTCGATGAAGTGCTTCGTGAACTGGGCGCCCACGAAATCGACTCCATTCTGGTCTTCAATAAAATCGATCGAATCGGGGATTCTGAACTCCTGGACAACGCACAACATAAGAACCCTGAAACGGTTTTCATTTCAAGCAAGACAGGCGATGGCATTGACCGTCTCCAAAAAGAAATCATCCGCTGTTACGAAAACAGACTGACTCCCTACATCCTCGAACTGGATTATTCAGATGCCCACCGGATTTCCGACATCCGCAAACAAGCCATCATCGTCAAGGAAGATTACAGGGAAGACCGTATCACACTGAGCCTGAGACTGCCTCCAGAGGGAAAAGCCCGGCTGAAAAAATTGTTACTGCAACAAAAATCCAACGCTGTCCCGTAAGAGCCTTCCGGGTTCTCACCCTGCCTCAGCGAGACGCCTTCGTTGCCGGTCCCGGCAAATCATTTTATAGATGGAGAATGAAAATTTCTAAAGAGGAATCAGTTTGACGTGTTTGACGGCAATTGTTTTCTTGCCATGGGGCCTTTTGAAAAATATTTCCAGCTTCAGATCGCTTTCATTGCCGGCCCGGTTCATCACCACTCCTGTCCCAAATTTCGGGTGCAGTAGTTTGGAACCAATGGAATAAGGCTTATCGGACGACGCTCTTTCAGGTTGGGACCGGATGGCATACGAGGGGCTGGATGAACCTGAAGGTTTCGATTGCGGGGTGAACCCTCGATCTCCTCCAACCGCACTTTCATTGACGATGATGTCGGGGGGGATCGAAAGTAAAAACTGCGATGGGGGATAATTGAAGGTGCTTCCATAAATTCTTCGCTGACGGGCGTTGCTGACGAACAACATTTTTTTAGCGCGGGTGAACCCCACATAACAAAGCCGTCGCTCTTCTTCATATTCGGCAGGGTCGGACATCGAACTGCCATGCGGCAGGAGCCCGTCTTCCATGCCGATGAGAAACACCGCGCAAAACTCCAGGCCCTTGCAGGAATGAAGCGTCATCAACGGCAGAATCCCTCGGGAATCTTCCAATGAATCGAGGTCCGAGACCAACGCGGTGCTATCCAGAAATTCTTGCAGAGAGTTGCCTTGTTCCACCGATTGTTCCAACGCGGAAACCAGCTCCTGCAGATTTTCCTCGCGGCTCCGGCTTTCAATTGTGTTCTCTTTTTGCAACATGGCTGCATACCCTGAGCGTTCGATGATTGCCTTCAGAGCATCCACGGGCGATCCTGCCTGGCACAGGGTTCGGAACCCTTCCATCATTTCGATGAAAGCAGCGATTTTTTTTGCCGGAGCCTGGGAAAGTAAACGCTTTTCTTCCACTAGCTTCAACCCCTGAATCAACGGCAGATCTGCCTGGTCGCAAAAAACCTCAACTTTGTCCAGCGATGTTTTGCCAATTCCCCTTACGGGATAATTGATAATGCGTTTTAAAGAAACAGAATCTTCAGGGTTCAGGGCAACCCGCAAATAGGAAAGAATGTCCTTGACCTCTTTTCTGGCATAAAACTTCAACCCGCCAAACACCTGATACTGAATATTCTTTCTGCGTAACGCGTCCTCCATCACCCGTGATTGCGCGTTGGTGCGGTACAACACCGCCATGTCATTGAACGAGATGCCTTTTTCCTGGTTCAATTTTAGAACTCGCTCACAGACATTTCGCGCCTCATCGCCTTCGTCCTGGGCGCGATAATAAACGATGGGGTCCCCGGCTTCGTTTGTGGTCCACAGGGTTTTGGGTTTTCGATTGTTATTTTCCTTGACCACTTCACCCGCCGCTTTGAGAATATTTTGCGTCGAGCGATAATTTTCCTCCAGCTTGATCACCGTGGTTCCGGGAAAATCCTTTTCAAAATGCGTGAGGTTTTCCACATTCGCCCCGCGCCAGCGGTAGATGCTCTGGTCGTCATCCCCCACCACGCACACATTGCGATGTTTTTGCGAGAGCAGTTTGAGCAGCTGATACTGGGTCTTGTTGGTGTCCTGAAACTCATCGGCCAGAATGTATTGGAACCGGTCGTTGTACAATTCGCACACTTCTTCGACCTCACTCAATAGCCTGACGGTCCAGATCAGAAGGTCGTCGAAATCAAGTGCGCTGTTTTTTTTCAATCCCGCCTGATACACCGGGTACACTTCGGCGGCTTTGCGTTTGTTGCCATAAGGAAGGGAGTCGAAATCCACATCGCGGGGGAAAAGATAGTCGTTCTTGAAGCCGCTGATGTGGTTGAGAATAGATTTTGGTGGAAAGGCTTCGACACTCAACGACATTTTTTTCATGCATTGTTTGATGAGGGACAACTGGTCCTGGCTGTCGTAGATGGCAAAGTCCCCCGGATAACCGAGGGCGGAAATATGTCGTCTTAGAATTCTGAGACAAAAAGAGTGAAAAGTGCTGATCCACGGGGAAGACGTGTTGGCCCCCAATATTTTGCGGACCCGTTCTTTCATCTCGCCTGCGGCTTTGTTGGTGAAGGTGATCGCAAGAATTCGTTCAGGAGCGATGCCCTTTTCCTGAATCAGGTGAGCGATGCGGGTGGTGATCACCCGTGTCTTGCCGGAACCTGCACCGGCCACCACAACGAGCGGGCCGTCTACATGAAGGACAGATTGTAACTGTTGCGGGTTCAGTGAATCGGTGAGCATGGGAGGATAATACGGAGTTTAAAAAAAAATGGAAGCTTAAAATTTTTTTAGCAGGGATCGATTGAACGCAAGATTTTTTAACCGAGAGTGTTACGGGAAATCAAGCCAGATTTTCCCAAACGATCGCCGACAGGGCTTCGATGAACAGAGGGGACACGTTCATGGATTCGGTTCGATAAAGGTCGAGTTTTTTAGCTTTAGCGTAGTTTTTAAATTGAATGTCGATGTCGTACAGAATTTCGATATGATCTGACACGAAACCCACCGGAACGATTAAAACTTTTTTTGAGCCAATACGGGCAATCTTGTCGAGAACCGATTCCACCGTGGGCCCCAGCCAGGGGACGGGAATCATGCCCTGGCTCTGATAGGCCATGTGCCAGTGCGTGGGCTGGACCCGCGCGACGATTTTGCTTACGGTTTTTTCATATTCATCAGCGTAGGGGTCGCCTTCGTCCAAAGAGGAAGCGGGAATGCTGTGAACCGTGAACACGGTGTGCACTCCGTCCTTGCCTTTTTGCTGTAGGGGTTCGATGGCTTTTTGATATTTTTCAACGAACGCGTCGGTCAGGCAGGGGTGGTCGCACCAGCTGGCGATATAACGAATGTCGATATCGTCTGCCATCCCGCATTCTTTGAGCGCTTCGTTGAACGATTTGAAATAACGCTCTGTACTCCACTTGCTGTATTGCGGTGCCAGGCAAATGGCATAGATCTTTTTTATGCCATCGTCCATCATCTGCTGGACAACGTCCTTGATATAAGGACTCCAACTGCGCATGCCAAAATAAACTTTGAAGGTATTCTTCCCATCCTGATTGAGGAATTTTTCCAGTGCCTCGGCCTGCCCCCGAGTGATCTCAAGCAAAGGCGAACTGCCGCCAATGGCTGCGTAGCGTTCCTGGATCAGCTGGATCACCTCAGGCTTCGAGTCACGACCTCCGCGAATATTTTTCAGATACTGCGGAATGTCTGCAACCCGGGTTGGTGCCCCGTGCGCCATCAGTAAAATGGCCGTGCTAGGGGAAGAACCGTCACGCATGATTGTATTCGTGAACCATATCGCAGACGGCTTTAACGTGATCCACAGGCGTGTGTTGTAAGATGCCGTGTCCGAGATTGAAAATATGGCCCGGTCGTCCACCGGCTTGTTTCATGATTTCGTGGACCCTTTCCTTGATGACCGGAAGGGGCGCAAACAAAAGCACGGGGTCGAGGTTGCCCTGAATCGGCTGATCGTGGCCGATCTGCTTCCAGGCGGCATCAAGCGAAATCCGCCAGTCAAAACTGATCACGTCGCCGCCCGCCTCAGCAACTTCTGGCAACATGGTGGACGTGCCGGTGCTGAAATTGATGATCGGGACTCCAGAATCTTTCAATCCATCGATCACCCGTTTGGTGTAAGGCAAAACATATTTCGTATAGTCATAGGGGCTCAGGCATCCCACCCAGCTGTCAAAAAGTTGCAGGGCTTGCGCGCCCGCTTTCACCTGCATCTTCAAATAATCGATCAGCATGGTGCAGACTTTGTCCATCAACAGCGCCCAGGTTTCGGGAGCCTCGAACATCATCAACTTGGTGGTTTTGAATTCCCGGGACTTGCCGCCCTCGATCATATAACTGCTCAATGTAAAGGGCGCTCCGGCAAAACCAATCAACGGAACTTTGCCATTAATTTCAGCGCGTACCATGCGGATGGCGTCGCCGACGAATCCCAATTGCTCCTCGGCGTTGACGGGTTTCAGGTTTTCGACGGCCTTTAAATCCCGGACCGGACGGGGAATCGAGGGGCCATCGCCCACAATAAACTCGAGGCCCGTTCCCATGGGTTCGAGGGGCAACAGAATGTCCGCAAAAATTATCGCGGCGTCGATGTCGAGGGCATTCACCGGTTGCAGGGTCACTTCAGTCGCCAGTTCCGGAGTTTTGCACATTTCAAGAAACGTGTGTTTTTCCTTGAGGTCGCGGTAGGCTTTCATATAACGCCCCGCCTGACGCATGAACCATACGGGAGTTTTATCCACCGGCTCGCCCCGGCACGCTTTTAAGAATCGGGAATTATTTGCTTCGCTCATGAGTTCCTTGGTTTTATGGGAATAAATGGGGTTAATTATAGACTTGAGAGTCCGCTTTTATCAATGGGATTATTCAAGAGAAAAATAAGAACCGGAGGATCGGCGGAAGGTTTTATCCACATTCCGAATTTCCGTCAACACCATTTCATCGCTTTCCCTGGCGAGCGATTCCCATAATACCGTGGGGGCTTTTTCCTGCAACAATTCTCCCAATGCCCAAACTGCGTGGGCGCGGATGAGGGGTTCCGGGTCCCCTAAAACCTCAATGAGAGGAGCGACTGCGTCCAAGTTGCCCGAATTGCCGAGAGCCACCGCAACGTTGCGCAGGAAGCCCCGGCGCTTGATACGCTTGATGGGGCTGTGGCGGAATCGCTGCCTGAAACCCTCGTCATCCAGTTTGATCAATTCAATGAGGAGGCGAACGCCTTCTTTTCCGTGGAAAGCCTGTTCGTCGGTTTTCACCGCGAAAGAATTCCACGGGCAGACGATCTGGCAATCGTCGCACCCATAAATCCGGTTGCCGATGGCCTGTCGAAATTGCAAAGGGATCACGCCCTTGAGTTCGATATTGAGATAGGAAATGCATCGTCTGGAATCGAGGACGTAGGGCGCGACGATGGCGCGGGTCGGGCAGATGTCGATGCACTCCCGGCAGGTTCCGCAGCGGTCTTTGGCCGGTTGGTTGAGGGGAAGGTCGATGTCCGTCAGAATTTCTGATAAAAAATACCAGGAGCCGATGCCCTCCGAGATCAGATTGGTGTGCTTGCCAATCCAGCCGATCCCGGCCTGCTCGGCCAATGGCTTTTCCAGCACCGGACCGGTGTCTACATATACTTTGGTTTGGCAGTCGGGAAACGCCTGATGAATTTTTGCGTCCAGTTGCTTGAGCCTGGGAAGCAGGACATCGTGATAATCTTCGTTCAGTGCGTAGAGCGAAATATCGCCGTTGTCGGTGTCTTCCAGAAAGCGCAGGTCTTTATCTTCAGGCAAATAATTCGTGCGCAAACAGATCACGCTTTTGATGCCGGCAAGGACGTTATTCAAATCCGAACGTTTGTCCATCCATCGGCTCATGTATCCCATTTTGCCTTCATACTCCAGAGCCAGCCAGCGTTGGTAGCGTTTGGTCGCCTTGGGTAAATTGGGTCCGGTAACACCGAACCCGTCAAAACCCAGATCGGTCGCCGCCTGTTCGATCGCCCGCACTTTTTCCTCGGTACTTAAAGAAACCATGTCACCCGCGCTTGTTCTGAATTTGGTATTTTGATATTCTCTCACCAAAACATATTCATGCAAAGAACAACCTGATCTTAGGTCAATCCTCACAAATTGGGAAACCGATCCCCATGAGAAAAACCAGCTTTTTATACAATCCCCTTTATCTGAAACACGACACAGAACCGCACCCGGAGAACCCAGGCCGATTGGAAGCCATTCACGCTAAAGTTCAGGGTTCGGACCTTCACCAAAACCTGATTTTCACCGAACCCCGAAAAGCGACACCCGAACAAATTGCCCGCAATCACGATGCGGGCTATGTCGAAAAGGTGCGAACCGCCTGGCAGGAGGGCATGCGCAATCTGGACGCCGACACCGTCATCAGTCAGGATTCTTACGACGCGGCGGCACTGGCGGCAGGAGCCGGGTTGACTGCGGTCGATCTGGTGGTGGATGGAGATGCCGACAACGCGTTTTGCGCAGTGCGCCC
>CAYPQH010000063.1:6198-12534 GCA_964412825.1 uncultured Nitrospinaceae bacterium | reverse complement strand
TGGTATTCAGAAAGACATCTGCCGTAGAAATTTATTTGAATATAATTTACTATGCGGGATTATCCAAGGGTTTAATCAACTGATGATTGTTCTGGCACGGTCCAGGGGCATTGATTTTTATTTGTAAATCACTGAGGAATAATTGTTATGGCAGGCGCATCGTATCAAGTTCAGATCAGGCATATTCTGGTAGATGAAGAAGAAGTGGCCGAACTTTTAAAGGAAACCATCAATACCCCGAAGTCGGGAACCGAACGGGTGAAGTTGTTGATGAAAATGGCCGGGAAATACAGCAAATGTTCTTCGAAGGGAGATGGCGGAAATTTGGGGTGGTTGGAAATGGGGTGGAATATCTCCGACCCCAGAGTGCCTCGCGGGGGATTCAAAAAATTGAAGAACGAAGACCTTTATGATTTGATCAGCGAGGGGTTGAAGAAAAAAACCCTGATCAGCAAAATTGCTACGGGCCCCATGAAAACCCACGAAGGCTATCACCTGGTCATGGTTGCGAACGAATTCACCACGAACCGGATTCTTTGACAGCCTCTTCGAGCTTGTTTGTCATTTGAGCATTGCCGTTTTCCGCATCCACAAAATTATAGGCGAAACAGCCGCTGGAGCACCGGACCATATAATGCGGGCACGATCGGCAAGGTTCTTTCACTTCGGTGGCTTCGAAAACCGTGGTTAAAAACTTCGAGCCCATTTTGGCCAGAGCGATTGAATTGACCTCTTTGAAGTTTTCGATGTTTGCCAGTTTGAGGTTGTGAAAGGGGAAGCAGTTGAAGCAGTCGCCTTTGCCATCGATGTCCATCGGGCTCCCATCCGCACAGCCGAAATACAGGTCCTGATCTTTCCACTCGGTCATTTCAGGAAGTTGTTTGTTGCCGTGAAAATAAATCCGCTCCACCAGGGGGTATTCTGCCTCCTCGATCTCATCCAGAAAACAAGGCGGGAAAGAACAATCGAAGCGAAAACACATTTGCGGAAATTGCTTGAGAATTTTCAGCATGCTTCGCCCCACTGTTGGAAAATCCCGGATCGGCAAATAGATGTTGTTGGCTTCCCCCACGATGGGGAAGGCCGGGCTGACCCGGATTTTATATTTTTGATCTTTGGGCAAACCCACCTTCTGATAAATGGCGTCGATCTCGGCGCATTGCGTCATCAAGTCCTGAGTCTTGGAGTAGAGGTTGATGCTGAAAGTCACGCTGTAGCCGTTGGTCTTGAGAAGGCGTTCGGCAACTTGCTGGCATCGTTGGTGATTTTTTTCGGATATATTTTCCATTGTCTGCCAGTTCAGCAAAATGGAGAAGTAGACATTCTGTTTGACCGATCCTTCGATGCTGGCGGTTTTTACCATCAGCTCGAGCACCTTATCCGGCATCAACCCGTTGGTGAAGACGTTGAGCGAAGTGTACCGGTTGACCGCTGAAAGAGTGTGGCTGAAAATATCAATGAATTTTGGATGCAGGGTGGGTTCTCCGCCCATGAAATTGATGACGGGATGCGACCTGATTTTAGGCAGGAGCTGGTCGAGAAAAAAATCAAATTCCATGGATTTACCCGGCGTTTTCACCGTTTCTTCCATGTATTCGTCGGCAAAGCAGTAATTGCACGTCAAGTTGCAATAACTGTTTAAAATGATATTCATGGGTCGCCCCCTCAAGCGAATGATGTGAACCTGCCCCGTTACTCAGGGAGGAGATTCCGGGCTGACAAAAATGTCGATGGTCAGCAGATTTTATATCATATCGGGGGTTTTTCCTACTATATATGGGATTAACTCGAAAACTCATACCCCTTGAGGTTGGATGGGGGGTGTTTTCTGCTCAAGCTTCAAATATTTTCTTTCTTCTGAGTATCTGGGACTCTCCTGCATGGGCCAGCATTTTAAGTTGAAACGGATGGGTCCGGCAGATGTTCACCATGCTTTGAATGGCTTTGTCTTTGGCGTCGGTTTCATCTTCGCCTTCGCATTTCATTTCCCAGGCGTTGGCGACGGTGGGGATTTTTTCGAATCCGTGTTCCGCCATCCGCAACAGAACATCCTTTTCGTCTCCTGCCTGAATGTCGTGGAACTCGGCCACGAGCAAAACATTGTAGATCGGCATACCAGCGGTCCTCCTTTCTGCAAGGTTAGATAGGTTTGAAACGGCTTTAGTGTATAATACACTTTGGAAAATGGAAACCGGTTGAGCTGATATTTCCATTGTCTGGCAAGACCGTTTAAAACCCTCCTTCCATTTACGTGGTTTCTCTTGTCCTCCTTTCATCGATTCATCACTAATATTTTCTGGACCGTTTTTGGCAAGGTCTGCGTTCAGATAACGTTGTTCGCAATTTCCATCCTCATCACCCGAACACTTGGAAAAGAACGATTGGGCGTTTACGCCACGCTTCTTGTCATCCCCGCGTTTGTCCGGCTGTTGAATCAATTCGGGCTGGAAACTCTTATTAACAAAAAACTGCCCGAACTCAATGTAGAGGACCCAAGCGGCGATCAGGGTCGCTATCTGGTGCGGCGATTGTTGCTGGTCCGCCTGGTTTCTGCGCTGATGTTTTGCGGGCTGATTTATTTTCTTCTTCCTCATTATCTCAATTTTATCCACATGCCCGAACTGCTGGATTACCGGACCGCGCTGGTTTTGTATTTCATGGTCATCACGGTGGAATCCCTGCTCAGCACTCTTTTTATGACCCGCTTGCGATACAAAATCGTTTCGATTGTGGAAACGTCGAGCGCCTTGCTCAATTTGGCTTTGCTGGCAGTTTTTATTTCAATGGGCACCGGCATCATGGGAGTGCTCTACGCCTACATTCTAGCGGTTTGTCTGAACATTTTTGCCTATTCGATTTTGTCTGTAAAAGATTTACGTGGTGGAAGTGCGGTTCCGAAATGGCAAGAGATGAAGCCCCTCGCCTGGGCGTCCTACGGAATCAGTTTGCTGAGCTTTGGGCTGATGACGCAAAGCGACATCCTGCTCATGAATTATTTTCATGTCGATCACGCGAACATTGGTTACTATCATCTTGTCACCAGCATAGGTTTGATGGCGGGCTTTGTGCTGACGGGCGTGGGTCCTTTGGCGTTGTCGATATTTTCAGAAGCCTACGCGGTCGATTCGCTGAGCGGGTTGTCCCGCTCCTGGCGACAGATCGTGGGGTTTTCCGCTTTTTTGACGATTCCCATTTATGTGTTTATTTTTTTCAACGCCCATGCGCTGATCGCGTTTGTTTTTGGGGATCAGTACCTTCCAGCATCCCCCTTGCTCGCATTTTATATTGGTTTTCTGGGGTTGAGCGTGGTGTTGGGGAGCAACTTCACCGTGTCCACTCTTTTTGTTTTGCACTTGAGAGACACGGCCATGCGAACGACGATAGAAGGCAGTGCGCTCAATGTGGGGTTGAACCTGATATTCATTCCGGTATACGGGGTGATGGGCGCGCTGGGGGCGACGGGATCGGTCATGGTGTACATGGTGCTCCGTCAGCTTTGGGTGATTCACAAGAAGATGAACATTAGGCCCGTGTTTCCAGTTATCGGGAAAGGTTTTCTTTTTTCCATGGCCGCGATCGTTCCGACATTGATTTTGTCCCGGTTCATGGAAACTCACTTGCTATGGAATGGGATGGTTTATTTGATCGCGTTTTTCTCTCTCTTGGGCTGGCAAAAACCTTTCACGGAAGATCATCGTCGTCTGATCGCAAATGTTTATCCTCGCCTGGACCCGTGGATTCGTTATTTTGTGCGTTGAGCCAAGACAATAATAGAGAGACTTTATTTCAAGATTGATGAAGAGAGGAAGTCATGAGTGCCATTGAAGGATTTGAGTTTTGCGGCCAACCGATCGGCAACGGTCATCCCCCTTTTATCGTCGCGGAGGTGGGGTTCAATCACAATGGCGATGTCGCCCTGTGCAGGCAGATGATTAAGGCCGCTAAAGAAAATGGCGCCGATGCGGTCAAGCTCCAGACGTTTATTGCGGATCAACTATATTCGACAAAGTTCATCGCCAATGACCCCGCCGCTCCTGAAAAAAAAATCCCCCTATACGAATTCTTCAAGCGTTCTGAATTGCAACCCTCCGAATACGAAGCGCTGTTTGATTATGCAAGAGACCTTGGCATCCCTCTCTTTTCAACGCCGTTTGACGAAGGTTCTGTGGACATGCTGGTGGAACTTGGCATGCCGGCGATCAAAATCGCATCGCCCGATTTGACTCACTTAGGTCTCATCAGACATGCGGCGGAAAAAAATCTGCCCATCGTACTGTCCACGGGGATGGGAGATTTCGATGAGATCGCAAGAGCCACCAATGTCGTTCGCGAAGCGGGGAACGAGCGCATCGTGCTGTTGCATTGTGTTTCCAGTTATCCGGCGCGACATGAAGAAATGAACATGCGGTGTTTGAGTGCACTCAAAACCCGTTTCAAGCTTCCGGTCGGGCTTTCCGATCACACGACCGACAACCTGTCCGCCATCGTGGCAACCACTCTGGGCGCGGTGATGATCGAGAAACACTTCACTGTGGATAGAAATCTTCCCGGCGCCGACAATGCCATGTCGATCGAACCGCATGAACTGAAAGAGTTGAAACAGGCCACGCTGAATGTCGGGAAAATTTTGGGAGACGGCAAACGAAAACTCCTGCCCTCGGAGGTGGCGGTGAAGCAAACCGCCCGCAGAAGCCTCATCGCCCGTCGGGACATCGCACCTGGGACCGTCCTCACGGCGGAGTTGATTGTCGTCAAGCGACCCGGTACGGGTATCCCGGCGGAAGATCTGGAAAAAGTTTTAGGGAGGAAAATGAAATCCCAAGTGTTGGCGGAAGAGACACTCACCTGGGACAGCATTGAAAGCTGACCCGCCCCGCTTACGCGGGAGGAAAATTTTAAGGCTCCGCTCGCTACGCTCACGAGCCCCAAAAGCCATAGTGCGCTAATACTTTCTCTTGCAGCACGCTGGCCGGTCGGCAAATTTCAGGTTTAACCTTTTTCGTTTCTCGCCTTGATCCGGCACAGGCCCGCGACGATGCTTCCCAATATGCAGTGAGTGAGGGCTGATATGGCTCCTGGAACCGTTGCGAGCGCGTATCCTGAAAAATTACTGCGGGCCAGTTCCGTCGCCAGCCCGGAGTTTTGCATGCCCACCTCGATGGCAACCGTTTGAGCGTCTTTTTCCTGAAACTTGAGCGATCGGGACAGCAGGTAGCCCAAAAGAAAACCCATGCCATGCAGGATGAGGATGGCGGCCAGCAAACTGAATCCGGTTTCCAGAATCGCGGTTTTTTTTGCCGCAAGAATATAGTCCACGATGAACACGATGGACAGCACCGCAAGAAGCGGGGTGTAGGCGTTTATTTTTTTGACGCCGCGCGGAAAATAATGGTTCAGCAGGATTCCCAGCAGGACCGGGAAAATCACGATTTTGAGAGTGTTGACTAAAAGTCCGACGGTGTCGACTTGAAGCGCGGTTCCTAAAAGATCCCGCGACAGGGACTCGATTAGAAGAGTGGCCAAAATGGGCGTTAAAAGCACTGCGATTAAAGTGGAGAACATGGTCAGGCTGACCGACAGGGCGACATTGGTGCGGGCGATGAAGCAAACCACGTTGGACGCGGTTCCCCCCGGGCAACAGGCCACCAGCACGAGGCCGATCATATAATCGACGGGCAGGTCGAAGACTTTGGAAAGCCCAACCCCCAACGCCGGCATGATGATGTATTGCAGGCCCACCCCCAAAAGAATGGACTTGGGGATTTGCATCACCCGTTTGAAATCCCGAAAATCCAGAGTCAACCCCATGCTCAGCATGATGACGCCGAGAAATAAAGGAATCCAGTCGGGTTGAAACCACAGGGCCGTGGCCGGATGCCACAACGCCAGTGCCGCGCCTGACAAAACCCATAAGGGAAAGGCGTTGGCGAGGGTGAGAAAAACCCGCTCGATTGAGTTCACTTAAGAGTGCCTCTTAAGGGTGCCTCGAAAAATTGCTTTTGGCCATGAGCGGCCCTTATAAAATACGGGCCAGCGAATTGTCTGAAAGATGATTTCGAATTTGTAAGAGATTTTCTTGATAAGGAGTTCAAAGCTTTTGGATGAGGATGCTGGAGTAGGCTATTTCGCCATTGTCCACCGCCTGGTAACGAATGATTTTGAACCCTTTAAATATTTCCAGCAGTTCGTTGGATTGGAGCAACCACTTGGGGTTGAATTCGGCGTATTTCAAGTGATCGATGTTATAAGTTTCGATGAGAGCCATGCCGCCGGGTTTGAGTGCGTCTTTGAACTGGAGGAAAAGATCTCTCTGCATGTAATAGGTGCAGACGATCA
>CAYPQH010000063.1:0-6098 GCA_964412825.1 uncultured Nitrospinaceae bacterium | reverse complement strand
GCGTCTTTGAACTGGAGGAAAAGATCTCTCTGCATGTAATAGGTGCAGACGATCAGGTCGTAGGTGTTATTTTCCAGAGTATGGGTTTCCAGATCGACCACACGGGTTTCAATGGTGGTGTTGTAATCTTTTGCCAGTCGATGGGCTTTTTGCAATCCTTTCTCAGAAATATCCAGACCCAGCACATCGAACCCCTTGGTGGCAAGAAAGACCCCGTGCCTTCCTTCTCCCATGGCGATATCGAGGGTCTTGCCTTTTGGAAGAAGCTCCAGAGTATCGACCAGAAAAGGAATGGGAGTGATGCCGAAGATATAGGTCTCGGTATTGTATTTACTATCCCAGCGGGATTTATCTTTTTCGTGGGCAAGCGCAGGGGTCAAGGCGAGCAAAGCCAAGAGAAGCAGGCAGAGTGAAACGCATATGCCTTTCAAAAACAAGGTGCTATATAGTCCTTTGAGTGCTTTCATGGGGGTCTTTCTTTTAGGGAATTTTCATATTATTCTACCCGTTGGCCCCGGACTGTCAAGCGGATTTGCCCGTTTGATTTGAATGTTCCGGCATTGTATTATGATGCTATTCCAACTCCAATTTTGGGTTCTTACTTTTAAGAAATTTTTGTGGAGGTAAAAATGCGACATCCTTCAAGGCTCGTGACTATTAATACCGTTGCGATCGTTCTTGTGCTTTTATTTTGCGTGGCCCCGGTTCTGGCCGATGCTCTGAAAACTAAAAAACCGATCGCTCTATCGCTTGATAAAAGGTTTCAGGACTTGGGCGACGGAACCATTTTGGATACAAAGAACGGATTGATGTGGATGAAGCAGGATTACTGGCAAAGAGAAGGCAAATGGGTCAACTGGTATACCGCAGTAGAATATGCCCAGCGCATGAACCACAAAAATTTTGCCGGTTATTCCGATTGGCGTTTGCCCACTCCTGATGAAGCAGAGTCTCTTTACGAACGCCGAAAGAGAAACGTAGACAAGGATGGCGATAAAATATATCTGGACCGTATGTTTCCTGCCGGAGCCGGTTGGAGCACCTGGACGGAAAAAGAAAAAAAAGGCAAAGCGATTGTTGTTTCTTTAAAGGATGAGGGGGGAGCATTCTATCAGGACAAGATAAGCGGCCAGGACGCTTTTTTGCGATTGATCCGCGGACCGGTTTCCTGATGTTTACTTGAAGCGCTATTTTTTTAACTCTTATGGGGGGCATCACAATGATTTGCAGAAATATTCGGAGGGGGTTTTGGGTATTGGTTCTCACAGGCCTGGTGTCGTTGCTGATTTTTGCAGGGAATGCAGGGGCGAACCCACTGAAGGGTTACACGATCCATGTGAGCGCGCCTCACATGATGAACGGAGAAGTCATTGGTCCTTTTCATCATTATTGCAAACCGATCAATGCCGATATTATTCAATGCATATTATTTGAATCCACAGACGCGAACGCCCGCATGACGGAAGTGGAATACATGGTGTCCAAAAAATTGACGCGTTCGGTGATTCCCAAATGGTCTCATAAGCAAAACTGGCACGACCATCAGGAGGAAATTGCGACCGGACGCGTGGCCATTCACACTCCTTCAGACCCCAAGGAACAAGCGAAACTGGCGGAGTATGTTGGTAAAACAGACGGGATTATATTTCATCTATGGCCCGACGGGGCTCCTTTTCCCGATGGATCGGTGATGATCGCGCAGTCGATCGGCCATTGGGAGGCGACGCATGGAAAAATCGGGACGGCCATGGCGCCGCCTGCCGTGAAATCTACCTCTGCAAAAGCTTCAAAAGGCATTTCCCGTTTGACCGATGACATGTTCAAGCGTTTGGGGATTGTGGAGACGCACGGGGCTTACGGTAATTGAGCTAAACTTTCCTCTCCCCTTTCTGTAGAAGGGGGAGAGGATTTCTTTGATTGAAAAATACGATATGTCAAAACTGGCGCAAATTATTTGGATCGCGTTGATTGTCTTTTTAGTTTCAGGTTGGCAAAATGCGTTTGCGATTCATGCGAGCATTTACGAGCCCAGGGTTCCCAATGAAATTCTGGCAGAAATCCAGGAAATCGAGAATCCTTATCCCGCGACTGAAGAACAGATTGAGGCGGGGCGAAAAATCTATTTTGGCAAAGGGCTGTGCGTGACCTGTCACAGTAAAAATGGCAAAGGGGTCCGGATCCCCGGCCATTCCCCGCGGGATTTTACCAACGCCAAATGGCAGGAAACCCGTACCGATGGCGAAATGATGTGGGTCTTGCGCAATGGAAGTCCCGGAACGGGGATGCCGGTCAGAGTCGGCAAAGTGATTACCGAAAATGAGGGCTGGAGTGTCATTCACTTTATCCGCACCTTTGAGGGTAAATAAGCGGGAAAGGTTGTTTCACCAATGAAGAAATTTTATAGCAGTTTTTTGATGGTCTTGCCGCTGTTTTTTATTGTTGTCATCGCAGGCGACCTGTTTGCGGGGCCGATGATGATGCGCTACGGCAAGGGACCAGGGGTTCACCCTCACAGCATGGGTTTTAGCGGTAAGGGAATCTGCCCGCAACCCAGAGTGACGGTTCAGGCTCCGGACGATATTTACAACCTGACAAATCCTCTCGAACCCACGCAAAAAAACCTGGACGCGGGGAAATCTTTGTTTCGTGTGGATGTGCAACCCACTGCCTGCAAAGTTTGTCATGGCGTGACGGGAAATGGCATGGGAATGATGGCTCCCGGGTTGAACCCCGCTCCACGGAATTTTACCTGCGCCGAAACGATGAAAGAAATTTCCGATGGGCAGGTGTTCTGGATCATCAAAAATGGATCTCAGGGAACCGGGATGCGCGCCTACCCGGAATTGACAGAAAAACAGGTTTGGCTGTTGGTTCTTCATCTTAGAAAGTTGCTCAAATAAAATTCATTCCTCCAATTGTGAATAAAATAATGCGCCGCTATGGAAATGTTGTTTGCGTTATTTTTGTGTTGCTTGCGGTTTTCAAGGCGGTTCCTGCCGAGTCGGATGCGACGTTTGAGAATATTTTCGCACTGGGTTTGTCGCAGGAAGTCATTCGCATGGCATCGGGTATCTGTCCGCAAAATAGAAAAACCCGAAGCGCTCCAAAAAGATATTTAAAGAAAGCAAATCCTCTGCTGGATTCGCCCGTAAACATTGCCCAAGGCGAACGGCTTTATTTTAAAGACGCCAGACCCACCACGTGCGCGCTTTGTCATGGCCTCAAGGGAAACGGCAATGGGAGACTGGCCAGGGGATTGAACCCGCCACCCAGAAACTTCACCTGCGTTGAATTGATGGACACGATACCGGATGGCCAGTTGTTCTGGATCATCAAAAACGGGTCGAAGGGAACCGGGATGCCAATCCACAAGGAGACTTTGAGCGATAAAAAAATCTGGCAGTTGATTCGTTTTATACGAAAATTTGCCAATTAGGGCGTGTCATGAAAAATTGTCGGTGTCAGCGAATAGTCAATTTTTTATATTTCGACCGGCGGTTGTCTTCTTTTCCACCCAGTTCCTGTTTATGCTTTTCACGGTATTCGTCGAAGTTGCCTTCAAACCAGCGCACCTTATTGTCGCCTTCAAACACCAGCAGATGCGTGCAGATTCGATCGAGAAAATAACGGTCATGGCTGATCACCAGGACACAGCCGCTGAAATTTAAAATCGCGTTTTCAAGACTGCTGAGTGTGGTCACGTCGAGGTCGTTGGTGGGTTCGTCCAAAAGGAGAACGTTGCCTCCACGTCTTAGAAGTTTTGCCAGATGCACGCGGTTGCGTTCGCCTCCCGATAGATCCTCGACTTTTTTCTGCTGGTCCGTTCCCTTAAAATTGAACCGGCCCACGTAGGACCGGGAGTTGACGGTCTTGCCTGCGATTTCAATGTGGTCGGTTCCGTCGGTGATTTCTTCAAAAACCGTTTTGCCGGCAGACAGTTCGTGCCGGTGTTGATCCACATAAGACAGTTTCACCGTCGAGCCCAACTCTATTGTGCCGGCATCTGGCTTGTCTTCGCCTACGATCATGCGGAACAGAGTGGTCTTGCCGGTTCCATTGGGCCCGATCAGACCCACGATGGCTCCACGAGGAATAGAAAAAGTTAGATCTTTAATCAGCGAGTTATCTTTGAACCCTTTGACGAGGTCTTTGACTTCGATGACTTTTTCGCCTAAAGCCGGGCCGGGGGCGATTTGAATTTCCAGAGAGTTGTCCTGAACGTCCTGTTTTTGAGAAAGCAGTTTTTCATAATTGTTCACTCGCCCCTTGTTTAATTTTCGGCGTGCGCCGGGAGACGTGTGGAGCCAGTCCAGTTCATTTTGCAGGCGTTTCTTGAGATTCGACGCGCCCTTTTCCTGATGTTGCAGGCGTTGGGCTTTTTGTTCCAGCCACGAGGTGTAATTGCCTTCAAAAGGGATGCCTTTTCCGTTGTCCAGTTCGAGAATCCATTTCGTGATGTTGTCGAGAAAATACCGGTCGTGGGTGGAGACGATCACGTTGCCTGGGTAATTGGCCAGCGTCTCTTCCAGCCATTGCACCGTTTCCGCGTCCAGGTGATTGGTGGGTTCGTCCAGCAGAATCATGTCGGGCTTTTGCAGGAGGATTTTGCACAAGGCCACCCGCCTCGCTTCGCCTCCCGATAAGGTCTCCGCTTTTTGATCGTCCGGCGGAAGCACCAGCGCGTCCATGGCCACGTTCACCTGACGGTCCAGCTCCCATCCGTCCACCGCGTCGATTTCATCCTGCAGTCGGCCCATTTTATCGAGGGCTTTTTGCATCTCGTCGTCGTCCATGGGTTCTGCCAGTTGCGCGCTGATGTCATTGAACTCCTGGATCATATTCTGGATATGGCTGAACGCCTGCTCGACGTTTTCGCGCACGGTTTTTGTTAGCTCCAGAACCGGTTCCTGGGGGAGGTAGCCGATTTTTGTGCCCTTTAATGGCTTGGCCTCTCCTTCAAATTCCTTGATCTCTCCCGCCATGATCCCAAGCAAGGTGGACTTCCCGGCTCCGTTGCCCCCGACAATGCCTATTTTGGCTCCATGATAAAACGAAAGATAGATGTCTTTAAAAACGGATTTGGTGCCATAAGTTTTTGAAAGGCCCTGCATGGTAAAAATATATTCTCCCGCCATGTTTCCTCTTTCTCCTCCGCGGAGGGCACCCGCTACGCGGGCTGAAAATTTAAAGCTTCCTTTGTAGCACAACGAAATCCTTTTCGTTGTTAAAAATAATTTCCATTTTATGATGCCGGGCAATCCATGCAAAAGTGTCGTTCTCGTAGAATGCGATGTGTGTTGGGTCTCTTTGATAATACCAACGCCCAAAAGATTCGGGTGTGGAAGAGGGCTCTTTTTTAGAAACCAGCTTTGTCATGATTGCCAGGTAGCCTTCAGGCTTAAGGCTTGGGAGGAGGTTCAATATTTCTTTGCCCGGCGTTTTAAAATGTTCAAACGTTTCGGTGGAAATGATGAGATCGAAAGTCGCGTTTGCATCTGTATGCGGATAAAAATTAGGATCGTAGCCGGAGACTGTAAAACCCTCTCTGGTCAGCAAGGTTTTTAAAACCGGTTCGTACCCACAGCCATAATCCAACACGGTTTGCACTCCGTGACATACATTTTTGACGACTTGGATTTTCTCATTGAACATCTGGACGTAGCCTTCATTTTCCAGGCTGTTTTCGTGTTTCAGATAATGTTGGACTTCGTCTTCCTGGGAGATAAAATATTTTGCCGGTACAAAAATCAGTCGGCAAACGGAGCAAAGCCAGTATTCCCGGATTTTTCCAGCCAGAAATAGTTTGGATTGGGATTCGCAGAGAGGGCATGTCATAGAACTTTATTTTACTTGATTCTGGGTCGCGCCCGGATATAATCACGCAAAAAACCAGAACTTTTGGCAAAGGTCTTCATTTTGCTGTCCTTCAAGGCAGGATGAGCGGTGTTGAACATTGAATAAAGAGGTTTGTCTCAATGGCAGTTTATATAAGCGGTAATGCGATCCGGCCTGGATTTATCATTAAATACAATAATAATTTGTATCGGGTGATGACCGCCGAACACCGGACTCCTGGAAATAAAAGAGCGTTCATGCAG
>CAYPQH010000062.1:1395-12549 GCA_964412825.1 uncultured Nitrospinaceae bacterium | reverse complement strand
GGCACGCGAGTTGCCTGAAAGAAATATATCGAATTATAAGAGGTCCCTTTAAAACATAGCTGTTAAACGGTTGGATGTTTTTTGAACTGTTTTTGAAGGAAGTGCAATCTGAAATTTTAATGGGGGGAATGAAAATGCCCAAAGGTAGAATTTTAGTCATTGATGATGAAGCGGACGTGCGCGAAGTATTGAGACTCCACCTGGAAAGCGCGGGGTTCAATGTGTTGGAAGCCGAGAATGGTGAAGAGGGGATTAAAACGCTTCGATCTGGAGATAATATGATCAACGTTGGCTTGATTTTGTGTGATATTCGCATGCCAAAAGTCAATGGAGTGGAGTGTGTGGATTTTCTTAGAAGAGAGGCTCCCGGAATTCCCGTGGTGATGGTCACCGGTTACCCGGATACCGAAATGGCGACCTCTTTTTTGAAAAAAGGCGTGAAAGATTATCTGGTCAAGCCAGTGGAAAAAGAGAAACTCCTGAGTGTGGTTGACAGGATTGTGGCCGTCGGAAAAGATATCGAATTTTAAAGCGGCATACAGAAAAAGTTTGCCCGGTTCGGGTTTTTCTCCGAAATTGAGCGTTGCTCAAGAAGTCAGAAGGTTTTGCAATCTCATCAAGGGGTTGCAAAGCCTTTTTTTTTGGTCTAAATTGATGCAACTATTATGAAAATGATCAAATGCTACATTCGGCACGAAAAACTAGAGGCAGTTCGACTGAAACTGTTTGAATTGGGTGTGCCCGGTCTTTCGGTGATCGAGGTCAAAGGAATCGGCAAACCCCTGAGTCAGTTAAAATCGGCTCCGGGTTCCGAGACACCGCAATTTCATCCCAGAGTAGAAATATCCATCGTATTGGAAAACGAAGCGGTGGATGAAGTGGTGAATGTGCTGGTGGGCACTGCCCAGACGGGAAGTTTTGGTGATGGCAAGATTTTTATCCTGCCTGTAGAGAATGCCATCCGCATCAGGACGAATGAACGAGGAGTGGATGCGCTTTATTGAAGCCGTTTTTAGTGTTTCACGAGAGTCGCATTTTTCCCATTCCTGAAGGCCATAAAATTAACGTCGGAATCACGCTTCTTGATACAGGAAAACCTTGAGTGGGTGAAGAGCAGAATAATCGCGGCGGCGGAAAAGGTCGGACGTTTGCCTGAGAGCATTCGCCTGATTGCTGTCAGTAAAACCGTTTCTGTGGAAAAAGTTATCGAGGCCCGTGAAGCAGGTGCCAAACTGTTTGGAGAAAACCGCGTTCAAGAGGCTCTGGAGAAAATCGACCGTTTGGGCCAAGGCGGGGCTGGCTGGCATTTTATCGGCCACTTGCAAAAGAACAAGGTCAAACAAATTGTGGGCCGGTTCGATTTGATTCACTCTGTAGATAGTGTGGGTCTCGCTCAGGTCATCAACGAAAAAAGCCTCGCCAGAAGCCTCATCACCCCTATTCTGATACAAGTCAACATCTCAGGCGAAGCGTCCAAATCCGGCTTGGCTCCCGACGCATTGGAAAGTGCCCTGCGTGTGGTTGCAAAAATGCCGGCGGTCAAGGTCGAAGGCCTGATGACGATTCCTCCGTACGACCCGGATCCGGAAAATTCCCGCAGTGTTTTTGCCCGCTTGCGTGAGCTTCGAGATGAAATGGTCGAGCTTCGTATGGAAAGTATTTGTTTGAGTGAATTGTCCATGGGCATGTCAAATGATTTTGCCGTGGCGATTGAAGAAGGGGCCACGCTGGTCAGAGTGGGGTCGGCGATTTTTGGAGACCGGCCCGCTGCTGGTTGAAGTGGGTCTTTGAACGCGGATGAGAATTTACTATTTTAAAAGGAGATCGACATCGTGTTGAGAAACAAAAAACTGGGGTTCATCGGCGGCGGCAACATGGCCGAGGCGATAATAAACGGTCTGGTTTCCGCTTCAGTTGTCGAATCCAAAAATATTTTTGTTTCCGACGTGGTTTCCGGACGGCTCGAATTTTTGCGTTCAGAATATAAGGTCAAGACCCTTCAGGACAACCGCGAACTGGTGGAGAAAAGCGATATCCTGATTTTGGCGGTGAAACCGCAAGTGGTTCAAAAAGTCCTTGAAAATGTTCGGGACCTCATCGACGCAAAAAAATTGCTGGTGTCCGTGGCCGCAGGAGTGCCGATATCGACGATTCTGGAATTGTTACAAGCCGGGCGGGATAGAAAATACAATATTGTGCGAACCATGCCGAATACACCGGCGCTGGTGCAGGAGGGGGTCACGGCGATTGCCGCCGGAAATAACGTCTCCAAGAAGGATGTCCAGATCGCGCACCGGTTGTTTGAAGCGGTGGGAAAAACCGTCGATGTCGATGAAGCCCATTTGGACGCGGTCACCGGGTTGAGTGGCAGTGGCCCCGCGTACATTTTCATGATCCTCGAGGCGTTGTCTGACGCCGGTGTTAAAATGGGGCTGTCGCGCGAAGTTGCCAATACCCTGACCATTCAAACCGTTTTAGGGTCGGCAAAATTAGCCCGGGAGAGCCAAAAACATCCCGGCGAATTGAAAGACATGGTCACGTCCCCCGGCGGCACTACCATCTCTGGACTGCACGCGCTGGAAGAGGGGGGCTTAAGAACCACCCTGATGAATGCAGTGGAAGCGGCGACAAAAAGATCTCAGGAACTCGGGCGCAATGCCCAGAGTCAGAAGGACAACAACTAAAAGGATGGTGCAACGGATTTGAATGGTTTGTGAAAGGCAGGCGGTCATTTCGCTCTGTATTTCTGCCATTCTCCCCAGGCGACGATGGCCAAGCCTAAAAAAATGAGCCAGGTCGGATGAAGCACGTTTTCCGGTTTCTGAAAAAATAAAAACAGCATGATGACCACGCCGCCCATGGCGAGTACCAACCCGGTGTATACGGTGCTGAGACCTGTGGCGAATTTATCCGGGTCTTTCAGGGTTTTTCTTATTTCCGGCCTCAGTTCGATTTTAAACATATTTCCTCTTTCACTTCGATAAGACCTTCGTTCAACCTTCCCGACCGGAAGCCTTCCAGGTCCATGGTCACAAATTTAAAGCCGATCTCAATGAAACGCTCTTGAACGATCGCGGCTACGGATTCCTGTAATATTTTAGGCATGTCATCCTTTTTCAATTCAATGCGGGCAATGTCCCCATGATGGCGAACGCGCAACTCCGTAAAGCCAAGCGACAATAGCAGATCTTCCGCCCGCTCGATCATGGAAAGTTTTTCAGGAGAAACCGGTTCTCCATAGGGGATTCTGGATGAGAGGCAGGGCATGGCGGGTTTTTCCCAGTTTGACAGCCCGACCTGTCGGGACAATTCACGAATGTCGTTTTTGTCAAAGCCCGCGTGGGCCAGTGGGCTCACCACGCCGAATTCCTTGGCCGCTACAATTCCGGGGCGATGATCGCCCAAGTCGTCCTGATTGGTGCCGTTGACAATATGGGCGATGTTTCTTTCTTTAGCAATGGCTGAAAGTCTGGCATACAACTCCGATTTACAGTGATAGCACCGGTTGGTCGGGTTGGCCCGGTATTTTTGGGAGTTCATTTCATTCGTACGCAAAATCAGGTGTTCGGCGCCTAGGCTTTCAGCCAGTTTTTTTGCCGACACAAGTTCCCGCTCGGCCAGGCTTTCCGACTGCGCTGTCACGGCAAGCGTGTTTTTCCTGCCTAGCAGAGACAAAGACATTGCCAGCACCAGAGAGCTGTCCACGCCTCCTGAAAAAGCCACCACGACGCTTTTTAAATCTTTCAAGTGAGCTTCGAGTTTATTTTGTTTTTGTGTGAGTGTCATCGGATCCCGCCACGCGGCCAGCGTAGCGCTGGACCAAATATTAACGTGCGATGGGTTTATGGTTTTTCAGGGCTCGTGAGCATGTGATATTCGACCTTTGCCTTCATGCCCCGCAGGGGTAAAGCGAACGTCAGGCCCACTTTTCCTCCGGCGGTACGCCGGTTAGCCGCCAATGGCGTGCATTGCCCGTGTGGGCCTCTCGAAGCTGTCCAGATTGATCTTGTGCCCCGGTTCTTTAATCAGCACCGCCTGTTGCAAGGCCTGGGCAATGTCATCGTCAGAAGCTCCCGACCGGATCAGTTGTTTCAAGTCGGTTTCATCTGTCGAGAACAGGCAGGTGCGCAATTTGCCGTCTGCAGTCATGCGAATCCGGTTGCAATGGTCGCAAAACGGATTGCTGACAGCGGTGATGATGCCAATTTTGCCCTTGCCATCGGCAAACTTGTATTCGCTCGCAGGGCCAATGTCCAATGAGTTGTCGATGGGGATCAATTCATGTTTTTCGCGGATGAGATCCACAATTTCATGGCCGAAAAGAACTTTGTCCCGTTCCCAGGCCTGATCCGAATCGAGGGGCATGAACTCGATGAACCGGACTTCGAATCCGTCCGACCTCCCCATGTCGATGAGGCTGAGGATTTCCGATTCGGAAAAATTGCGCATGGCGACGGCGTTGATCTTGATGGATTTAAACCCAACGCGAGAAGCTTCCTGAAGCCCGTCCAAAACCTGCTGGAGGCAATCTCTCCTATTGACGTGCTTGAATTTTTCCGGGTCCAGAGCGTCGAGGCTTACATTCAGCCGTTTCAAGCCCGCATCTTTTAAACTTTGTGCATGTTCTTTAAGGAAAAAAGCATTGGTGGTCATGGCGATATCGTCAATGCCTTCAATGCCGTCCAGCATTCGGATCAACTGAGTAAGATCCTTGCGCATCAAAGGTTCGCCTCCCGTCAACCGTATGCGGTTGATTCCCAGTTTAGAGACAATGGTCGCGATTCGGGTGAGTTCTTCAAACGTGAGGAGCTTGACGCGGTCCATGAACTCCACATTGTCGGCGGGCATACAATAGGTGCAACGAAAATTACAGCGGTCCGTGACCGAAATTCGCAAGTTGACGATTGTCCGGCCCATTCCATCCACCAACTGCGGTCTTTTGATTTCCGTTTCAGCTGTCATGGCTCAAGTATCCTATGTTTTAAGCACTGGTGATGGGCTTCTTCATCCTTAGGGTTTGAGAACCGTGAGTTTTAAACCCCATCACTCGCTGGTTATCTGATTTATAGGATATGATTATAGTATTTTTGATCGGTTTGTACACACGAATAAAAGAGGACCTTAATCTATAAAAATCAGGGCCTTATTTTTAATTTTGTAGCAAGTATCTCCCAATTCAAAATGACTCGGGCTGGGTTGAATTTTAATCGCTTATTTTTCAAATGGTTAGTTGGTTTTTGACAAGGAAGGGCAGGGCGTTTGAATGAGACGGAAGTTGATTTTTCGATTGGGCCTGAAAAATTGGAAATACGAAGACCTTTCTCACTTCCAGTGCATCTAATCCCTATTGAGTTCGCTAGATAATCTCTTTATACTACTGCCTGAAAACTGCAAACTTTAGATTTTTACGACCGAAAGGTGAGCGCATGTCGGTTTTGGAAGATAAATTCTCGAAGAAGTTTGAGGAAGCCGCTGGTAGCCCTAAGAATAGGGGCGCCTATTACCTGGAAGATGCCAATGAAAAAGGCATGGCCTTGGTAGAAGCCAAATATAAGGACATGAAACTCTACTGGCTGGTGGATACGGAGGAAGACCGGGTCTACAGCGCCAAGTTTTTTGCTTATGGAGGCAAGGTTTCGCTGGCGGTCGGGGAGACTTTGTGTTCCCTGGTGAAAGGCCTGACCATTTCAGAGGCCTGTTCGCTTCTGGGCAGCGATGTCGAGAGTAAACTGAGGGATGAACCGGAACTGCCCGCAGTGCCGGAAGCCAAGATGTTTGCGTTTGGCGCGGTGGATGAATTGTTAAAGATCATCAAGGACGACTACCCCGGAGCCAAGGCATTGGCGCTGGCAAGTGCTGTGGCTAAAAAACAGGATAAACCTCAAAAATCACTTGCCGAGTTGACGATGGCGGAGCAGGCCTGGATGGGGTTGAGCGTTGAAGACCAAAAAACCCAGGTCAACCTGGTGCTCGATGAAAAAATTCGTCCGGCGTTGATGGCCGATGGCGGGAATGTCGAAGTTCTGGACGTGGTGGATGGGGAAAAAATAATGATCCAGTATCAAGGAGCCTGTGGCAGTTGTGGCTCCTCGCTTGGCGCCACACTTTCTTTTATGGAACAGGCTTTACGCAGTGAGATTTATAACGAACTCATTGTGGTTCCCAATATGTAGTTCCAAATTCCTATACGGAGTGTTTTTATAATGAAAACCACCGAAACTTCAGTGTCCGATGTTTTAAAGGACAACGAATATAAATACGGGTTCAAGACCCTTATAGAAACAGAGACCTTTGCCAAAGGGTTGAACGAGGACGTCGTCCGCGCCATTTCCAAGAAAAAAAATGAGCCGCAATTCATGCTGGATTTCAGGCTCAAGGCCTATAAAAAATGGCTGACCATGAAAGAACCCGAGTGGCCCAATGTGCATTATCCACGGATCGACTTTCAGAATATTTCTTACTATTCCGCTCCCAAGCCCAAGAAGAAGCTGGATAGTCTGGATGAAGTGGACCCGGAAATTTTGCGCACGTTTGAGAAACTGGGAATCCCGTTGGACGAACAGAAAAAACTATCCAACGTGGCGGTGGACGCGGTGTTCGACAGCGTGAGCGTGGCGACGACGCATAAGAAAAAACTGATGGAAGTCGGAATCATTTTCTGCCCCATTTCCGAGGCCATTCAGGAATATCCTGAATTGATCGAAGAATACATGGGTTCTGTTGTTCCCGTGGGGGATAATTTTTACGCCGCCTTGAACAGCGCGGTCTTCACCGATGGCTCGTTTGTGTACATTCCGCCCGACACCATCAGCCCGATGGACATTTCGACTTACTTTCGCATCAACACCGAAGAGACCGGGCAGTTTGAGCGCACTTTAATCATCTGCGCGGAAAACAGTTATGTGTCCTATCTGGAAGGTTGCACCGCACCGCAGTTCGACACCAATCAACTGCACGCCGCAGTGGTCGAACTGGTCACGATGGACAACGCCGAGATCAAATACAGCACGGTGCAAAACTGGTATGCGGGGGACATGGAAACGGGCAAAGGCGGCATTTATAATTTTGTCACCAAGCGCGGAAAATGCGTTGGCAAACACTCAAAAATCTCCTGGACGCAGGTCGAAACCGGGTCGGCGATCACCTGGAAATACCCGAGTTGTATTTTAATAGGAGACCATTCCGTCGGCGAGTTTTACTCAGTCGCGTTGACCAACGGGTACATGCAGGCCGATACGGGAACCAAAATGATCCACATCGGCAAGAACACGCGCTCCAGCATCATTTCCAAAGGCATCTCGGCGGACCATTCCAGCAACAGCTACCGGGGTCAGGTCAAGGTGAATAAGGGCGCGACCAATGCCAGAAACTACAGTCAGTGCGATAGCATGCTGGTGGGGGATAAATCCAGCGCTCACACTTTTCCGTATATTGAATCCGCAAACAGTTCCGTTCAGCTGGAGCATGAAGCGTCCACTTCCAAAATCAGCGAGGAACAACTTTTCTATTTTGAGCAGAGAGGAATTTCCAGAGAAAATGCCATCGCCGCTGTTATCAACGGATTCTGCAAGGAAGTCTTCAAACAATTGCCGATGGAGTTCGCTGTGGAAGCGCAGAAACTGCTGACCCTGAAACTGGAAAACAGCGTCGGCTGATTGCAGGAATTTTCTTTTAAATTGAAGTGAAATTTGTTCTCAATTCCCCGTTGCTTTTAACGGGGATTGTTTGTTTAAAAACATGTAGATAGAGGTAACCCTGAATGCTTGAGGTTAAGGATTTACGAGCCGGAGTTGACGGCTCTGAAATAATAAAAGGCATCTCCCTTTCAATAAAAGCCGGTGAAGTCCATGCCATCATGGGGCCCAACGGGTCGGGGAAAAGCACGCTGGCCAAGGTGCTGGTCGGGCATCCCACATACGAGGTGACGGGCGGTGAAGTGATTTTCAATGGAGAGAATCTGCTGGAAATGGAGCCGGAACAAAGAGCCTTGAAAGGGATATTCATGGGGTTCCAATATCCTGTGGAAATTCCCGGAGTGAACAACGCGGAATTTCTACGCATGGCCTACAACGCAAGGTTGGTCAATGAGGGCAAAGAAGAACTCGATCCGCTTGACTTCGACGACATTCTCACAGAAAAAATGGCGATGTTGAGCATGGAGAAAAAATATCGTGAACGTAATTTGAACGATGGTTTTTCCGGCGGCGAAAAAAAGAAAAACGAAATTTTGCAGATGGCCATTCTGCAACCCAAACTCGCGGTGTTGGATGAAACCGATTCGGGGCTCGATATCGACGCCCTGCGCGTGGTTTCGGACGGGGTGAACAAGCTCAGAAACGAAAACAACGCCCTGATTCTGATCACTCACTATCAAAGACTGCTGGAGTATATCAAGCCGGATTATGTGCATGTTTTGAGTCAGGGTCTTATTGTCAAGTCGGGTGATAAAAGTCTGGCTCTGGAGTTGGAAGCCCAGGGTTACGATTGGCTCACTCCCACGAATTAGGAGACGGCATGACGACGACACTTGTTACTGCCACCGACCAGGCGGAGTCGGCTCTTCTCAATATTCATAAAAAATTTATGAGCGAGAAAACCTCCCCAGACGCTCTGGTTCCGTTCAATAAGGCCGCGATTCAGCGCTTTGAACTTTTAAAATTCCCGCATAGAAAACATGAGATGTACACCTATGCGAACACGAAGGACTTGGTTTCGACTCCGTTTGCTTTGGCGACGGAAAGTCAGGTTTCCAAAGATTTTATTAAAAGCCATGTCTTTCCCGAATGCGAATCGAGCTATCTGGCCATTGTCGATGGAGTGTTGAGGGAAGATTTTTCAGAGTATTCCGCCATTCAGTCGGTCATAAACCTTGTCCCGCTTGAAGAAGCCGTAGCCGAGGCCGAAATCAAAGAGCATCTGGTCGATACGATTGAAAAGGAAAACGACGTTTTTGCTTCCATCAACTCCGCCTTTTTAAGCCAGGGGACGGTGATTGATGTTCCGGCTAATAAGCAGGTCGAGATTCCTTTACAAATTCTGTACGTTTCCACCGGGTCCACATCCGGTAATGTGGCCTTGCATCCCAGAGTTCTGGTGCGATTGGGTGCGGGGGCGGAGTTGAAGATGATCGTCAAATACGTTGGTGTTCGGGGCAATTATCTGGTCAATTCGGTGATGGATATTTTAGTCGGCGAGCAGGCGGGGGTCACTTATGCACAGGTGCAGGAAGACGTTACGGACGCCTGGCACTGTTCTAAAACACGTGTTTTCGGGGCGCGCAACAGCCGGGTCAAGGCAGTCAATGCCTTTTTTGGCAATAAATTCACTCGCCACCACTTTGAAGCCCATCTCAAAGACGTCGGCGCAGAGTTGATAATGAATAACGTGAGCGTTTTGAAAGATCACGAACAAGTGCATCATTTTGTGCGCATTCATCACGAATCGCCACACACGACCAGCGCCCAGAACTTTAAAAATGTCGTCAATGACAATAGCCGTTCCAGTGTGGATGGAACCGTCATCGTCAATCAGGGCGCCCAGCAAACTTTTTCAGATCAACTCATCAACAATCTCATGCTGTCCGACAATGCCCATGCAGACAACAAACCGAATCTGATGATTTTTGCGGATGATGTGAAATGCACGCATGGCGCGACAGTTGGGCAACTGGATGAAGACCAATTATTTTATCTGAAGACGCGGGGTCTTTCGGGAAAAGTGGCCAAGGAACTTCTGACAAAAAGTTTTGCTGAAAGCATCATCCAGACCATCGACTTTCCCGGTGTTGTTGACTACCTTGAAAAAAATCTTTTGAAAAAACTGGAGGCTTGACATGCCTGATTCGAATACGGGCTTGTCAGACAAGTCCACGATCGACATAGAAAAGATTCGCCGGGATTTTCCCATATTATCGCAAACAGTCCACGGCAAACCCTTGGTGTATCTGGACAATGCCGCGACCACTCAAAAGCCACAATGTGTGATCGAGCGGGTGCGCAAATTCGACGCCGAACAATACGGAACCGTCAGGCGGGGTTCCTATCAATTGAGCGAACAAGCCACTTTGATGTATGAAGAAGCCAGGCAAAAAGTGGCCAGTTTTTTGGGCGCATCAGACCGTAAGGAAATTGTTTTCACCAGCGGAACCACGCAGGCGATCAATCTGGTCGCTCATAGTTACGGAAGAAAATTTATCAAATCGGGCGATGAGATCATCATCTCCAATATCGAGCACCACGCCAACACCGTCCCCTGGCAAATATTGTGCGAGGAAAAAGGCGCAAAGCTGAGAGTCATTCCCGTCAACGACGATGGCGAACTGGTCATGGAAGAATATGAAAAACTGCTCAATGACAAAACCAGATTGGTGGCGGTGAACCATATCTCCAATGCCCTGGGCACGATCAACCCAGTCAAGGAAATCATCAGGAAAGCGCACGACGCGGGAGCCAAGGTGTTGATCGACGGAGCGCAAAGTTCTGCGCACATGAAAGTCGATGTGAAGGATCTGGATTGCGATTTTTATACCTTCTCCGGTCACAAAATGTTTGCGCCCAGCGGGATCGGCGGTCTGTACGGAAAAATGGATGTCTGGGAGTCGATGGGGCCCTATGTGACAGGCGGGGACATGATCCTCAAAGTCACGTTGGAGAAAACCACCTTCGCCAAACCACCCGCCCGGTTTGAAGCGGGCACACCGCCCATCACGCAGGTGATTGGGCTTGGATGCGCCATCGATTACATCACCGAAATCGGCATGGACAATATTTATGAATACGAAAAAAGCCTGCTGGAGTACGGAACCCGCTTGTTGCAGGGAATCGACGGCTTGAGGATCATCGGCAATGCCCGGGAAAAAGCCAGCATCATTTCCTTTGTGCTGGATTCAGCGCACCCTCACGATGTAGGCTCGATGCTCGATCAGGACGGCATAGCGGTCCGGGGCGGCCATCATTGCGCTCAACCGACGATGATCCGCTTTGGAGTTCCGGCCACCACGCGGGCTTCGATGGCTTTTTATAATAAATATGAAGAGCTGGACGCTTTGGCTGAAAGCATTCGAAAAGTCATCAAGTTGTTTTCGTGACCGGGCGTTTAAAGGATCAAATACGTTAGCACGGAGAAGGATTGAGCCTGCCAAAAGCTCAACGTACG
>CAYPQH010000062.1:0-1295 GCA_964412825.1 uncultured Nitrospinaceae bacterium | reverse complement strand
GGATCAAATACGTTAGCACGGAGAAGGATTGAGCCTGCCAAAAGCTCAACGTACGTTCATATTTGGGCCAGTGCTACGCTGGTTGAAAGGAAAGTTTGTAAATGTCTTACGACAACGAGTTATACCAACAAGTCATTTTGGACCACAACCGCAATCCAAAAAATTTCCGTGAAATCCAAAACGCGACCCACCATTGCCACGGGATAAACCCCTTATGCGGCGATGACATGACGGTTTATATGGATGTGGATTCCGAGGATGGCGTTGTTCGGGACATCAGTTTTCTTGGAACCGGATGCGCGATCTCCAAAGCCAGTTCATCCTTGATGACAGCTTATCTGAAGGGCAAGACGCTGGATGAAACCAGAATCATTTTTGATGAATTTCATAAAATGGTGTTGGGTGAAATGGACCCGGATACGCAAGAGCATCATTTGGGCAAACTCAAACTGTTCAAGGGAATCCGGGACTATCCGTCCCGAACCAAATGCGCCAGCCTCGCCTGGCACACGATGATCGGCGCTCTGAACAAAGAATCCGAGGAAATCAGTACGGAATGAACTCCTGAGGATTCCCTCTATATATACCCACATTCAGGTCCAGATCATGGCCCTAGAAACATTCCATAGCAAACTCGATATTTCGACCCGGCCGGGAGAGCTGGTCAAAAAACTTTCCGGCGGAGCATTGATCTGCACCGCCTGCGGTCATCTTTGCAAACTGCGTTCCGGTCAGCGGGGAGTCTGCAAAGTGCGGTTCAACGAGGACGGCGTTCTCCGTGTGCCGTTTAATTATGCGGCGGGCGTGCAAAACGATCCCATAGAGAAAAAACCTTTTTTTCATGTCATGCCCGGTAGTTCCGCGTTGAGCTTTGGAATGCTGGGTTGTGATTTTCATTGCGCCTATTGTCAAAACTGGTTCACTTCGCAGACGCTGAGAGACGACGCGTCCACCCTGAACTTCACTTCGATCACCGCCAGCGAAATCTGTGGCCTGGCTAAAAAGCACGGAGCTAAAACCGTTGTTTCCACTTATAACGAACCGTTGATCACCAGTGAGTGGGCGGTCGAGGTTTTTAAAGAGGCCAAAGAGCGCGGCTTGCAGACGGGATATGTTTCCAACGGGCATGGGACGCCTGAGGTTCTGGAGTATATAGAGCCCTGGCTCGACTTGTTCAAGGTGGACCTCAAATCTTTTTCCGATAAAAATTATCGTCGGCTGGGTGGTAATCTGGATGCGGTGCTGGCGACCATTCGTCAAACTCATGCGATGGGACTTTGGGTGGAAATCGTGAC
>CAYPQH010000061.1:0-12753 GCA_964412825.1 uncultured Nitrospinaceae bacterium | reverse complement strand
GAAGTCTGGGTTCTCGACAACCTCGAAAACGGACGTGAAAGTAACCTTGAGGAATTTCACAATCACCCTTTGCTTAAAGGTGTGGTTTACGACGATGTGCTGAACCTGAAAGCCCTCAAGTCGATCTTTCAATTCAAACCCGACATCGTTTACCATCTGGCGGCGCAAATCAACGTTCACGAAAGCCTGGAAATTCCCAACAAGGCTTTTGAAAGCAACATCAAAGGAACCTACAACGTTCTGGAAGAATGCCGGGCTCTGGGAACCAAGGTCATGCTCATGGGAACCTGCATGGTCTACGACATGGCGGGAAGTCAAAAACCAATCAACGAAGACCATCCTCTCAAACCCACGTCCCCCTATGCCGCGTCCAAGCTCGCTGCGGAAATTCTGGCGCAATCCTATTTTTACAGCTACGGCTTGCCGGTCGTGACCTGCCGCCCCTTCAACACTTATGGGCCGTATCAGAAATACAATCTCGAAGGCGGTGTGGTGTCGATTTTTGTCCGCCAGGCATTGAAAGGCGACCGTCTGGAAATCTTCGGGGACGGAACGCAAACCCGGGACCTTTTATACGTGGAGGACTGCGTGGATTTCGTTTACACCGCCTCCCGTTGCGAGCAAGCAGTTGGACAGGTGATCAACGCCGGTTCCGGAACCGATATCGCGATCGCCGATCTGGCTAAACTGATCTGCCCGGACACGAGTAAAATCCATCTGGTCGATCATCGTCATCCTCAGGCAGAAATTCCCAAACTGCTTTGCGATAACTCCAAAGCCCTCTCCCTCCTGGGTTGGGAGCCTAAGGTGAATCTTGAATCCGGGATCGAAAAGCTGAAAGAACAACTGCAGGAAATATGCGTATAGGCGTGACCGGAGCTACAGGCTTCATCGGCGGCCATTTAATGCACGCTCTCAAACAACTCCCCAAAGTCACCGTCACGTCCCTCACCCGCAAAAGCAAGAACGCTCCTCCCACGCTGGTCGAGCTGAAAAATTTCGTCAAAGACAAACATCTGATCTACCATCTGTCAGGAGTCAACAGAGGCTCCGACGAAGAAATTCTTTGCGGAAATATTCTGGGAACGCTTCGTCTTCTGGTCGCTATCAAAACTTACGGGTCCCCTGAAACCCGGATCGTGTTTGCCTCCTCGTCGCAAGTGTACAAACACGGGAAAAACGCGCTCAAGGAATCCCATGCAACGGAGCCTGAATCGTTGTATGGTGTCAGCAAAAAATCGGCTGAGGATTTGATCAGGCTTTCCGGTTTACAACACATCGTTTTGAGACTTTCCAATGTCTACGGACCGGGATGCCGGCCGGATTACAACTCGGTCATCGCCACTTTTTGCGACCGGGCGGTTCGCCGCCTTCCCCTGACCGTTGATGGAAACGGCAGGCAGGAACGGGATTTTATTTATATCGACGATGTCGTGCGTGCCTTGATCGAGGCGGGAACAAAAAAGCAAACCGTTAAACGAGCCGTTTACAACATCAGTTCGGGGCGGGTGGCTTCCCTCAGGCAAATAATCGGAAACATCAAACGCGCCGGTCTTGGAGTGAACGTGCAATATCAAAATGGCAACGTCGGTGTTTCCTATGGATGCGATCCCTCGCGTTTTCGCAAAGTTTACGCATGGAAACCTGAAACCTCCCTTTTAGCGGGAATCAAACACACTCTTGAGGGATTTCAGGAAGGACAAAGTTCATGAAAGGCATTGAAGTCCAGGACCTCGATAAAAAATCCGACGAAAGAGGCTGGCTGATCGAAATGCTGGGCGACGAGTTGCACAGAGAGGAAAAACCGTTCGGGCAGATTCATGTCTCTGTGGCTTATCCGGGAAAGGTCCGCGGGAACCATCACCACAAACGAAAAACCGAATGGTTTTCCGTTCCCACCGGAAATGGACTGCTCCTTCTCAAGGATTTGGCGACTGGCAAAGAAGAAACCATCCTCATGGGGGAAAATGCGTTGAAAACCGTGAAAATCATGCCCGGCATCGTCCACGCCATCAAAAATACCGGCACCAATGACATGGCGCTCATCGTATACACCGATGAAACCTTCGACCCCGCCGACCCCGACACCTATTACCAGAAAATCCTGGAGTAGCATTCAGGCGACCATGGTATCCTAGATCCCTGATCTTTCCATAAAATCCGATCCAACATCAAAATGAATCCCGTTCTGCTCTCATGAAAATAACCTTCCTGCTCCCGCACTTCAGGTTGAGCGGCGGCGTCCGGGCTCTTCTGGAGTATGCCAACCGCATTCACATAATGGGCCATGAAGTACGCATATTACTTTTGGCTGAACCCCACAAGTGGTATCGCCTTGATAAAAAATTAAGCACGCTTGGGAAAAAACCAACTGCATTGGACCCGAAGTCCATCGACTGGTTCGACAATCGAGTCCCCATCATCCAGCTTCCCTGCAACAAGTCCGCATTTATCCCTCCCGCAGATGTGCTGGTCGCCAGCGCGTGGCAGACGGCCCAATTCGCAGCAAAGCTCCCCAAAGGAACGGGGGGGAAATTCTACTTCATACAACATTACGAAAGCCTGTGGACCCGGGATAAAGAACAAGCCGGGAAAACTTACCGCCTGCCTTTTCAAAAGATCGTCATTTCCAGTTGGTTGCAACAAATATTGAAGGACCACTATCAACAGGAAGCAAGCCTGCTGGTCACGCCGGTTGACAAAAAACTTTTCTTCTCGGAAGAAAAAACTTGGAACACGCCTCCGAGAATCTGCCTGCTTCATCACGATTATGACTGGAAAGGGTACAAAGAGGGAATCGCCGCCATTAATAGAGTGCGGGCGCAAAACCGGAAAATCGAATTGGTAGTTTTCGGCGAAAAATTAAAAGACCCCGGCAATTTGTTTCAACAGGCAGGGTTCGAGTTTGAATATCATTACCGCCCGACGGGGGACCAGGTGGCCCGAATCTTTTCATCCTGCGATATCTATGTTTGCCCAAGCTGGCATGAAGGGCTGGGGATGCCGGCTATGGAGGCCATGGCCTCTGGGTGCGCCGTGGTCACGACGGATACCGGAGGTTCCCGTGATTATGCCATTGACCAGGAAACCGCGCTGGTATCGGCCCCTAAAGATATCGAAGGACTGGCGAATAATTTGATCGCCGTCATAGACGACAAGCAATTGATGGCCCGGCTTTCTAAAAACGGACAAAAAAAAATAATGGAATTCGACTGGGATAAAAACTGTCAGCGTTTGATCGACTTGTTTAAAGCTCAGCAAAATTTTTCATAAACAAAATCTCTTTAAACAAACATGAAAAAAGTTTCCGCCATCATCGTGAACTGGAATGGAAAAAATGAAACGATGGACTGCATTCAATCTCTCTTGGATCAGGATCACCCGGATGTGGAAATCATCGTCAGTGACAATGGCTCGACCGATGGGTCCATTGAATTTTTGCAAGAACGGTTTTCAAATTCCATCCGTCTGCTGGAAAATGGCGACAACCTCGGGTTTGGAACCGCTGTCAATCGCGGCCTGAAGGCGGCTGTTGGCGATTATCTCATCTTCCTGAACAACGACCTGGTCCTGGAATCAAACAGCATCAGTGAGCTGGCCACGATTTTAGAATCCGATGACGGTATTGGCGCTGTGGTTCCCAAAATTCTTTATTACGAAAAACGCGACACCTTCAATTCATTTGGAGTCCTGATTCACTACACGGGAATCGCCTGCCCCACCAAAATCGATCAGCTCGATGACCCGGCTCTGGAGCTCACGGAAACCGCCTGTGGCGGTATCTTCATGCTCCCCCGGAAAGTTTACGAAACCATCGGCGGGTTCGATGAAGACCTTTTTCTCTACCATGAAGACCATGACCTGTCCTGGCGCATACGGCTCGCCGGTTGGAAGATCATGGTCACACCAAAAGCAGTTCTTTATCATCATTACAAATTCAACAAGGGAATCCGGAAATTTTATTTTTCAGAAAAAAATCGTCTTCATATCCTGATAAAAAATTTGGAGTGGAAAACCCTCACTCTGATATTTCCCGCCCTGCTGATCGTCGAATTCGCCCAATGGGTCCACGCCCTCCTGCATGGCTGGTTGCATTTAAAAATCAAAAGTTATTTTGAATTGACAGCACTTTTGCCCCGCATCCTCAAAAAAAGACGCGCGCTACAAGCAATCCGTAAAATTCCCGACCGTGAGATCATCAGGCTTTACCAGGGTCGACTGGCGGTGGCGGGGATGAATCATCCTTTGATGAAACATATTTTAAGCCCCCTTTTAAACGCCTACTGGAAACTGATTCGCCGATTGATTTGAAGCATTTCGATTCTTAGGCGATCTTTCTCAATTTCGATTGACAACCGGAGCAATTTTTGCAATTTTTGATGACCTGTAAACAATAAAAACACCAAGGAGAGAAAAATGGCTTACGAAAATTCCCCGCATTTTGTCGATGAAACCGAAGGCATCAAATATTACTGTACCTGCGGCGAGTCCGCGAAAAAACCTTATTGCGATGGTTCGCATGAAACCAAAGAGACTGGGAAATCGCCTAAGGAACATGTCATTCAAGAGGCCAAGCGAGTGGTGATCTGTGACTGCGGCCATACGGGAAATTCCCCCTTTTGCGACGGAGCACACTCGAAATTATAGTGACCTTTCTAAAGGGAAACAGCCACGCATTTTTTCTTTAGCTTTTTTTGAGGAGAAGGCCCCTTCGGGGAAAAAAATTCATGATAAAGTATTTCATGATGTTTTGGTGATAAGCAAAATTCGAGCAATTTTCTTTTTTCGAGATCAAAATAAAATGGTGGATATCGTTTTAGTTCGTTGCCGCAACCTTACAGAGGAAGAAGGCGGAGACGCGGGGAAGTTTGGGGGCCAGAGTTATCCTTGTTTGGGCGTACTTTACATCCAAAGCTACTTGCGGAAACATGGGCTTGATGCCATCGTGCTGGACCGCTATGACGATAAGTACATCGATTTGGACACAGAGGCTTTTGTTGAAAAAATTCATAAGTTAAATCCCCGGTTCATAGGCCTTTCCGCGATCACCTGCCAGGTTCAGGATACAGAAAACATTTCCAGGATTTCGAGGTCCAAACATTCCAACGTCCCGATTATTGTAGGAGGGGTGCATTATGGCTCGCTTCCAGAGGAAGGCATTAAGGTCGCCGACTACGTCGTGATTGGAGATGGTGAACATACCACGTTGGAAATTTTGCAGGGTACCGCAAACCCTGGAATCATCCAGGGCAAATCAATCGACCCGGACGATGTGCCCTTTCCCACAGTTGAAGATTTTTCCAACACCGGCTACAACCCGGAAGAAATTGGAAAATTCAGCTTGATCACGGCAAGAGGATGTCCTTTTGAATGCTATTTTTGCAAAGACGGATTCCGGGGAAGTGCGGTCCGGCATCACTCGGTCGAATATGTTGGAAATATGATTGAATTCGTTTTAAAAAATTACGCTATCGACAAAATTTTCATTTTGGACGATATATTTATCCCGAACGAGGAACGCCTGAGGGAATATTTAAAGGAATTTAAAAAGCGTGACCTGAAGGTACGTCTGGAAGTATTTTTTCATCCGAACACCGTGAGAGAAAAACTCCTGCCCCTCTTTTGGGATCTCGGGGTCAGGAAAGTTTCGCTGGGAATTGAATCCGGCTCTGAAAAGATCCTGAGCGAAATGGGCAAACACGTGAGTAAAGACACCATTATGGAGAATGCCAGACTTTTACATTCTTACGGTTTTGAAGTGAGCGGCCTGTTTATTATCGGCCACCGCGGAGAAACCGGAAAAACCATGCGTGAGACCCTGGATTTTGCCCGCAAACTACCTCTCTCCTCAGCCTGGTTTTCTTATATGGTCCCATTTCCCGGAACTCCGGTTTGGAACGAAGGCATCGATCAGTTTGGAAAAATTGTCCATGAAGATATGTCCGATTGGGGAAATATGATACCTGTTTTCCTGCCTCGGGAGTTGACCATGGAACAAATTACCCAAGGCATGGAAGAATCCAGAAAAATTAAAAAAGAGATCCGGAAACGGTGGAAGAATAAAGTCCTGAGATTAAAACGGAAGGTCGATTATCAATGGAACTATAAAATAAAGGCATCCATTTTTTCGGGGAAACCCGTTTCAAAAATAGCGTCATAAAACCCCTCTTCCCTTCTACTTCGGGATCCTGCCAAAATATCAAATTTTCTTCCTGAACTCGGTGTACACTTCCCATTCTTTGTAAGGCAGGATTTTAAGAAACCTCTCACCTTTTCTTTGCTTCCGGTTGATCCAACTTTCCAGGATTTTGTCAAACCATTTCACCTTGTACCAGCGCCGAAAAATCTGCATTCGGGATTGAATCAACTCAAAGTGAAAATCGTAATAGTAAGAACCGGGGCTGTTTTTGTCGAATTGAAAGAGAGTTTCAAAGGTGAAAAACCGGACATGCGTGCTGTCGCCAAAAGCGATGGGACTGAAACAATGCGGCACCCATATTTTCAAAACCCCACCCGGTTTGAGCACCCGGTGGATTTCCCTCATGATGCCTTTCAAATCCCCGATATGCTCGAGCACGTGGACGCAAACCACTTCATCCACCGAGCCACTCACCAAAGGCAGGCCCTGGGACAGATCGCAAACCAGATTCACTCCCGGCAGTGGCGTTACATCGATGACCGTAAACTCTGTAGGATCATAATCCTCGCCCACATAGCGTTTATAGCGGTCGATTTTATTTTGATCGAGCACTCCCCCGCCGACATCCAGGCGAACACTTTCCCCCCCGATTTCGGTCCGACTGTTCACTCTCACCTGATGGGTTGAATCCATTGCCTGTTATTAATTCTCCCGAGCTCTCAACACGTTCTCGTAAACCTTTATCATCTCGTTCAGGTTTCTCGCCTGCGTGAACTTTTCCGCCAGAGTCCGGGCTTTTTGCCCCATCCTTTCCCGGACAGCAGGATCAAACAGGGAGCTTATGTTTTGGGCGATTTCTTTGGGGTCGGACGGATTTTCTATCACCCTTCCGTTTTCCCCATGCTCGATTATTTCCGCCGCACCGCTCTTTCGGCTGGTCACGACGGGCAACCCGGAAGCCAGAGCTTCAAGATTGGCATTGCCAAAAGGTTCATATATCGATGGCAGTACAAAAATGTCTGCGGACGCATAATATTTTTCAAGGTCATCGACGGGTTCCAGACAATGAATCTTTTTCTGACTTTCCTTAGAGGCAAAAGGCAAATAGCGACTCCAGTTGCCCTTACCCATCAACAGGAGATGCCAGTTGTCCGGGGATAAAAATTCCAGCGCTTGCAGTAGAAACTTCAATCCCTTCCTCTCAAACCCCGACCCCACAAATAAAATCAATACCTGGTTCTCTGGAATATTCAGTTTTTCCCGGATAGCCGACCGGTATCGTTTTTTATTTTCAGGATGAAATCGTTTGAGCGCCACCCCATTGTAAACCACCGCTATCTTTTCGTCTGGAACCTCGTAATGCTTTTGAATATCCTGTTTCACCATCTCGGATATCGCGACGATTTTGCGACACCCGCTTTTTTCAAACAAACTTTTTTCCATCGCCAAAATCAAACGGTGAAAAGGATTGAACGCGAGAAAAAATCTTTTCGTGAGAGAAAGAAAATTTTTCCGTTGTTCCAGCCATTCCCGGTGACAGCCGTCCCCGGCCCTATAGATATCCTGATAAAATATGCGCTCGTGACTTTGAACGATATCATAGTTTGCCTTTCCTAACTCCCTGCTGACAAACCACGAAAAAGAAAGCGAACGAATCCATGCGTTGAACGTCCACGCGGGAACCGGATGCACCTTGAGGTGAGGGTGGTTTCCCGCATCCCATTGATGAGCGAATATGTGGACCTCATGACCCGCGCTTACTAGCTGATTCGTGTATTGATCCACGAAGCCTTCGGCACCGCCGTAGTTCACATATTTATATCTGATGACCGCAACCTTCATCGGATGATCCGTTCAACCTCCAGCGCAAATTTTTTATTTGTGAAAAGAGTCGAAAACTTCATTATACACTCGCAAGGTCTGGTCCATTTTACGGCCCCATGTCAGTTCTTTTTGGCAATAGTCATAGGCGTTTTGGACAACCTGATCAGCCCATTCGGGGTTCTGTAAAATCTTTACAATGCCTTCTGCCAGACTTTTTCCGCTTTTAATATCCGCCAGCACGCCACGCTCGCCGTCATGGAATAATTCCGGAATGGAACCTCCCCGCGTCGCGACCACGGGAGTTTTCATGGCAAATGCCTGCGGAATCACCTGCGAAGTCCCCTCCCCGGCAAACGAGGCCAAAACCAGAACATCCATCGCGGAAACAATTTCGGGAATGTCCTCCCGGTGCCCCATGACGGTGACCGAGCCTTTAAACTCAGGCGCCAGCGATCTCTCCTTGATCTCTTCATATCCCGGTCCAGAGCCTACAATGATAAACCTTGCGTTGGGGAATTGTTCCAGAACAAGAGGGACCGCTGCCAGAAAATAAATATGCCCTTTCCACCCACGGATCACTCCGATTTTACCGATCAACGGTTGGTCCGGCTGTAAACCCAATTCGGCGCGGATCGCTTCCCCCGAAACCCCTGGGTCGAATCGCTCCATATCGACTCCGGCAGGAATGGACTCAACCTGCTCGCCCGTCACCCCGTTCAGCCCAATCAAAAGCTTGCGGATGGCTTCGCCACTGGTGAGAATCCTCTTGGGAAAATTAGCATACAACCAGTTGTTGGGAAAAATATTTTTAACCTCAATAGACACGTGCCGACTGCGGATGATGGGAATGTTCAGCCATTTGCCAATGAAGGACAGGAGCCAACTGTCGATGGAACTATGAGTGTGCAAAATATCCGGTTTTATTTTTTTAATCAATCGGACCAAAGTTGAAAAAGCCGTCAGGCTAAGGGGTCTCGGCATGGCCACAGGGAAAAAATTGAACTGAGGATGTTCAATGGCCTGGCAACGCTCCCCAATAGGGCTTCCCGGTTGGCAGACTATCGAGACTCGGTGGCCCCGTTCAAGGAGCAGACGGGTCTCCTGGATGATTCTTATTTCCTGCCCGCCCCAACCGATGGCGGCTTCAGAATGTAAAATATGGAGGGATTTCAAGGTAGGAACCCGTCATCAAAAATCATGGATCAGTTGCGCGTGGACGGCGAATAACTTAACATATCCCCTCAGTAGTGTCGATAACAACATGGCGGCAACCCCTTCCTCCTTCAGGCTTGCAAATGCTGGAGAAAAAGGAACCTCTTTAAACTCATTATTTCCAATACCCTTAAACCCGTGTCCGAACAATTCGACCTCATTGCCTGCGATAATTGTGGCTCCAAGCAGTTTTCCACCTTGAGCGAGTGGAATGAGCTGTCCAAGGTCGTGCAGTGCGATCGTTGTGGCTTGCAGTTTGTCAACCCGATGCCCAACCAGGAATATCTTGACCAGTTGTATCGGCAAGATGGCGAGGAAAGCCCCTACTATCGGAATTATATCCTGGAGCGGACGAACAGAAGAAGCTCCTACAACAAACAATACCACCGCCGTTTGAAGCTTATCGAGAAATATTCCGAGGGCAAAGGAAAATTGCTCGATATCGGTTGCGGCGGCGGATTTTTTTTAAAAGCCGCCGAGGAGCGGGGCTGGGAACCTCATGGGATCGACATTGTGCCTGGGTTCGTCGAATTTGCCCGCGAAGAGTTGCAGTTAAAAAATGTCAACCGCCGTTCCCTGGAAGAATTGGAATACGGCAAACACTTTTTCGATGTCATTGTCCTTTGGGATCTGATCGAACACCTCCCGCACCCTGCGAATTTCTTAAAAACGATCAATCGGCTGTTACGCCCGGACGGGCTTCTTGTCATCTGGACGCCCAATGCCAGAAACTCGGCCTGGTTGAAAGAAAACTGGTTCGGCTACAAACCCTTGCAACACCTGTATTTTTTTTCGCCCAAAACTTTAAGTCGCACTTTGCAATCGACCGGATTTCGCGTGGTTTATAAAAACACCAATCGGGCCAAAAAAGGCTTTTTCACTTCTCCCCAAAATATACCGTACCAAAAACCTGACAATCCAATGAACAAAACAGAGAAATTTATTTACGGGATGAAAAGGGATTTTAAAAACTTCATCAATCCCGTCAACTACATCAGCCCCCTTCTGGATTGGGCGGGCTTCGGCTTCAATCTATATGTCATCGGAAAAAAGACCGCCGAATGCTCCAAGGAGGATGCATGAAGAAAATTCTCGTGGTGAGCACAACGGGAATGGGCGACAGCCTGTGGGGAACTCCGGCCTTGCGGGCCATAAAAAAATCATTTCCGGACGCGGACATTCATTTTCTTGTGAATTCCCACTGGGAAACCCTGTTCGCCGGCAACCCCAACATCGACCGAATCGTCCCCTATTCCCCAAAATGGTTCCACCAGCCCTTGATTGGTTTGAAGTTGTTACGACACCGGTACGACCACGTCCTCATCTTCCACGCCAATAAAGACATCACCCGTCTTCTGCCCTGGCTGAGAGTTCGATCTCTGCTGGCGCATCAAACCTCCACCTGGATTCCAGAAAAAAACCGGGTGCGAATCGACACTCTGGTGCATGGCATCCAGAGACGATTGACTCTAATTTCAAAAATCGGAATCGAACCAGACGGCGGCCACATGGAAATAACTTTTAACACGGACGACCGAAAAGACGCCAGCGCATTCCTCGATCAAAAAGCGTTGTCGCCGCAAAATTATATATACATCAATATCGGCGCATCCGGGGCGCACCGGCGCTGGCCTGAAAATCGATTTCTTGAATTGGCAGAAAAAATTCTTAAACAGACAAATTATAAAATTATTTTAGGAGGGGGACCGGGAGAAAAACAACACATCCACGACATGCGAAAAAAACTCGACCCCGAACGATGTCATGATTCCATCGGGGTTCCGCTAAAGCCGGACAGCTACATCATAGGCCAGGCCCGGCTCCTCATCACCTGCGACACCGGTCCCATGCATGTCGGCTTCGCTTTAAAGGTGCCAACCGTGGCCTTGTTCGGTCCTTATGATCCGCGCGGAACCGGACCGTTTGAGCTGAAAAAAAACAACTGCTTCATGATCCATCCCACAGTTCAGGGAGAGTTTTCACCGGACACGGATTTTGGCGGCGGTGATTTAAAGAAGATCAGCGTCGACCGGGTGTGGGATAAAGTTCAGGAAGCGTTGACTCACTCATCAGGCGAGCTTTCGCCCGATGTTGAAAAGCACTAATTTTTAGATTTTATGTTGCCTGCCAGAATTTTATCAACGCCTTCCAGCACATCATCAACCGTGATGATTTCCTTGCACTCGGCATCCCCCTTATAGCATTCCCTTTTACGGGTCTTATGATTGCAGGGACTGCATTCCAATTGCTTGTAAACCACCACGTCCCGCGCTCCAAGCGGTCGCCACACTCTGGGATGAACCGAACCATACAGGGCAATAACGGGCGTTTTAAGCACAGAGGAAAGATGCATATAGCCGCCATTGTGGCAAACGGCAAATTGTGCGCCCTCCGTGATGACAGCCAACTCCTGAAGATCCGCCATAATAAATGTGAACGGCGCGTCCTTGATTTTGTCGATCACCGCCTGAGACTGATCCTCCTCTCCCGGACCGCCGGTGAGGATGACTTGCAATCCATAACGGGACGATAATATCTCGACCAAACGGGCAAATTTTTCATATTGCCATTGGTTGTATATCTTTCGTGTTCCCGGATGAATGACACAATAGAAATCGCGAACCCCTTTTTCCTTTAAAATCTTACGAGCGTTTTCCCGGCTGGTTTCTGAAAGGTGAACAGCAGGCGTGACCTGATCGAAAACAGCGCCCAGTTTTTTTATCAGCGCCACCTGATAATCCACGGGAAACTTCGGCTGAAGATCCTTGAATTCTAATTTCACATTATAAAAAAACGACCGCTTGGCAAATTTGTGTCCCACCCGAAACCGAGCCTGCGTCACAAAACACATGATCGCGCCCCGTGTCCCCTCATGCATGTCGATGGCCATGTCGTAGCCTTCGGAAAGCAATTTCCAGTAAAACTTGAATTGCCGCCAAAAAGAGCCTTTTTGAAAACAAAGAACGGCGTCCACATCCGGGTGGTCCCGCACCAGGTCATAGGAAGGCTTCTCCACCAGCACCGTCAAATGAGAATCGGGGAAACACCGCTTGAGAGGGGTGTACACAGCGGTGTTATAAATAACGTCTCCGATGGATCTCAGTTTTATCAGTAAAATTTTTGGCCTTGGAGGCAGTTTTTCCTTATCGAAACTGTCCACTTCTTTAAGTTCTCCAGAAACTTTTTTAGAATTACTACTTTGTTTTAGGCCGGACCCTTTGCACAATTTCCAGCAACTGCTTTTCCATCACCGTGACATCATAGCGGGCGATGCACCGCTCCCTGGCCATTTTGCCTTTTAAGCGAGCTTCTTCAGGGTGCTCGAAAACGTGTTTGATCGCGTCCGCCAGTTGAGGAATATTATCAGGCTCCACCAGATATCCAGTATCCCCCAGCACCTCTGGAATATCGGACACGCGGGTGGACACGATGGGTTTTGCCATCGCCATCGCATCAAAAATTTTTGCCGGCATCTGGCCCACCGTGTCGCTTGTCTTCCGCTGGGGAATGACCACCACATCGGCTCCTGCCAGATGCTCGGGAAGATCTTTAAAAGGAATCATGGGCAAAAGAACGAG
>CAYPQH010000060.1:0-12758 GCA_964412825.1 uncultured Nitrospinaceae bacterium | reverse complement strand
TGTCATTTGTTTTCAATTGGCAATGGGAGGAAAGTTTCTCCAAAGCAATTTCCGGAAAAATATTGGTGACCGTCACGATGGGTTTCAATGGTTTCCTGATCCTTTCATTTCATTCATACACGGGTTTTTTAATTGACCTGATTTTAAAAGAAAAATCTCCGTAATCCCATGAAAATATTATTTCTCGTTCCGCCAGAAACTTTATCCCTTGAGTCTTCCGTCCCCAAAGCCCTGGAAGGCGGCAAAGGGTATTACCCCAAGTTGGGCCTCCTTTATGTCGCCGCATATTACGAACGGGAGACCGGAGACACGCCCGTCTTCATCGATTGTCCTCCTGAGAAGGTCACGGAATCCGACCTGCGTAATCTGGTTAGAAAAATAAAGCCGGACCTGGTGGCCATGAGCATCATGACCTTCAATTTACTGGATGCTCTGCAATCCGCCAAAATGTTGAAACAGGAGTTCCCGAATGTAAAGATTTGTCTCGGCGGGCCACATGTCAACCTGTACCCGGAGGAAACACTGAAATTGCCTTCGATCGATTATGTGGTTTTCGGAGAAGGAGAACCCATTTTCACCAAGCTCATCCAGACCCTGGACGCCGAGGGGCCGGAATCCGATTCGCTTAAAAATATCAAGGGACTGGGATGGAAGCGTGACGGCGTGACCTGTGTCAACGCTCCTGAAACCGAACTTCTGGATCTGGACTCCCTGCCCAACCCGGCCAGACATCTGGTCGACGTCAGCAAATACGTTCACATCATTGGCGAGGGACAGCAGTTTTTCACCATCCAGGCGACACGAGGTTGCCCGGCGGCCTGCTCGTTCTGCGATATCCGAAAAACCACCTTCCGGGCGCGGTCGGCGGAAAATGTAGTGGCCGAAGTGGAAGAGCTGGTCGCTCAAGGGGTGGACGACCTGTTTTTCGTAGACGACACCATCACCATCAGCAAAAAGAACCTTCTGCAATTTTGCGACCTCATTGTCAAACGGGGGATCAAGATCAACTACAAAATTTCCGCCCGCGTCGATACCGTCAACGAGGAAATCCTGCGAGCTCTCAAACGCTCCGGGTGTTACCGGATTCATTACGGCATCGAATCGGCCACCCCCCGTCACTTGAATTACCTGCAAAAAGGTCAGACTCCTGAAAAAATCGAGCGCGCCTGCAAAATGACGCGCAAAACGGGAATCGGATTCTTCGCTTACATGATGATCGGCATTCCTGACGAAACTCGCAGGGAGATGTTTGCCACCGTCGATTTCGCCAAAAAATTGAAACCCGATTACGCGCAATTCTCGATCTGCACCCCTTATCCCAAAACCGAATTGTATTTCCAAATGCTGAAAGAAGGAATCATCCCAACCGATTACTGGCAGGAATTCGCCGAGAACCCCACTCCCGACTTTAAAATCCAGTTCTGGAACCGGCATTTCACCGAAAAAGCTCTACGGGACATTCAGGACGAATGCCACGCCAGTTTTTACAGCCAGCCCACCTATATCATGAAACAAATGGCGCAAGTGAAATCCTGGTCGGATTTCAGCGCAAAAGTCCGCATGGGCACCAAGATATTGACCAGCCGCCTGAGTTTCAGCTGACCCCTGCACATTGAGGATGATCCCATCCCGGACTTGTTGTAGAATCTGAGAATGCTGAAAATCAACGAAATTTTTAAAAGCATTCAAGGCGAGTCCTCGCATGCCGGGCTCCCCTGTATTTTTGTGCGCCTCACCGGATGCAATCTCCGTTGCACCTACTGCGATACCGAGTACGCGTTTTATGAAGGTAAGGAAATGTCTGTTACGGATGTCGTCAAAACGGTCGAGAGTTTTGGAATTTCTCTTGTGGAAATAACCGGCGGCGAACCTTTACTGCAAAAAGAGGTCTACCCCTTAATGCAGGCTTTGCTGAAAAAACAATACACCGTCATGCTGGAAACAGGAGGCTCGCTCGCTCTCAATGAGGTTCCTGAGACGGTCATCAAAATCATGGATATAAAATGTCCGTCCAGCGGGGAAGAATCCCGAAACCGTTATGAGAATCTCGATAGCCTGACCGCACGCGATGAGGTGAAATTCGTGCTCCAGAACCGTGCGGATTACGACTGGTGCAAGAACATTCTGCATCAATATTCGATTCCTGAAAAAACGCCGGTTTTATTTTCTCCCGTCTATGAAAAACTCGATCTCAAAGATCTTGCCAAATGGATTCTTGAAGACAACCTTCCCGTCCGTCTCCAAACCCAATTTCATAAAGTGATATGGAGCAAGGACGCCATCGGCGTTTGACCACATTCCCCATGCCCTGCTCAAAAATCATTGCGTCCATTCAGGCGTTTCTTACCAAATGGTATCACAAAGAAAAACGCGACCTGCCCTGGCGCAACACCCAGGACCCCTATTGCATACTCGTGTCGGAATTCATGCTCCAGCAAACACAGGTTAAAACCGTCATCCCCTATTATCAACGCTGGATAAAATCCTATCCCACAGCCAAAGTTCTTGCCGGGGCGCGGGAAGTCAGCGTGCTCAAACACTGGGAAGGCCTGGGTTATTATTCCCGAGCGCGGAACCTTCATCGGTCGGCAAAAATGATCGTCACGGAGTTTCATAACCAGGTTCCAGACACATTGGATGAAATTTTAAAACTTCCGGGAGTCGGGCGCTACACCGCAGGAGCCGTCCTCAGCATCGCATTCGACCAAAACGTGCCGGTGCTCGATGGCAACGTGAAACGGGTTCTGTCGCGATTATTTTGTCTTAGAGAAAACGGCTCCACCCCGGCATCGGAGAACCGCTTGTGGCAGATCGCAGAAGATTTGATTCCGCCCGGTAGCGCGGGAGATTTCAATCAGGCTCTCATGGAACTTGGAGCCACTGTGTGCCTGCCGAAAAAACCCCTGTGCCTGCTATGCCCTTTAGACACTGTTTGCCAGGCAAAACGGGAAGGAGCGCAGGAACAGTTTCCGCCTGCAAAAACTAAAGCGGTCGTAAAAAAAATTGCAGTCAGCGCGGCGGTTATTCGGCGAAATGGAAAAATCTACATTCAGCAGAGACCTCAAAAAGGTCTCATGGGCGGGCTTTGGGAATTCCCCGGCGGTAAATTAGAAAAGGGCGAAAGCCCCGAAGATTGTCTCAAGCGAGAAATTCTGGAGGAGTTGGGAGTTCAAATTAAAATCAAACAAAAGATTCTGACCATCAAACACAGCTACACTCAATTCCGCGTCACTCTTAATGTCTTCACCTGCGACCTCAAACCGGGAAGAATCCGCGCCACCAGTTGCGATCAATGGAAATGGGTTTCTTTGGAAAAGATTAATCAATACCCATTCCCCGCCGCCAATGTTAAAATTTTAAAATATTTAGAAGCCGAGAACCCTAATGGGCATAAAACCAGATCTTAAAATTTCAGACTCCTGCTTACTTTTTTAAGCCATGGTCAGTTTGAGCAAAATTTCGTCACAGCATATTTAAAATATAATGTCCCTGCTCACAAACATTTCACCGGGAATCAAAGCGACTCTGGTCGGCGCTTTCGCCAATTTGTTGCTTTCCGTGGTCAAGTTCATCGGTGGCGTCATGGGCAACAGTACCGCGCTGATGGCAGACGCTGTCCATTCCTTATCCGATTTATTGACCGACGCAATTGTTCTGGCGACCCATAAAATCGGTCAAATCCCGGCGGACTCCAACCACCCTTACGGACACGGGCGAGCGGAAACCATCGGCGCCACCATTGTCGGGGGCGTGATCATATTGGCGGGAATCTGGATCGCCTACGATGTATCGCACGTGATCGCAAGCGGACATAGGCTCGTCCCCACCTGGCTGGCGGCGGGCGCGGCTGTCGTTTCCATCCTGACCAATGAAGGCATTTTTCATTACACCCGAAGCGTCGGCGAAAAAATCAACAGTCCGGCAATCGTCGCCAACGCCTGGCATCATCGTTCCGACGCCATTTCATCGGTCGCGGCGCTGATCGGAATATTAGGTGCCCATTTTGGCTATCCAATTATGGACCCACTGGCGGGGGGAGTGGTTGCCCTGATGATCCTCAAAGTAGGCTACGACATTCTCACCGATGGACTGCGGGACCTCATGGACACGGGTTTGAGTGAAGATCAGACTCAGGAAATTCAAAAGATCATCGACGATATTCCTGAAGTCATTAAATTTCATGATTTGAGAACCCGGACCCTGGGCGGAGAAATCTTCATGGACGTCCATATTCTGGTGGACACCGATTTGACGGTAACGGAGGGACACGCGGCGGCGGAACGGGTGCGGCGAAGTTTGATCAACGCCTTTGAAAAGGTTCAGGACGTTATGGTTCATGTTGACGGGGAAGAGGATCATAAGCTCCTGCAAATCTACTCGGCAACGCGGGCGGATCTCGAAAAACTTGTGGACCCAATGATCAAAGATGCGGGCCTCGCTTTAGAAAGAACCCGATTGCGGGTCCACCATCTGCAAGGAACCACCCTCATCGAAATTTACCTTCGGGCGGACCCTGATAAATCGATCCGTGAAATAAATCCGCTGTTGGAGAATTTAAAAAAACGTTTGAAATCCACTCCAGAGATTGACGATGTACGAATATTCCTGGACGTCAATGCGGATTGAGCCTAAGAAAAACGGGCTGTAGAGTTAAATTGCACCTGCCACTACTGCCAACCCATTTTCCTATTCAACCAGCTTTTCGCATTTTCGAAGTGTTCAGAAATTTTCTCACCGGTTTTCGATGGGCTCACATATAAATATTTTTCCCCGATATTATAAAGTCCGTTGCCAATCTCCTCCAGACCCTCTTTTATATATGCGCCCATATCCACTACCTTTGCCTTAAAACTTCTGGGCCATAGAGTCATTTTTTCATAAAAATTTTCAGAACATAGGGTGGCTCCAAGAGAAACACCCAGTATTGCGCTCAAAGGATTGGAAAGGGTCGCGAGAATAATACCTTCAGCCACAGGAACCCCGCCAAACGCGCCAGCCAAAGCACATAAATTTTGTTTGGCTTCTTTTTTATCTTTGGCGTTGTCGCCTTTTTCTGCGGGGCCCTCCTTCGTCACATCCCACTCGTCCAGGAAGTTTGGGAGCTGGGCAACGGCAGGAGTTTTCATCATGGTGATGATGCCATCTTCATTCTGCAGAGCAAAATCCTTGAATGAAGATCCGGCCTTTTTTTCGTAGTCGGATACCGCCCTGGGCAAGGCGGATAAATACGCCTGATACTCGCCGTAACTTTTGAGCGTATTTTCATAATTTGTGACCGCACGTTTGTAAACTTTCGGGAGGGGAATTTTCTTTTGCGTCAGGTCATCATAGGCTCGATCGGTTTCTTGGTAATTACCCGCAAGATTTTTCTGTTGATGATAAATAAAGCTCAGCAAAAAGCTCAGCTTCTTGACTGCTTTCTCCTTATCGATTTTGGCCTGTTGCAATTCCGCCGCCGAAGTTATTTTTCCGTGGACACGTTCATCCATACATTTGCTCACCATCACTATGGCTCCGGGAGGAAAAGGCAGGTCTTTTTCGGTTTTCGGGCGGAATTTTTTATACTCAAAATAAGGATTCAGACAAGCAGGACCGATTGTCTTGGAGTCCAGCACCGTTATTTTGTAATCAGACGAGGCATTCGGGGAATTTGCCGAAACATTCGCCTGCGAAACAATCAGAATGATTATCGCAAGAAAAAACTGTTTTCCGATCATTTCCTGATTCCTTAAAATAATTTAAAATTCATGAGGAAAGCTCTATCATGCAAATTAAATTGATTTCAAAGAATACAAAAGGAAGGCGATCACAATCCCATGTGACCTGCACGACATCCCCATGGATGGCTAGAGGCATCGCGAAAAAATTGTCAACCGGGTTTTCAGTATTTTTTTCTATTTCTAAACTCTTAAAACTAAACAAATCATGACCGAACTCTAACTCTTCCCTAACATAGGTTGTTTAAATTATTAGCCATAAACTCGAAACATAATTTAAACAAGGAGTGAAAAATGCTCACCCAAAAACAAAAGGACTCACAGGAATTATTAGACCAGTATTGGAGTGATTGCTATCGATACCCGGAAAATTTTGCAAGCCACCTGGCGCTCGACAATTTATTAACAAGCTTTCGGAGAAACCTTGCAAGTTCTTCCAAAACTGCCACCGCCATCGACCTGGACGATCCTATCGATGAAATCATCCGATGCGCTGAGAAGGAAGGATTTATGGAATTTGCCCAGCTCCTCAGTATTTAGAGGAGCATCCACTCCCTCTCTTTGTTGCAGCCCATCCATCACTCCTTAAGTTTGGCCTGCTCGCCACCCACAAAACGGTAGATAATGGCGCCCAGCACACCGCCGACTATGGGCGCTACCCAGAAAAGCCATAATTGAGAAACCGCCCAATCGCCCACAAACAGGGCCACGCCGGTACTACGCGCAGGGTTTACAGAAGTATTAGTCACCGGAATGCTGATCAAATGGATCAGCGTGAGGCCCAGTCCAATCGCAATCGGCGCAAAGCCTTTCGGTGCGCGATCGTCGGTCGCGCCAAGAATAATGAACAGGAACATCATGGTCATGACCACTTCGGTGATCAAAGCCGCCAGCATGGAATATCCACCTGGCGAATGCTCGCCGTAGCCGTTGGAAGCAAAACCCGCCGCGACATCAAAACCGGCCTGGCCGCTAGCAATCAGATAGAGCACGCCACCCGCAGTGACCGCACCAATCACCTGCGCGACGATATAGGGCAACAGTTGATTGGCCGGGAATCGGCCTCCGGCCCACAAACCGACGGAAACTGCGGGATTGAGGTGACAACCGGATATGTGGCCAATGGCAAAAGCCATGGTCAATACGGTCAGACCAAAAGCAAAAGACACACCGAGCAACCCAATGCCCACATCGGGGAAAGCCGCGGCCAGAACTGCGCTACCACACCCTCCAAGAACCAGCCAAAATGTCCCAATGAATTCAGCAACATATTTTTTCATGAGCGTCCCCCCCCCCTTTTTTAGAAAAAATCAAATCCTCGTCTCAGCTTACTCCAAAACATTTCCCAAAAAAAAGCAAAAATTCCCTATCGTAGCTCCTGAAGTTGAATGACCCTCTTTCACGTAATAGTTTTCATGAGATATATAGTCCCTGAACTCAATATAAACTTTCCTTTCCCATAGTCGTCGCAATCACTTCCTGTTCGGCAAGAACATCCTCACAGTAAGAATACCGAGTACGAAAAATTTATTTGAAAATAATTTCCATTTTTCATAGGCTCAAAGAAATGCACTACACAGCCTGACTTCATCGAAGCAACGGCATAAGACTTGCTCGTTTTCAATGAACCCAAAGAAATTTGACGCTTGATAAAGGAAGGGCTCCTTTTTCTATTTTTGGTAACTCAGTAGCAATTGATCGAGGAAAAAATGACAGTAAAATCATGGTTCGTGGGTATTCTTATCTGTTTAATTTTCACTGGAAACGCGTTTGCCGATAAAATCCTGATGAAAAACGGGAACCGTCTCCAGGGAACTGTCGAAAATGTTAAAGACGGTGTCTTGACACTCTCGACAGATTATTCAGAACCCATCAAGATACAGGTAACCCAAATCAAAAAAATTCTCACTAGCAAAGCCAAGGCCATTCATATGAAGAATGGCGAAATTTTAAGAGGAAGAATTTTGCCGGGTAAAACCGATCAAATGCTAATTGAGGGCTCACCAGGAAGAGGAGAAACCATCCTGACCTGGGAGGAGGTCACCGCCATAAACCCGCCTCCCAATAAATGGCACGGTTCTGTTTCAGTGGGTGGGACCCTGAATACAGGAAACACCGATCGAGTGGTTGCGACCGTGGGAGCGGATGCGGAAAGACGATTTGAACATGATCGAATTGGGTTCCATTTTCTTTCTCGTTATGCTGAGGAAAATGACAATGTAACCGCTCGTAGCACTTACGGAGACATGAAATTTTCTCACTTTTTCTCGGAGAAATGGTATGGCTATATCGGGTTTCAACTTCTCAGCGACACCTTTAAAGACCTGAACCTGAGAACCACCGTAGGTCCCGGCGTCGGTTACCAGGTATGGGAAGACGACATCAAGTCGTTGAGTCTTGAGGCCGGTATCTCCTACTTCTCTGAAGACCGAATCAGCAGTTCGGACAGACAATTCGCCACCGCTCGGTTGGCCGCCGATTATTCCCACAAACTGACCTCTCACATATCGTTCACGGATCAGTTCGTCATTTTTCCCAGCGTGGAAAGCATGGGCGATTATACCCTGCGCAACCAGGCGGGAATCAAAACTCAGCTAGGAAGTGGATGGGAATTAAAACTGGCGAATATCTGGCAACGGGACAGCAACCCCAGCCCAGGTATCAAAAATGACGATCTTCAATGGCTCCTGAGTCTCGGGTATGCGTTCTAATGAAATGAAAAACTATATTTTTCAGCCAGCGTATTACTTAACCCAAACAGCTTGTAAGATATATTTACAACCCAAATTTATTTGAAGGAGAAAAGAGAATGCTTGAATCTTTGGATTTTGAAAAGTTAACTCAGACCTACCTGATTCCGTGGGGGATCAATATCGCGTTTGCACTGGTTATATTCATTATTGGACGGATTGTCGCTAAATTGATTGTTTCTCTCGTCAAAAGGTTGTTGGGCAAAGCAAAAATGGACGAAATCCTGATTCATTTTATCAGTTCTATATTGAATACCATTTTGCTGCTTTTCATTATTGTGGCGGCGTTGGATCAATTGGGAGTCGACACCACCTCTTTAATCGCCTTAATGGGAGCCGCAGGGCTGGCAGTCGGCCTGGCGTTACAAGGGTCCCTGCAGAATTTTGCCGCCGGTGTCATGCTGATTATTTTTCGACCGTTCAAGGGAGGCGATTTCGTTGAAGCCGGGGGAGTCAGCGGAGTGGTGGAGAAAATCAATATTTTTAGTTCCGTATTTCGCACTCCAGACAACCGGGAAGTCATCGTCCCCAATGGTGCAATATACGGTGGTACTATCACCAATTTCTCGGCCAGAGATACCCGAAGGGTCGATATGGTATTTGGAATTGGCTATGGAGATGACATCCGAAAAGCCAAAGGTGTGATCCAAAAAATAATCGAAGAGGATACAAGGATATTAAAAAACCCGGAACCTTTGATAGCAGTGGGAGAACTGGCCGACAGTAGCGTCAACTTCAATGTGCGCCCCTGGGTAAAAAGCGGCGACTACTGGGACGTAAAGTATTATTTGACAGAAAAAATCAAGTTGGAGTTCGACGCCAATGGCATATCCATCCCCTACCCGCAGATGGATATTCACATGGATAAATGAATCCTGGTTTGACCGGGCAGGAGATTATAATAACCAATCCAACCCCTTTCAGAGGGCCCAAGGCCCCTGGAGGGATGGTTGTGTGTTTTTAGCGAATCACTTCTAGGTCTTCAGCATTATTTTCTTCCAGGATATAACCGCCATCTTTTCTAAAACCTTTTCGAAATAAATCGAATAGCGTTCAATCTTCGAAATAGGTGTCGTGGTCGGGAAATACTGGCGGGCTGTGGAAGTTTAAAAGATCGAGGGAATCGTTCTCGGTACTGAACTGGTGCAGGGTTTTGGGTGGCACGCGAAAAAAACAACCTTTCGATAAATTGTATTTTTTGCCATCGAGGACAGCCAAACCGGAACCGTCCAATACATAATAAAGCTCTTCACCCACTTTGTGGTAGCTGGTTTTTTTCACCTGATGCGGCTTCATTTTTACCCGGTATGCGGAAAATTGACCACATGCCTCTTTGGGCAATAGTTGGTCGATGCGAATGCCCTTGAGTTCAAAAGACGATACTGCATCAGGCTCCACAAAAATCACCTGTTTTTTTTGCCCCATTGCAAACGCCTCAAGCGAGTTATTTTACGATTTTTAATTCCTGCAAAACATCCCCGGACCATTGCAGTTGTAATTTTTCCCGGCCTTTATGAAACTGGTTCTGGTACGCATGACCGTAAATCAGCGGAAGGGAAACACTGGGTTCGACAAACGCCATGGCAAAATTGGCTTCCTTGTTGACCTTGCCCCAGGATTGCGCCTCGGCCAGCGTACTGCCGCTCAAGCCCCCCCAATGCGGAGAATCGGTCGTCACTTGCAAAGCGTATTTGTGTCCGCCCGTGTACTGGTCGAAAATATACGACATGACGATGGAATCGTTGATGTAATTTTTTGGAACGCCGCCGGCCACATAAAATGCAGCGGTCCCAGGAGACTTCACCACAATCTGCGTCAATTCATAATTGTCCCGAATGGTGTCGATGGTGATCGGGGTCTTGCCCTCCTGCTTGCAAACATAATAATGCTCGGTCAGACCGATGCCGATACTGGAATCGCTGATCGCCGGGCAAAAAATGGGAACGCCGTTTTTTCTCGCAGTGACCAGAATCGAATCTTCGTCGTCGATGGTTTCCGACAATTTGCTGATGAACTCTCGACTGGAATATTGCCGGGGCTCCAGAGTTCCGGCAAATCGACCGATCATGGAGTCGTATTCGGCGAATAGTTCCTCATCGACATAGGTGTCATAAATCCGATTGATGAACAACTCCCTCAACTTCGTATCGTCCGCATCAGGGCTACCATAATAATGCCCGCCTCCCAACGCCGCATAAAAATCCTGATACAAAACGGCCCCGGTAGACACGATCACATCCACCATATTGTTGTGCACCATATCCCGAATCACTTTTCTCAAGCCCGCGGCGATCAACGGTCCGGCCAAGCCCAGCATGATGGTGGGGCGTTCAGGGTCAGTCAACATCTTTTTAAAGACACCCGCGCAAAGCCCGACATTGCGGGCTTGAATGGAGCCGCCACCAAAGGCATCCACCAGATCGGCAACGCTTTTCACCTTTTCAAAATCCACAGGAGCAATGCGGGTGTGCAGAAGGTCTTGTTTATTCCGCTTCTCCTTTTCACTCATGGTTTTACGAACCAGAAAATCTTTGTAGGCCATTTTTTCTCCTTACATTTTATTCAAGGCTCGCAAACCCAGCAAACGAAGCCTGACTTTTCCTTCCCACGCACGGGGCTCACAAACGAGAACAAAGCCCGGAGGAATGCGTCTTGGTATCGACCTTGGCAATGGCTTCCAGAATTTTTCCTTCTGCGTCGATCACATAGGAAATGCGCGAGGCGTATTCGTCTCCCGCACTTTGCACGGCGTGATACGCCAAAGCGATCTCGCGATTGACATCACAAAGCAACTGAAAGGGAAAAGAAAATTTTTCCGCAAACGCTTTGTTCTCTGAAACGCTATCCAGACTGACGCCAAGAATGACGGTATTTTTATTTGCAAATGTTTTATAATCCTCGGTGAAACCCTTGCCCTCCACAGTGCAACCGGGGGTATCGGCTTTCGGGTAAAACCAGATCACTATTTTTTTGCCACGAAAATCCTTCAAGCTGACGTTCTTGCCATGATGATCCTGTACGGAAAAATCAGGCGCTTCGGTTCCAACTTCAAGCATGACCGGTCTCCTTAAAAATAATTTTATGAATCCAAATATTGTTTTTATCATGGTACATTGCCTTTGCTTGTCCTGCCTGTTCCCTCCGGCTTTGGGTTTGTCGAAGGACTTCCAAGGCCAATCAACGATCGCCAGCAAACGTACCGCTGTTTAAAATTCCCTCTCCCAAAATAAGATCCTCCTGCCGGGTTATTTTGATATTCAACTCCGAACCCATGATGATCTTCATTTTTTTACCGGCATGTTCCAACAGCGATCCTTCATCCGTTCCGTAAAAGGAGTCGGCCACCGCAACTTTGAAGGCTTCGGCAAGAATCGCATACTGAAACGTCTGCGGCGTTTGCATCCGCCACAATCCGTTTCGGTCCACAGTACGGGTCACATAATCCTCGCCGTCCACCTGTTTGATCGTGTCACTCACCGGGATGGCGGTGATCGCCGCGCCAAATTTTTGTGCCGCTTCGATGCTTCGCCCGATCATATCGGGGGTCACAAAAGGTCGCACGCCATCGTGTACGATGACGATATCCGTATCCGCTGGAATTGCTTTGAGCCCATTGTAAACCGAATCCTGACGCTCTTTGCCACCTTCAACGATGTGCTTTACGATTTTGTAATCCCATTTCTTTTGGGCCGTCTCCAAATCATTTTTGGGCACAACCAAGGCAACCGAATCCACCAGACCGCAGGTTTCAAAGGCCATTAAAGTGTGATGGAGAATGGGTTGCCCGTTTAACAACAGATATTGTTTGGGGATGGAGGAACCCATGCGGGTTCCCTGACCGGCGGCGGGAATGATGACGGAAACTTTCATTTCTTATTCAAGCGGGCAAGCCAAACAAAACAATCCATTTTTAAAAACATCCTCATGATGGAAAAATGATTTCAAATGCCTGGGACAAATCCTTCACGAAACAAAGCTCCATCTTGCTCTTTGGAAGCAAGTTCGCTTTTTTGGCGGTATAAGGCACAATGCAACGTTGAAACCCCAACCGCTCGGCTTCGATGATCCTCGATTCCAATTGCATGACAGACCGCACTTCTCCCGTCAAGCCCACTTCGCCAATCATCACTGTTTGCAGGTCGATCATCTCGTTTTTCAAGCTGCTGGCGAGGGCCGCCGCGATTCCAAGGTCGATAGAGGGTTCATTCACTTTGATGCCGCCCGCGATATTGACAAAAATATCTTCCCCTTGAAATTGCAGGCCCAACCGCTTTTCCATGATCGCGATCAT
>CAYPQH010000059.1:0-13026 GCA_964412825.1 uncultured Nitrospinaceae bacterium | reverse complement strand
AATATCGACCTGGAAGCCGCCGGCAAAAAAGGCGTCATCGTGATGAACACGCCCGAAGGCAATGTGATCACCACAGGGGAACACGCAATGGCCTTGATGATGTCCATGTCCAGAAACATTCCGCAGGCCAATATGTCCCTCAGAAAAGGCGAGTGGGCGCCCAAAAAATTCATGGGAGTCGAGCTGTTTCAAAAAACCCTTGGAATCATCGGATTGGGACGCATCGGTTCCATCGTCGCGGATCGCGCCAAGGGATTCCAGATGAAAATCCTGGTATTCGATCCCTATATTCAGAAAGAACGGGCGGAGAAACTGGGGGCCGAAGTGGTGGAGCTCAAAGACCTTCTGCAACGAGCCGATTATATCTCCCTGCACACTCCCGGATTACCGGATCAGCACTTGCTGGGCAAAAAAGAATTCGACCAGATGAAACCAGGCGTTCGCATCGTCAACTGCGCACGGGGGTCTTTGATAGACCATGACGCCCTGATCGAAGCCATCAAATCTAAAAAAGTCGCCCAGGCGGCTCTGGATGTTTATGAAAAGGAACCTTTATCTCCAGACAGCCCGCTTCTCACAATGGATGAAATCATCTGCACACCGCATTTGGGAGCCTCCACCGAAGAAGCGCAGGAAAATGTCGCCGTCGCGGTCGCCGATCAAATAATCGACTACTTGAAATACGGGAACGTCCGCAACGCCATCAACATGCCTTCCATCGACGCCGAAACGCTCAAGGAAATCCAGCCTTATCTTGTGCTGGGAGAGGATCTGGGGCTTTTGGCGGCACAACTCATCGACGGCCCCATTCTCCAGGTCGAAATTCAATATAGCGGGGACATCGCCGGACTCAATGTAGAACCCATCACCACATCCGTACTCAAAGGCTTGTTGAGCCGGTCGATCGACGGCATCAACATGGTGAACGCTCCCTTCATTGCCAAAGACCGAGGCATCCAGGTGCAGGAGTCCAAAAGCAATGCGGTCCATGAATACACCAGCACCTTGCAGTTGCAGGTCAAGACCAAAACCGGAACACGCGATATTACGGGAAGTATCTTTGGAAAAGGCGACCCGCGCATTGTCAAATTTGACGAATATTCTCTGGAAGCGGTTTTATCCCAGAATATGCTGGTGCTGAACAATCAGGATGTCCCCGGCGTCATCGGCAATCTGGGCAACGCTCTGGGCAAACACAACATCAATGTGGCGGGGTTTCATCTTGGCAGGCTGAAAGACAAAAGCAGGGCAATGGCGATCATCAATATCGATTCGCCCCCAACCAGCGAGGCATTGCGGGAGCTTAGAGAAACGCCAAACATACTTTCAGTACACAGCGTGACGTTAAAAGCTCAGTAAAAACCCATTCCATAAAAAAAGGACCTTCATGGAGTTCTCCATGAAGGTCCTGTCAACTTTCCGGCCCTGAGATATTTCCAGGATTACTTTTTTGCGCTCTCTTCCACTTTCTTGACAGGTTGTTGCCCAAAAACCTGAGCAATGATCTCGTTGATTGTTTCTGCACCCAGCAAATTATAAACCGAGTTGGCGGATTTGAAATGCGCGCTGGTGAACAGGCTCAACACCTTTTTGCTGGTGTATCCGAGCATCATGAATTCATGGGCATAGTTTTCGGCCACCATGCGGAGTGTATTGTCGTCGGCATCTTCATCCCCGGTGGGCGGTCCTACATCGGGATTGATATCCGTCTGGATTTCGTAAACATAAATCACATGCCAGCCAAACTCCGTTTTGATCGGCCCCACGACTTGCCCCTCTTCAGCGGTGAAGGCGGCCACTTCAAAAGACCGGACCATCGCCCCTTTGCCAAACCAGCCCAGATCGCCACCCCGTTTTTTAGAAGGGCATTCGCTATATTCTTCAGCAAGGGTTGAAAAATCTTCCCCATCGTCAATTTTCTTTTTTACTTCTTCAGCGATCTCTTTTGATTTAACGAGTATATGCCGGGCTTGAACTTTTTTTACTTTTTTCTCTTTGGGTTCTGCCATGATTTCTATCCCCAATCACAAAAATATAATTTTAGGCGACACCCAACCTCTATCTACCAAGGGATTGGGTCGCTTATAACCGTTAGAAACTACTTTAACAAATCTATCCTACACGGCTCAAAAACAGCCGATCAGTTCATCTGTAACGCACAACATTTTTTAAACTTCTTGCCCGACCCGCAAGGGCATGGATCATTTGGCTTGATTTTTCCCTGGACGATTTTTGTGTCCACAGGAACTTTCATCAACTCTTCGCCAATTTTTTTTGTCTGCTTATACCTTTTTCTCAACCGGTCATTTAAATCCGGTATGGAACTGGTCATGGCCATCAGCATGTCATTATGCTCGGGCTTCAATCGACCGTCTTCTTTTTCACGAAAAGATTCGTCAAAATAATAGGTGTAGGAAAAAACCGCCGCCTGCTGATTGCTGTCCAGCTCCAGTTTATAAAACGCCAGCTTGATTTCCAGGTTATCGTTTCTAGGGTCCAGTTCGTAAGCGTCTTCTGCGAAGTATTTGTCGTTGTTATGGGTAAAGTCGAGCATCTCCTTATTGCGCGGGAACATCTCGAAATAGTTCACATACCGTCCCGGTTCAAACATGAGGTAGGACATCGGGGTTTTTTCACCAAACGCCTTGGCCTCCAGGTAGCGCTGTTTGAACAACACCATCAATTCATCCGGCAGTTTTTTAACAAATCCTTTGACGATCTCAGACTGCACTTTAGTCCACTTAGGCGCATTTGGAAGGGAGTTACTGGTCTTATTGAAGTTCAGGAGGAAAATAATACGGTTGTCTCCCTTCTCCATGTCGGAGAAAGAAACCGTCACATGCTTGCAATCGCAAAACGGATTGGTGCAATAATAATCTTCCAGCACATAAGTATTTTGAAAGTCTTCTTCCTCGAACCGGTAGGTCATGACCGAGGACTTGCTTTCTTCCTTGTTGATAATCGAATAGGATTCGATGGTGAACCTCCTTAATGGACGACTCTGCCACAAGCGACCGGCGCTACGCTGGCTACTGCTTTAGGGATATTTTCCATGCTGACTTATAATTTATCTTGAGGCGATTTTCCCCTACGCAGAGGGTCAGCTTGTATACCTTCCTGAGGCCAGGCCCCCAAGGTTTTTCAAGGGTTTCTCGTTTCCGCTAATCAAATTCCGAACAGGCCTTGCCGACTCTTTCCCAATGCCTTCCTTATTTGCCAGATTTTCGTGCCCGTACCGATAATAGAACACTGCCGCTGTGCTATGGGCTCTCTGGACATTCGTCCAGGTGGAAAATCCTCCGCCTGGAGAGAAGCTGGAATGGATGTGGATGTCCAGCCGGTCCATGTCCTTCTGGGTAAAATCTTCATCATACAGGCCTTCGGCTTCGTTCAGTGTGGGCAACCTCCAGTTCGAATGCCCCGCGAATTTTGTGTCGTTTAATTTTCGGATATATTCCAAAGCTTCAAACCAGTTCATCCACTTACTGCTATCCTGGTAAGAGTCCGTCTGTTTCCACATCAACTCGGTATCATGATCCGTAACCGTCCCATCCCCGTTATCCTGAAATCTAATTTGTGTATCCAATATGACGTTCCTTATACATGCAATCGTGAATTCGTTTGCCTTCTCAAATACCCGGATTAAAGCAAACCATCTGTTTTTTCGATATCACGAACGATCCGCGTCGAACCACGGGAAGTCCTGTAGATATCGTCAAAAATCTGCAACCCCTTGCGGAACCCAAACCGGATCGCCTGGATTTTATTTCTTACGTCGCTGGTCCAATACAAAAATCCGAATCCGGGTTCAAAAATAGAAACATGGGAAATGGTTTGCCCCATGTGGTCTTTATTCTGCTGTTTTTTGTCAAAAAGACTTTTCGCTTCGGAAACTGTCGGAAGCCTCCAGCCCTGGTAACCGCCAAATTTTTGTTGATTCAATTCTTCGGAATAATCTCTCGACTGCACCCAGTTCATCCATTTCCCTGTCAATTGCCAGGTATCCCGTTTGAGCCAGAGCAAAGCGCGTTTCCTGTCGATGACCGTTTCGTTTTCTCCATCGGTGAATCGGGCCGACACTTCCTTCGAATCAACTTCCTGATCGTTTGTTCCGGGACACATAAAAAAGCAACCTCAAAAAGTGAACGTCAAATTTCCTCCTCACAAGCGGGGATTACGGCTTGATATTGCGGACCGGGCGCATTCCGTGACTTCTGAGCCCTTGTTTGTGCCACTTGAAATCGCCATTATAAAAATGGAACCGCATGGCGACGGTTTTATCTGTTTTACTCAGGGTTTTGGTCCAGGAGGTCAGACCGCATCCTGGCGGAAAACCTTCGACAATAAAGACGGTATCGCCATATTTGTCGGTCACAGGATTACTGGGGTCGTACAGCATTTGCACTTCTTTTCTGGAGGGCATGCGCCAATCCGTGTGACTGCCAAAGCGTTCTTTGTTTATTTTATTCAGATGCATTTTGGCCTCGTCCCAGGAAACCCATTTATCCAAAACCAGATAGGAATCACTGGCCGCCCACATCAAACCTTCTTGAACGTCGGTGATCGTATCGTTTCCGTTATCGACAAACCTTGGCGTATCGGAATCATCTGATTTTTCACCTATTTTTCGCACCAGCCTCAAACCACTGGGAAACCCTTCGTTTTCCTTCGCCAGCCAGAATTCGTAATCCGATCGGTAATCGAAACCCATCGCCGCCTTGGCGCCTCTGGTTTCACTGGTCCAGGTAGAAAAACCACATCCCGATGGAAATACCGGGTCTATATGGATCTCGGTACCCTGAACATCGATATTGGAAGCTTCCAGATCAAACAATGTTTTTGCATTTGAAGCTGTCGGGAAACGCCAGTTGCCATGACCTGCAAAACGCTCCTTATTTATTTTTTTAGAATACTCCAACCCCTCATGCCAGGTGATCAATCTTCCCAATTCAATCCAGGTGTCATTTTTCATCCACATGAGACCGTTCTTCACGTCCGAGATCGTCCCATCTCCATTGTCGATCAAAGCGCATTTGTTTGTGGCGTTATCCATCAACATTTCCCAGTAAAAATTTGAAGGAGCCCGCGTGATCCTGGGCCCAGTATTGACATTCAGGTGTTACTTGCTTGCCAAAGGATACTTCCTTGCCCGCTCCCTAATGTCGCACCGGAGGACGGGTATGATCCCTAATGGCAGACTCTTTTCGACACAACCTGGTGGCGCCAAAGGCATACTCATCCGCTCCTGTGACCTTGCCCTCGACATAATCAAACCGGGGACGGCGTGTCGATGTGTCGCCCATGAGCCAGATATTCTTGAAACCGCCTTCGGGAAAAGCAGGGTCGATGTGAATCGTATGCCCTCCCTTGCCCGTGTTTTCGAATTCCTCACTATAAAGGGACGCCGCTTCATCAATCGATGGGAGTCGCCAATCCGAGTATCCGCCAATTTTGCGCATATTCTTATTGTCCGAATAATCGCGCGATTCATGCCAGTTAAAAAATTTCCCCTTATCCTGCCAGGAATCTTTTTTCATCCAAAACACCTTTGTCTTGGTGTCATAAATAACCAGCGGCCCTTTTTCAACAAAGCGCTTGGGTTTTGTGTCTTCCTCTTGACGTACCGGAACCTGCTCTCCCATCACTCACCCTCATAAAAATGTTTATTCATTCCCCGGTATAACCGATTTCCACATTGCCTTCATCCACATCAACGATTACCGGAACCATGTATTTCCCGTCGGTATATTCCAGCAGTTTTTCCAGCCCTTGCGGGTCGCTATCCACATTGACGTAAACAAAAGATTTACTCTGCTTGAGAAAATCTTCCCTGGCCTTTTTCGTATTTGGACAATCATCTTTCCCAAATATCATGTAATGACTCATAACTTCCTTTTCCAAACACCGAGCTAAACTACGCCCTGTTAAGAATATTGTAAATTTTACCGGTCAAACTTTTTCGTGTCTTTCCGCCATTCAGGTTCCCAGTCATCTTTGACATCATCGCGAACCAGACGGGCATGGGAATATTCATTGTCCTTGTGCTCCCAAATTTCATTGCCGGTAATATAGTTGAACTTCATGGCATACTGATGATATTCGGGCTTCTCTTCAAACGTCCAGGTATTGTGCCCATTGCCGGAATCAAAAAGGGGATCGATATGAATCTCGGCCCCGGCTTTATCAAGATTGGAATGGGTGAAGGAAAAAAGCGATTTAGCGTCTTCAAAGCTGGGCAACCGCCAGTCATCAAAACCCGCAAACTTTTTTTCATTCATGGCTTCGCAATAATCATGCGCTTCAAACCAGGTGATTCCATATTTAAATTCATCGTAAGAATCGCATTTTTTCCACATCAAACTGTTCCGGGTGTCGCCGATGGTCTCATCGCCGTTGTCGACATAGGACGGAATTACTTCCTCAAGGACAGCTTCATCTTCTTCCGCAAAATCTTCCTCGCCAAGCCACTCTTCACCCTCAAAACCTTCATCTGAGAGAATATCAGAATCGACTTCTGCGCTTTCTTTATCCTTATCCCCGGTTTCAATCTCTTCTTGGTCGGACATCCCGTAACTCCTATAATCCAGAAAACGTAACCGCTTTATTTACCTCTTTTATTCATCTCTTCCTGGGCAACCACCACCCTAAACATCACGAACCAGCCGAACGGAAGACCCTGTGGTGGAAACACTTTGCTCCACGCAAATTTCCCGCGCTCCAGGGAAATAGCATTTCCAGGCGTAGGAATCGAACCTGGTTTCGCTGGTCCAGAAACTCGTTTCCCCCCCTGCTTGATAATTCGCCACACTGCGGGCGGGCTTTTTGTATTTTTGCTTCAGGAAAATGACACGATAGGCATTCTCGTTCCTTAGAATGGATCGCACTTCGCTTTTTGTCGGCAACCGCCAATCGTCATGCCCTAAATATTTTTGTTCATTACAGGCTTTTACATAGGCATTGGCCTCATCCCAATTGAGCCATTTCCCCAGTTCCTTGCGGGAATCTTTAATAGGCCATTGCAGATCTTCTTCGGAATCAATCACCGTTCCGTCACTATTTTCTTGAAAATTCTTAAAGGTTTCTACCAAGGCACACCTCGTCGAAAAACATACAAAAAATTATCTGACAATAAATCATCCCTGTAGTCCCACAGAACGTTTGCCTAAACCCAAATAGAAATGAATCGAATGTGGAAGCATATAGCCCCACCTGGACGAAAACAAGTTCACTGTTACGGGTGCAAGGGATTTTATTTCAATAAAGTATCACTGAGACTTCAACTTTACAACCCAAATCCTCTTTGTCTGGCAACCCTGATTGCCTATACCGATGTTCCTCGGATTTACACACCGAATCATTGGTTATGACGGCAAAATTCGGAAGCAAGATACTACAAAAAAAGCAGGATCGAGGACAACAGACGCCCCCTTCCCCGCCTCACTAAATCGTAAAATCAACGCCAACCCCCACCTTGAGTGATGATATCCCGAACGGACGGGATTTTATCCAACTTGATACCGCTGGCATCAAATTCGCCACGGACGAGCCGGACACTTGTATTGAGAATATCATCGACTTCCTTATGCCCGCCCCTGCCATTGTTAAATGAGAAAACAAAGGCGGTGATTTTACCGCGAGTGTTGCTGGTCCAGGTATCGAACCCGCACCCTGAGGTGAAAACCGAATCGATGTGGATCACGATATCGTATTTATCTGGAAGCTGTTTATCCCAGTCATACAGGGTCTGGGCTTCCTTTTTGTCAGGGATCCTCCAGTCCGAATACCCCGCAAACGCGTCTTCATTCTTTTTCTTTGTGTATTTGACCGCTTGTGTGAATGTGACAAACTTTTTGGTAACTATATAAGAGTCGTCTTGCATCCACATCAGACGGGTCAGTGAGTCGGATACTGTGCCGTCTCCATTATCTGTAAATCTTTGTTCGCTCATATCAACTCCCGATACTCTTGTTAGATCACACTTCCCTTCAACATTCTAAAACCAGCCAAGGAACAAATCCAAAAAAAAAAGCTGGAAGGCTTTCGCCCTCCAGCTCAATTCAAATCTTAACTAAACCTGCAACTATCTTTGGCTCTCTGTAGCATCACCAGAAGCTGCACCGAAGATACCTCTTTCGGTTCCAACGGGCAATCCCATACCAGGCTCAATGTAGGTACCAGGTCGTGTGTGGTCCATGTGGTAGTCACTCTGGTAGGTTTTTCCTGAACCAGCATCAATTTTCCAGTCATGGCGATCATAAGTTTGTCTTTGACAGTTGACTAAAATTGATCCCGGACCTTTGTTGGTGATGGTAGATTTCATAGCAACAGCATTGGTCTGGTACCCACCCGGTGACATTGTATATGAAAACACTTTTTCCCACGCATAAGCATGAGGACCAATATCAAAGGTGATCTTGGTGTCTTCGGTCTCACTCAGGTTGTACACAATCCAGGAAGCGTTTTCGCAAACGCTTTTTCCACCGGCTTTAACGACAACTTCGTTAGCACTGGCGAAAGCCACAAAAGAAAAAAATGCAAATACAGAAATTAAACTAATAGCCGTCCTTCTCATCATACTCCCCCTTTCAAAAGCGGAATTAACTTTAAGGATAATATCAATAATCCCTACGTTAGGAAAACTTAAAACCACCCCCTATTCAACTTTTCCCCATCTATTCAAAAAATTCAATACGAATTTTAGCTTTAAACATGCATACCCGTTCCAACCTTACAACGGCCTTACTAGGATTGACGAAAAATATCAAAGACCATAGAATAAGTCAACCTTTAATTTCTCTACGCCGACAACCAACAAATTAACTCTTTAAAGTTCAATAGTTACGGCAAAATCCTCACTACCCCCTAAAACTCCTACCAATCATAAGAATCAAACCCGAAATTTCAGCGAAGTGAGTTTAATCAGGGAAATCGAATTTCTCAATAATTTTTCCCCGTCTTCAGAGATATCATTGACCACCAGCTGAAGCGCCCGAAGATTCTTCAGATACTTCGCATTGGCCAAAAGTCGGGCGCCCTCGTCCCCAATGCCGTTCGAGGTCAGGTTCAAGGTCCTCAAGTTCGCAAAAATCGGCGATTCTGTTATCGCCTTCACCCCGTCATCCCCAATATGGCACTGTTGCAAATTCAGCGCTCTGAGGTCTGCCAAGTCTTCATTTTGTGCCAAAGCACGTGCGCCCACCTCGCGGATGAATTTTGCCTTTAAACTGAGAACTTGCCCATCCGCACTTAAATTATCCCTTACAAGATCTTCTATATTGGACATAGTTATACCCTAATTCAGTAATGTATTTGCGAAAATTCGACGATAATTATCCGGACCCTTGAATTTTTTTTGCCTCAAACCCGTATTCATCAAAAGCCTGCCACCCTTCCAGGAGCATTTTCTTGGAGTACTTGACCATCAGGACTGCCTGACTGTGGTTGGGATCAATTTCCAGGGTTTTTTTCAGAAGTTTCTGGGCGATTTTAACATCCTTGATCTCATCGCCATAAAGCTCAATTTGACGAGATTTATCGATTAGATCCGAAGCCCATTTATAGCATGTATCCGCGATGTGCTGGGGAGCGTTTTGATTGATGTATTCAAAAATATCATCGTCCGCTTTCAGTGAGTCCAGGTTCTTAATGGCCAACTCAAACTCGCTGATGGGGGTCTCGTAATCCTCACTGTTCACTTCGGTGATCGTATCTCCCGCCTTGTGGGCAGAATGCAGGCCAACGGAACTTCTGACCACCGTCCCGTGAATCCCCGATATCAGCTGATTGTAATGCAACTCACCAATAGCGAAGTGAATGACAGAAGCAAACTCCTTTTCCTTGTCATATTCCAGAGCCAGATCAAACTCATCTTTTGCCTCTTCCATGTCTCCGAGTTCGGACAGGGCCTCGCCCAGATTATAGTGGTGAACGCAATTTTCAGGCTCCTCTTCAATTTGAGAGCGAAACACTTCGATCTGCGCTTCCAGGTCGAACTCAACCTCTTCTTCCTCGGCCTCAAAATCCTGGTCATCTTCTTCGGAAGGCGCGTCGTCAGACGGGTTCGACTCTGTTTCAAGGCTTTCCGTAGATTTAGCAGAGAGGTCCGAAGAATCTGCATTGTCCCGCTCTTCCTCCGCCGTTTCTTTGGCCGGGTTCACTTCATCTTTTGGGTTGTCATCATTCATTGTTCAAAACCAGGAAAACAACCGCCCAAAGAGCGAGTTGCCGGAAAAACTATAGATTCTTCAAAAATCCATCGCACGTTAATATTGACTCCAGCGTCGCGTTGGTCATTTTTTTGCGGTGCGCTCTTTTCCATCGATTTCTCTCACCAGGCGGATCGCCGACAAGGACAAACCCGGACCGCCTCTGGGACTGGGATAAGCTTTGCCACGGATATAATTGAAAGTCCATGCGTATTCTTCCTTGTGGATTTCACTCGACCAGAAGCAACAACTGGTGTATCCAAAAATCGGGTCCATATGAACCTCGTTGACGGTCCAGTAATATTTCCAGGGGATGACTTTATCTTCTTCGTACAGGCTCGCCAATTGTTTGCGGGTAGGGAGTTTCCAATCGTCATGGCCCCCGAAGCGCTTTTCATTTATATCCGCAATATAAGGTTGAGCCATCTGCCAGTTGAGCCATTGTTTCAGCTCCTGATAAGAGTCCTCCTTCTTCCACATCAACCCTTCCTTGAGGTCGGTGACGGTGCCGTCCTGATTGTCCTGATACCTTGGGTCGTTAGAGGGTTCCAATCCTTCTTTCTTGTCCGTCAAAGACAGAATCTGACCGCCAAAAATATTGTCTTTTTCTTGTTCCTCAGCAACCGCTACGGACTCGAAGAAAAAAAACAGCGCTCCAAAAAAAAGGACCGGCTTCAGAGCACTCAAAAAATTAATTTTTATCTTCATGAAACATTTTGAGAAATTAGTTTAAATACAATTCTGCAAGCTCTTGACTTAAAGGTAAACTGGGAAATATTCCGCATCCTGCAATCATTCTTCCTGAGGCGCCCAATCGGGTTCCCATGAGAGGCTGATGCCCGCAGGGTCTTTGAACTGACCCGGCTCTTTTCCAATCACGCCCCATTTGGATACAAAATTCAGGTCTGGATCAAATTTTTGTATACGATGGTTGATGGTATCGACCACAAACACATATCCATAAGGATCTTCAACCAAAGCCACAGGACAATTGAATTGCCCGTCCCGCTTGCCGTTTTCGCCGACAACGCCCAGACTTTCCCCCTCACGGGAAAACAGTTGCAAACGATTCTGACTTTTTTCGGCAACGACGATCGTGCCATCCCGACGAACGAGAATTCCATTGGGAAAATTCAGCCGCCCCTGCTCGGACCCGTATTCACCAAATTTGGAAAGATACTGTCCGTCTTCGTTGAAAATTTGAATACGTTGATTGTCGCGGTCGGCCACATAAATATTGCCCTCGCGATCCAGAGCAATTCCGGAAGGAAATTTTAGAAACCCGTCAAAATCACCGGCAAACCCAAAGCTCAACAGGAAGTCTCCGTCATCATCGTAACGTTTGACACAGTGATTGTGGGTGTCGACGACCAGAATGGTCCCGGTGGGTTCCGCGATGATCGCTTCGGGCCAGTAAAACTTCTCCTGTCCCCACCCTTCGGTACCAAATACGTGCAGGAAATCGCCATCGGAATCAAATTTTTGTATCCTGTGACACCCGGTGTCCGCCACCCAGATATTTCCATTGGTATCGATGGTGACCGAGCTTGGCGTTTTGAATTCGCCGTCATTGTAGGGTGGCCTTGTGCCTCCAGACTTTCCGAAGCTGAAAAGGAGTTTTCCGTTGCCATCAAACTTTTGTATTCGATCGTTTCCGGAATCCGCGACCCAGACATAAAGCTGAGTGTGGTCGACCTCAACAATTTCCTGTTCCTCTGGCAGGGTTTCGCCATCCAGAGCCGCAATCGCGTCCGTAGAAAGGGATTCATCTTCCGGTTTGTCCGACTCTTTATTTCCTTTTTGCGATTCTTCCGACATAAGACTCCTCACTTGATATTTGACGCAATTTTCGGTTACGCGTGCGGGGGAATTCATAGCCCCCCCTGCACCTTCATGAACTTTATGCGGGAGTTTTCAGATTTGACAAGCCAGGGGGCGTCCTTAAGAAGAATTATTCTCAACACGCGTGGCTCTTACGCAACCAGTAAGTATCGGAAGCCAGAGGATGACTCCCAAATGCGGCACTATCAGGAGGAATGAAAATTTTTACAGATCGTGCATCCCTTGACGGGCGTTACCGTAAACCATGCGCTCAATTGCTTGCAGAAAAAACCCTTTGCCCCAACCCTAAGGCCCAGCCAATAATCCTATTAATCCTTAATCATGAAACTTTTGCAATCGAGAACCTGATACTCGAAATCACAGGCTTTTTGCAGTTCCATCAATCTTTCATTCCAATTGGTTTTGAAAAGATCAAGACTTTCGGATTTGGGTTTTTTCTTCATCAGGCCCACTTCCCGGATCAAAGGCTTCACCAGGTTTTTGTGAATGTGCTGCAAGGTGCTCCGCAGTTTCAAAATAACATCCTTGGTCACCAGTTCCCGTGTCACTCCATCGACATTTTCCAGGAGCCTGAGAAAGGATTGAATGGTGTTCAACTGGCTGCCATAAGCTTCTGACAACTGGTGATTGAATTTCAAACCACAATCAATGTGAGCGGGCATCAACCACATACTGCAATGGTGGTCAAACTTGACCGACAGGGTGATCAACTTTTGCAGATAATCAACTTCGCGAAGATCTTCCTGCTCATCTTCACCTTCCGCAAGTTCCTCGGCCGCTTTTTCTTTTTCTTTTTGAAGCTCTAGCTTGATCTTCTCAAGCTCGCTCAGGTCGGCGAAGGAATCGACATCTTTAGTTTCTACACCAGCGGCTTCATCCTTCTGTCCTTCATCGTTCTTTGTTTCTGTTTCCTGGTCGCTCAAGGGGACAACCTCCTATAAAACACAAGTTGTTTAAAACTTCTAATTCAATACGTTGC
>CAYPQH010000058.1:6248-13145 GCA_964412825.1 uncultured Nitrospinaceae bacterium | reverse complement strand
CTCAGTTTTCATTCATACTGATCTGACTGGGCGCTGAATTCATTTTTTTGGAAGCGGGTTTCAGCGTTTTTTGCATGATATCCCAACCTTCCAAAAGAGATATCGCCGTCATGAGCTGATGGTCCTTTTTCAGTTCCTCTTCGAGGCTTTTGTTGGCTTCTTCCTTCTTTTTCTCTGGAGCTTCGACAGCGGGTTTGTCTCCATTGTCAACGCCATCAAAACTTCTCTTACCTTTGAGATGTTTTTTGAGATCTTTTTCACGGAGAAAGCGTCTGAGTTTTGTTTTTTCCTCGCTCTCTTTTTTCTTGCCATCGTCCTTCTTCGCACTTTCCAGAGGCATCTCGACAATGATGTCAGGAGTGATGCCGTTTTCCTGAATCACTCGACCGCTGGGAGTGTAATAACGGGCCGTTGTCAAACGCAGGGCCGACCCGTCCGTCAGAGGAATGATGGTCTGTACGGACCCTTTGCCAAATGTTGTGGTCCCCACAATGACCGCACGACCAAGGTCCTGAAGCGCTCCCGCTACAATCTCCGACGCGCTGGCGCTTCCCCCGTTGACCAGAATTATCATGGGATAGCTCACCCGCTTCACTTTATCGTGAGTGGTGAACCGCATATTTTGTTCGTCCGTCCGGCCCTTGGTGTAAACGATTAGGTTTTCTTTTTTGAGAAACCGGTCGGACACTTCCACGGCCTGGTTGAGCAACCCGCCTGGATTATTGCGGACATCCAGAACCAGTTTGCTGACTCCTTTTCTCTCGAACTCCGCAAGTGCGGCGTCAAGATCCTTGCTGGTATTTTTGGAAAAACTGCGGATTTTTACATAGCCAATGTCATTGCGATATATCTTTTTTACAACGCTTCGTACTTTAATAATTGCCCTGACAATGGTGAATTCCTTGGGTGCGTCGAGGGACTCCCGAAAAACCGTAATATTTACGGGAGTTCCTGTTTCTCCCCGCAATCTATCCACCGCCTCGGTGAGCGTCATATCCAATGTCGATTCATCCTCAATTTTGATAATTTTGTCGCCCGCTTTGATTCCGACTTTGAAGGCCGGTGTGTCTTCGATGGGGGAAACAACGGTCAAAATTCCTTTACGCACGCTGATTTCAATGCCCAATCCTCCGAATTTACCTGAAGTGTCTACGAGCATGTTTTTATAAGATTTCGGGGGCAGATAGGACGAGTGTGGGTCCAGGGCTTTTACCATCCCTTTAATCGCGCCATCAATCAATGCGTCCGACTCTACCGATTCGACATAATTAGATTCTATCAGGGAGAGTATTTCGGAAAAGGCTTTCAGTTTTTCATACGTTCGCGTCGAAGACTTGTTTGAATCCTTCTCGTTATCTTTAGCTCCAGCGATACTTCCGATTCCCAGAAACATCGTAATAGCAAAAATGACACCGATTTTTGCTACCTTGTGCAATAAATCGATTTTATGGACGATTGGTTTATCTATCACAGAAGTCAAGTTAGTCTCTCCACATAAATTTTATTAATATTTTTGAAGATTATTTCAAGTCTGATGACCAGGAGTTTCACCTAACGTTTTGCAGTTTGGAACCATCGGGTGGGTTCTATGGGATTCCCCTTATGACGCAATTCAAAATAGAGGGTTTCACCAACGAGGGAACCTGTATCTCCAGAACGGCCAATGATCTGACTGGAACGAACTGTCCGCCCCACTTGGGTGATGATTTCATCCAGATGACCGTATAAAGAATGATAATCATTGCCGTGCCCAATGATGATCAGGTTTCCGTACCCTTTAAGTTCATTGGCGTACAAAACCTTGCCTGCAAAAATGGACCGGACCGGGGTTCCTTTTTGGACCTTTATGTCGATTCCATTATAAACGATAAATGTGTCGTAATGTTTGTCCCTTTTTTTGCCAAATTTATTGAGGACTTTCCCTGTAACTGGCAACCGCAATTTTCCTTTTTTATCAATGATATCTAGCCCTTGCCCCAAAACAAGCTTTTCTTCCAAATTAAAAATCAGGCCATTTAAATTTTTGGATGCCAACAACAATTCATTTTTAACTTTTACATTTAATGATTTTTCCCTTTTAATTTTTTTAAGAAACAAAGTTTTTTTATTTTTCTGGGTATTGATAGCCTTTTTATTTTTTTCTGTGTCCTTTTCCAGTTGCTCAAGGTTGTCCCGCGCTTTCAAAAGCGTCCTTTTCTCTTCTTCAAGCTGATTGAATCTCGAATTATATTTTTCGAAAATTTTGGAATCATATTCTGTGATCAGTTCCATATATTTTATCCTCTGAATCAAATCATTGAAGTTTTCGGAGGAAAATAAAACTTTAACAGGAAACATGTTTCCTTCTTTATAAATGGCGCGTAGTCTTTTCCCTAAAATTTTCTTTTGCCCTGACAAATGGTTTTCCGCAAGAGCGATCTGTTTTTTCAACTGCAAAATTTTATCTTGATTGATTTTTTTATTCCATTGATAAATTTTAAGCTCACGTTCTTTTAACTTCAACTGATTGCCAATTTTCTGGAGAGTCATGAGCGCCGAACTTTCTTTTGCTCCCGCCCGTTTGATCGCTTTTTCCTGCTTGATAATTTTCGCTTTCAACTTTTCAAGTTCTGTTTTCTCTTGCCCTATCTTAGATTGTATTTCGTTTGCCACCTGTGCCAAAAGTGATACAGGAGATGACATTGCCGCCAGCGCCAAACAAAACAGTAAAAGTAAAATCGAATTTGTAGCAAATTTCATTTTTTATAATTGGGAGATAGAAATTGCCTGATGGAAATAAAACTTCCCAGCAAACCGATCAACACACTGGAAACCAGAAGAACAAGAATTATGGGTTGCGATATAAATTGAAATTCCATGCCCCGCGCTATGGTTTCCAGAGAGCCTTGAAATTGAACACTAATATACAGCTGTAGGATTTTTATCAGAGTCAGGGCAAAGATTCCACCGAGCAACCCTTGTAGCATGCCTTCTACCATGAAAGGAACCCGGACAAAATTTGGAGTGGCGCCGATCAACAACATCAATTCAATTTCTTCCTGCCGGGAATAAAACGACAACTTGATCGTATTTGAAATAATGAGGATAAGACCCAGAGACAACAAACCACCCACAGCCAAAAGAAAAATTCGGATAAAAATCATGAATTTTTCAAAGGCTCGCAACCATTTTTCACCATACTCCAACGACTCCACTCCGTCCCTTTCCTTAAATAATTCAGCAAAACCCTGAATTTTAGTGAATCGGTCAGGCGATGGTTTGAACTTCAGGTTGTAGGAACTTGGCAAAGGATTGAATTTTAACTCATCAATAAAATCTGATTTTTTAGTCGAAAAAGTAATTTTAAAATTTGCCCAGGCCGTTTCCTTGGGGATGAAGGCCATGGATTCCACATCGGGATTGGTGGAAATCAATTGTTCAAGGGACTGCCGCTGGCTTTTCGAAATGTCGTCTTCAAGATAGACGATCAACTGGACATGCTTGCTCCAGGTCGTCAAAAAAGAGTTGAGGTTCACAAATATGACCAGAAACAGCCCCAGAATTGAAAATGCCACCGTGATGGTCGCGACTGAAACCAGAAACACCTGCAAATTGGATTTGATATTTGATAGGGTGGCAGAAAGTGTCATATCTGAAAAATTCCCGGTCAGGGAGCCATCAACTTCCCTCGTTTGATAACAACCACGCGATGATTGCGCGAACGAATCATTTCTTGATCATGTGTCGCGAAGACCACCGTAACGCCATTTTTTTTAGCGTGCTCAAACAATTTAAGTATTTCCAGGGAGATTTCCGGGTCCAGATTGCCCGTGGGTTCATCCGCAAGTATGATTTTAGGAGAATTCACCAAAGCTCTGGCAATGGCCACCCTTTGCTGTTCCCCCCCGGAAAGTTGCGGTGGATAAGAATCCTTTTTATGGGTCAGTCCGACGTTTTTTAACGCCTCCCAGGTTTTAAATCGTATCCGCTTTTTATTTGCGCCAATGACTTCCTGGGCAAAAGCTACATTTTCAAAAACACTTTTTTTTGCGAGCAGTTTGTAATCCTGAAAAACAAACCCGATCTCGCGCCTAAGCGAATAAAGCTTCCGGTCGGGAATTTTTCCGATGTTCATTCCATTCACCAGAACCTGCCCCTGATCGAATTTTTCCGTCCGGTACATGATTTTTAAGAGGGTGGTCTTCCCCGCTCCACTGGGCCCCGTCAAAAAAATAAATTCGCCCTTTTTGACTTCAAAAGTAATATCGACCAGAGCCGGGGTCCCGCCCCCATAAGATTTTGCGACATTGAAAAGCTGAATCATTCCGGTGAGGATTAAGAGATGAAATTGAGGGATCTTTTATTCACGCAGTGCAATAAAATGGGTATAAATAAAAGAGATTAGTTTTTCGTGCTTTTCTCAAGGTCGGTGAATTCGTCTCCAATAATAAAATCACTTTCCGAAACCTCATCCGATAAAAATTCTTCTGGAAATGTCGATATCATACCGGGACCATAAAACTTCTTTATCTGGTCGGCTGAGAGCAACTCAAAATTAAGGAAGGTCTTGACAATCAAACGATCGTTTTCCATTTCATAGGCGAAAACACCCGTCGGACAGGTGAGATTGCCTTCACACTCGCCATAGGAAAGCAGCGCATCATTCATGAAGGTATCAAGGACAGCCACACAGTTTTCCTCGGTATTTGTCCTTTGGCTGAACCGATCAACACAGTGGGAAGTATAAAAAACCTGCGGATGGGTAAAAGAATGAATCAACTTTCCCTTGTCGGTGGCTGTCTTGCGTGCCGGCGATACCAGGCCCACAAACCCATGTTTTGTGAAATCGACCAGGCACAACACATCTTTACCAAATTTTTTACTGACTTTTCGGGTCATCTCATCCAAAAATTTTTGTCTTTTGCGGATGGAAATCCTGGAGTTCCGGCTGAATTTCTTTTGGAAAGCCGTTTTTAAAAAGCTTTCAATTTGTACCTTTTTATATTCAAATTCCCGGTCTTTAGACATTTCACAAATAATTTGAGGAGAGGAACAATAGAAGCCTATTGTATCAATAGGTTTCAAACCATACTCACTCTATAATTTATCATACCTCTATCAAAAAGTGTCAATTTAATAATTCACATTATTTTAATGGGTTACGATTATAAAACTCATGATCCGGGGTTATAAAACGTGAACCGATCCATATTATGAAGGGGTCACGTATGTTAATATAGGACCATGAATCCGACTCTGAAAGTTTTTTGCATTCTTCTTTTTGCGACGCTGGCGTTTCACACAACGTTGAATTTTATGCTCGATAATATCGAAGATTACGAAACCGTCCCTCTGCCTCCCAAAATGTTAAAGAAAAACTCCGTAAAATCGCTCCATCCAACCGTGGTCATTAAGGCAAAGTCCAAGGAAACATGGACTTTAGTCAGTTTTTCTTCAGGAAAAACCATCACAGTGAACGATCTGGACAAACAAAAGGAAGAATTGAGCCGACTGGACTGGGACCTGGGTTTTCAACGCACCAAAATCGTCACCAATGGCGGGGTCACCAATCCAAAAGGAAATGTGGGGGTGATCAACCTGGGTCTGGTGGATTTCAACAGCGTCTCAAAGGTTCCTGAAAATGAATTCATTCAGGACAGCCGGTCTTTCGGCAGACGCTCTAACAAGGCCATATCCAATTGGTATAATTACCGGACACGTACCCACAACATTGAATCGAAGAAAAATGTTTACGTGGTGAAAACTTCAAACGACGATTTCCTTAAAATACGGATATTGAACTATTATTGTTCCAACGATGAGGAGGATTGCCGGTCCATGATGTGCACCCGGTCGGAAGCCGCATGCCTGACCGTGGAGTATGTTTCCTCCAACCATAGTAGAATTTTTCCACCCCCCCCTGCTCCGGAAGTTTCCATGACTATTGAACCAACATCAGCAGAAAATTAATTGAACCGCACGGCGCTGGTTTTCATTTTCCTCGCTGGCCTCTTCGCGTGTCAACAAGAACCCAAAGACATGGCATTGATTCCCTCGGGAAAATTTACCTTAGGGGTACAGCCCGGCCAAAGCTCGCCCAGGTTCAGGTCGGAACGCACTACCGGTTTGAATGCGCAACCCCAGCAGGAAGTTCACCTCGATTCATTTTACATTGACCGCCATGAAGTGACGTATGCAGACTTCATGCGCTTCAAGCCTCAGGCCAAATACAAAGTGACTGCCCTAAACGAACCCATGCGCGGGATCAACTGGTATGAAGCGGACGCGTACTGCGCCTGGATCGACAAACGACTGCCCACGGAATTTGAATGGGAAAAATCCGCACGCGACGGCGACGACCGAATATTTGTATGGGGTCAGGAACCACACAACGATTGGGCCAGCCTTGGCAAAACCGTGCAACCGGTAGGGAGTTTCAAAAAAGATATCAGCCTGGCGGGAGTTTTTGACATGACCGGCAATGTTTCTGAATGGACAGCAAGCTGGTATCGCCCTTATCCCGACTCAACCTATAAAGATGAAAACTTCGGTGAAAAACTCAAAGTTTCCAGAGGAGGCGGCATTCAAAAACGCGAACACGGATTCATGCAGGAATTCATCACCATCCCCTACCGAAATCCCCTCCCGCCTAAAGGACGGTTTTGGGACACGGGGTTCCGATGCGCCCTATCGGTGGATGAAAAACCTTGAAGGGAATACGAATAATTTTTGATTCAGTTAAAGTAAATTATGGGATCGTCATCGCGAGCCGCAATCAAATGAAAAATTATCACGGATTCGTCGCAAACGCTCCTCACAAAGACGAAATATACGATTAGTCAGCATTCGAACTGACAAGCATAACCTTATATTATCGCGTTCTTAAAGGCTTCCATCAGCCAATGTCGGTCATTCTGA
>CAYPQH010000058.1:0-6148 GCA_964412825.1 uncultured Nitrospinaceae bacterium | reverse complement strand
TATGACTTAAACAGAAGAATCCTCAGGGAATGATTGCGACGACGATTCCTTTGGAGGACTGATATCGCTGGGTGTGGTCGGCGTTGTAACGGGGGTTGGAGAACCGACATTTCCACCCTCGGTTTTTTCACTTGCCTCTTGAGATGCCGGGCGTGGGTTCGCAACGTTTCCATCCACATCGGGTTTGGTTTGATCACCCGCAGGGCTTACAGCTTTAGAACCTTGGGAGGACTCAGACGGTTTCCTTCTGCCTCGATAGTTCGACGACCTTCTGGACGAGGTTTTTCTCCTCGGGTAACGTTTTCTTGGGCTCGGTTTGGCATCCGGATCTTTGGCTGCGACCACGTCACCTTCCTTCTTTATTTCTACCTCGGCCACATCGGAAGTCGGTTCAATATTGGTATCGCCATTTTGAGGCACCTGATCCGTTTCCGTTGGCTTATCCAGCGTCTTTACTTCATCGGGATTTTGTCTTTCACTTGTAAAACGTTTCCTGGGAGCCGATTTGGCGCGTTGGCTTCTTGGCCTTCCCCTTCTATTATCTTTTTTGCCATCGGTTCCGTCTTCTGAAGTTCGGTCGCTTCTAGCGCTCTCACTCCTGGTAGCCGGACTCGTTTCCGCAGGCTTATCCCCCTGTTCATTTTCGACAGGCTTTTTTCTTTCGAGAACGTTGTAGATAAAGTCTTCATGGGCCAACCCGGGCTTGCTGACAAATTCGATAATAAAATGGTGCTTTTCCTGCAATTCAAGCAGGTATCGCAATTTGTGAGTCAGCATGTAGTCCCCCACTTCCGGCGAAACCTCCACCGCCAGCAACCTCACATTGTCACGCGCAATGATTTCCTGAATTTTACGCAGCATTCCCAGAACGATATTACCCACCGACTTGACATGCCCAGCCCCTTTACAAACTTTGCAATTTTCAAAAACCCCTTCTTTTACAGGCGGCGACATTCTTTGTCGGGACATTTCAATCAGTCCGAATTTTGAGATTCGCGATAAATTTATTCTGGCTTTGTCTTTTTTACAAACAAGTTTCAGTTGCCGCTCCACCAGAGCCTTATTTTTTTTCTGATACATATCGATGAAATCGATCACGATCAAACCACCCAGATCACGCAGGCGCAATTGCCGCCCCACTTCAGTGGCCGCTTCCAAATTAGTGTTCGTCGCGGTTTCTTCGAGTTGGCTGGCACCGGTGGTTTTCCCTGAATTGACGTCGATGGACACCATGGCTTCCCCGATATCTATCACAATCGATCCCCCGGAAGGCAACTTGACGGTTCGGTCATAAATCGAATCAATTTGTGTCTCGATATTGAACTGAGAAAAAATGGGTTTTGTTTCCTTGTAAAACTTGACCCGACGATAAAGTCTGGGCATGACCATCTTGACGAATCCCTGAACCGCTTTATACGATTCTTTATCGTCCACAATAATTTCTGTAGTGTCAGCGGTGAAATGGTCGCGCACGGTTCGGACCACCATATCGGGCTCGCTGTACAAAAGTGCCGGAGCTTGAATGTCCTGATTATTCAGATCAGTTTCGAGCTTTTCTGAAATATTCAGAAGCATTTGCAGGTCCTTTTGAAGCTCTAGTTTTGTCCGGCCCAGACCCGCAGTACGGATGATAACGCCCATATTTTCCGGCAGGTTAAAATCGGCGATGATGTCTTTTAATTTCTTTCTCTCAGTCTCATCCTCAATTTTTCTGGAAACCGCACTGGCTTCCTGCCCCACCATTAAAACCAAAAACCGACCCGGAAGGCTGATCCAATTCGTCAGAGAAGGTCCTTTTGCGTCTCTCCCCTCTTTTACCACCTGGACCAGAAGATTTTGCCCACGCACCAAAACATCCTGAATCCGCGTTCTGGCTTTTTTTTCACCTGTTTGCAAATAAGAATCTTTTCGGACATCCTTGAACGGCAAAAACCCGAACTTTTTACTGCCAATGTCCATAAAAGCCGCTTCTATCGAAGGTTCCACCCGATTGATCGTCCCAAGATAAATATTTCCTTTAATTTGTTCGTGGGAAGCATGCTCGACGATCAGTTCTTCGATTTTTCCATCTTCCAAAATGACCACCCGGCATTCTTCCGGCTGATCCGCATTGATTAACATTATTTTTTTTGACATTTTCAATATTTCTCGCTTTTTATTTGCCTCAATGGACAAAATTCGTCTTTAAGTCTGCTATACTAAACTAAAGTATATTTGATTACAAAAGTTGTTTACATTAAGTTAACTTATTATTTTTCAAATAGTTGCCTTAAACGATCGCCACGACTCGTCAAGGCGTATTTGAGTCCTTTTCACATCAGCAAAGTTAGGTAATGAATGATGATAGATTCGTCAGGTATGGTTTCGTTGGACACTTTAAGTCCTGACGATCTGAGAGGAAAAACCATATTTATCCGTGTGGATTTCAACGTCCCTCTGGTTTCTTCCAAAAAGGGATATTTTCGCGTGGCTGATGACACTCGCATTCGCCGTTTTCTTGACCTTACTTTCAAAAAAATCCATGAATTGACCGACGGTGATTGCAGAATAATCATCGGCTCTCACCTGGGACGACCTCATAAAACTAAAGATCACATTGGATGGGATGGAATATTCAATATTCAGTTTGTCAGCACTCACTTTGATACTTTGATCCGTAAAAAATACGGCGACACCTATACCATTTTTCCGCCAGAGATCATCGATTCTCATCTAAAACATTCTTTGGAAATACTCTCGAACCATCGTCTGCCCCCGGGTGGAATTAAGTTTCTACCCAATCTGCGATATTTACTGGAACCGAAGAACCATGAAACTTACCGTAAAGAATTCATTTCTGATATTGCTGAATCCTCGGATGTTTATATTAACTGCGCTTTTGGGTGTAGCCACCGGGTGACCAAAAGCATCAAAATGCTTCCCCAACTCATGCGGCAAAAGGGCAAAATCGTAGTGGCGGGCAATTTGCTCTTTGAAGAAGTTGAAATCCTGGGGAACTTTGGGAGTCGTGTTCTTTCCAACCCTCAAAAAACCGTAATCGTTGCCGGTGGAGCCAAAATTAGCGACAAAATAGCGGTCCTCAAGGAATTTGTTAAATCCAAGGTAAAGCGTATCATAATTGGCGGTAAAATGGTGAACGCTTTTCTTCTGGCGCTAAAATCAAAAGAGCAGGTCACTCCTTTCGAGTTGCAAGATATTCCAGGTAAACTGTTGAATCCGAATGGGGACAAGGGGCAAGGTTTACTTGAAGAAACCCGGTTGGCCGATGAAATTCTCGACCTTGCAGAAACTCATAATGTCGAAATCTTGTTCCCCGAAGATTATAAAGTGGTTGCTGATTTTCATGACACCACTTATGAAGTTAAAAGCCTGCCCGATTTCAATAGAGAACTGCAACTGGACCTTGGACCCAAAACCATCGAAAACTATGCTAAAAATATTCTATCGCCCGACATAGAAAATGTTTTCTGGAACGGGCCTCTTGGGGCATATGATCATCCAACAAACAATGCCTATCTGGAAGGTTCGCTCGAATTGGCCAAACTGCTGTTCAGCTCTGTTTTAATCAATCCCAAGCTTTCTGTGATCATAGGCGGAGGAGATTCTGCGGCCCTTCTAAACAGAGTGAGTATAAATGAACTAAAAAATCTGATCAAAAAGCAAATTGGGAAACAGCTCCTCCCTTCCATCAACCGAAACTTACTGACTCTGGGTTTTTCGGAAGACGACAGTTACATTCTCTGGAATTATTTCACGTCTAATTTTTTTGTTTCTACAGGAGGCGGCGCTTCCCTGAAATTCCTGGAATTCTTCTTAAAAAACAAAGGCAATTCGGAAAACGCTTGCTACCTCCCAGGAACCAAAGCATTAATGGATTTGGAGCCCACCTGATTTCCCTCTATACCGGGTGAGTCAAAAACCAGGACAACCGCATTCAGGAGACGAGTCAACTTTTTGATCTCCTCCACCATCTGCTCGTAGCAGTGCCCTGTAGCCCCCGCCAACTTGACAACATTCTCTCCCTGAAAGTTTTCCTTGCGCTTTTTAAACATGTCAACAACGGGTTTTAATTCTGGGTGAGAGCATCCCGTCAGATTCATTTCCTCATCGACGCGATTGATTTCTTCTCCCAGAGCCCTTAGTTTTTCAGGCGAGGGTTTCCCCCTGAACAATCGAATGATGCCTCCTGTTGCCTGCGCCCCTTTTCTGGCAAGCCGGGTCAAATCTCCCAGTATTTCGATTTTTCCCTGCAAGGACGATAAAATTACGGACATATCCTCACAGTCGTAATCCTGCCGCATCGTTTCTATCATCTTATCCATGTCCAGCGAATCCTCATCGGCGACGCTTTTTCCGAGAGAGCCAAGCCATAAACGGGAATAGCAACATCGAAGAATATCATCCAGATTCACCGCATGCCGAATGAGGGGTCGCAGGGTGAGCCTGTGGTCATCTCCGTAACGGGTTTCAAAAATGTTCATTTCATCCAGAGGCCCCATATTATTCGGAAGTTTCCAGACATCCTCTTTCTGATGATTCAGAATCATAGAATACAAATGATGCGGCTTAACTTTATGGATGCAAACGATATTATTACACTGCACGCCATAGCTACAAGGAGCGCAGGAGATTCTTGCCTGAAACAACACATGGCCTGGAGAATATGGCCCCGTCTCAATCGGATGCGCGTGGGCGAAAAATAACCCCACGATTCGGGTTCCCAACGCGGCGGCAATGTGCATGGTTCCCGTGTCATTGGTCACCAGGTAAGCGCATTTACTCACCCACCCGATCAACTGGTTGATATCGGTTTTCCCCGTCAGATCGGTTATATTCTCCTGGCGGGCCGACAGATTTTTAATTTCCCGGGCAAGCGGCGCTTCGCCAGCCACACCGAACAAGACAATCCGGGCATTGAGGCGTTCGACCAGCAAGTCCACCAATTCGGCAAAATACCGGGCTGGCCATCTGCGATTTTCAAGACTGGAACCCGCCTGGATACCAATCAACAGTTCTTCCTCGGAGATATTTTCCCGGTCGAACTGTTCCACTATGGACTTCTGACTTTCCTCCACGACATTGATCCTGATCTTTTGACCGGTCAACTCGACGTCTGCCCCCCGGGCGAAAATTTCGACCAGATTGAAAGGATTGTAAACACGATTGAACGGCTCGATCCCAAAATACTGCATCCACGGATGACGCGTCATACGATCGCCGGTGTCATTGCACATGAACCCGAGCACTTTTTTGATTCCGAGGAACAAAATCATCATCGCACTCAGTTTAGAATGACTGAGATTCACCACAAGATCAAACCTACGGCTCTTCACTTCTTCTAAAAAAGTTTCCAGATATCGGTAGAGAACCACCCAGGTCATATCCTTCCAACGCTCTTTTTGAGTGAACTGGCGGATGTCCAGAACGATAGAATCGTCAATATCAGGAATGTTAGGGACAAACATGGCAAAATCACTCGACACCATCAACGTGATTTTTGCCTCCGGATATTTTTTCCGCAATCCGCTGATCAACGGAGTTGCCTGCACCAGATCACCCATACGGGTCAGACTCATGACGAGGATACGATCAACCAAAACTCACCTCTTTTCATTCACCAATTGATCCACCATCAGCATGAGGGTTTCTGTTTTTGTCAAAGCCCCCTCGCCTTTCGCGATGTGATCGGTTACGGTTTTCAGGGAAAACTCCGGTGTACCGCGAAACTGTTCGAGATAGTTCGCAAGCTCGGTTTTTTCACCCGCCTGTTCGATAAAATTTTCAACGGATTCTTTCCTGCCGGCAACCCTTTGCTTCAGGGAAGCCAATTGATCCCCGAAAATGTGGAGCAACAATTCGGTCATGCGGTGCTCAAGGGTGTGCTCGGCCAAAACCCGTTCACGACCTTTTTGGGCAATGAGCCGCCTTTCTTCCGCATTCGCCAGATAATAGGATATTTTTTGCTTCAGATCCGCAACGCTTGTAAAAGTGGCTATTTCCTCCCCTTCCAGAAACAGGTCGGCAAGCTCCGAACGCCGGTCAACCAGCTGAAACCCGCCGCAGGCTGATATTTCAAATGTACGGGGGTTTACAAAATCGCCTTCGGAGTTGACCCCCTCGTGATAGGTCGAAGAGTGCAGGTTCAAAT
>CAYPQH010000057.1:6454-13233 GCA_964412825.1 uncultured Nitrospinaceae bacterium | reverse complement strand
GCAAAGGCCGTTACTGCTTGCGCTATGAATTTCTCGAATCGAGCATTGTGAAACAAGCGAGTGTTGAAATTGTAGTCGGTTAACGCAGGAATTATTCTTCCTCTTTCATCACCTCAACACCATCTGGACCCGCTTCCGTTTTTTCTATTTCCTCTAAAGGCGGGTAATATTTAAAATACGCTTCGAACAATTTTTTGCTATAGGCGCGGCGGCGGCCCCACCGTGTCCGCCATGTTCCACTAAGACCGAGATGGCGACTTCCGGTTTCTCATAGGGTGCGAACGCGACAAACCAGGCGTGGTCGCGAAACTGGTAGGGAATTTTCCCCTCATCTTCGATGCCTTCGGTCACTTTCAGTTTCACCACCTGCGCGGTTCCGGTTTTTCCTGAAACTTTTATGTTCTTGAGGCGGGATCTCCTGCCCGTTCCTCGTGGTTCGTTCACCACTCCAAGAAGTGCGGAACGGATCAACTCCAGATTCTCCGGGTTGATATTGGCTTTATGGGTTACATCCGCGTGAAATTCCTTAATCAATTTCTTGTCCGGGTCGACAATTTTTTTCACTAAAAACGGTTTCAGGGAAACGCCTCCATTGGCGACTGAGGCCATGAACCGGGCTTGCTGGATGGGCGTTACCAGATTGTATCCTTGCCCAATGGATGCGGAGATGGTCTCGCCCAACAACCAGGCTTTTTTTCTGTATTTCAGTTTCCATTGTGTGCTGGGGATGAGCCCGCGTTTTTCTCCCATGAGCTGGATGCCGGTGTAATCGCCCAACCCCAATTTTTTCGCGTATTCATAAATTTTGTCGATGCCCAGTCGATGTCCAATGGTATAAAAGTAAACATCGCAGGACTGCACCAGGGCGGAGTGCAGGTTCATGGAACCATGTCCACCCCGTTTCCAGCAACGATATCTGCCGCGCCCCAAGCGAAAATAGCCCGGGCAATAAACCGTGGTTTCGGGAGTGATTATTTTTTCTTCCAGTCCCGCCAGGGCGGTCACGATTTTATAAGTGGACCCTGGGGGATACTGGCCGTTGATCGCCCTATGTTGCAACGGGTGGAGTTTGTCCTGCGTTAGCTTCCTCCAGTTTTTTCTGGATATTCCCGCGGCGAACAGATTGGCGTCGAATGAAGGTTCGCTGGAAATGGCTATAATTTCTCCTGTGTGAACTTTCATCATGACGACGGACCCGGAAACGGGGTCTTCGTCAGTGCCTTTCATTGCTTCTTCTAAAACTTTTTGCACTCTGAGATCCAGAGTCAGTGTCAGTGTATTTCCGTTTTTTGGCGGAAGTTTTCTCAGGGTTTTGAGTTCTCTGCCCGAAACATCGACCTCCACTTCCTTGTAGCCTTTTTTACCGCGCAGAAGGGTCTCGTAAATGATCTCCAGCCCGTTTTTACCGATAAAATCTCCCTGTTCGTAACTGGGGTCGTTCAGGCTTGCCAATTTTCCTTTGGAAATCTCTCCAAGATATCCCAGAACGTGAGACGCCAGTTCTCCATAAACGTAATTCCTAAGAGGTTCCACTTTGATCTCGATGCCCGGCAGTCGCATTTTACTTTCTTCCACAATCGCCACAGCTTCACGCTGGATATCTCTTTTAATCAGAACCTGTTTAAAAGGTCGCGACTCCTTGATCTTTTGAAGCACTTTTTCTTTATCAAAATCGACGATTTTTTTCAGTGCGGTCAGGGTGGCAGACAGTTCACTGGCGTCTTCGGGGGTGACATAAATGTTGAAGGAGGGACGGATGCTGACCAGGGTTTGCCCGTTTCGGTCCTCAATGGTTCCCCGGTAGGCAGGCAGGGCGACCATTCGAACCCGGTTATTTTCCGATAAGCCCTGAAAGTGCTGACCCTTTAGAATTTGCAGGTACCATACGCGCATCCAAAGGCATAAAAATGCAAAAATGGTCAGGATAACAAAAATCTTTATTTTCTTCCTGACGGTTTCCGAATCACCACCGCTGTATCGATAGAAACTCATGATTGCCGCAAATAGGGGTTGGGAAATTTACGGGAAACCCATTTTCTGTTCGAATCCAGAATATAAAATAAAATGGGACCGACACAACCATTGTATATCGCATACATGGGTAAAGATGAAAACAGAAAACTGCCCGGAACCTCCCCTTTAAACAAAGTGACCAGTACAAGATAGAAAATAATTCCATCCAGCAAGGAGGCTGTAATGATGAACAGGAAGATGGGGATCAGGCCTTCGACCATTATTTTATCTTTCAGTGTCGAAAAGAAAAAGGAGATCAAACTTTTTGAAAGGGTGTTGACCCCCAAAAGCCCTCCGGACAGGCAATCCTGAACCAGTCCCACAGTGAAACCCATTGCAACCCCACGACTTCCCTTGAAATGAATCCCGCAATAGACGACAAATATCAAAGCCAGGTCGGGGGTGACGCCGGCAATGGAAAAATTTTCCAGAAAAGTGGTTTGGGCGGAAAACAGAACCACCAATATAAGGGATTGTATCAGGAAAAACATTTGCAAATAGGGTTAGGGCACAAGGACCAACACCTCTTCCAGACGTGAAAATTCTGCGCTGGGAGCGACTGTAATATCCTGGAACAGTCCTTGTTTCATTTTTGTGATTTGGCTGACAACGCCGATCTTCAGCCCTTTGGGAAATGTTCCTCCCAACCCGGAAGAAAGAATGGCATCGCCGACCAATACCTTTGCGTTCATCGGCACATATTTCATTTTGACTTCATTTTTCCCGGTTCCGACCGCCACTCCGGCAATACGGGAGTCCTGGAACAAGGAATCCACCGCGCTTCGACTGTCGGTTATCAATAACACCTTGGACATCTTTCCGGTGGACTGAATAATATGACCGATGACCCCGGCGTTGGTTATGACAGTGAGGTTTTCATGCACGCCTTGATCCGTCCCTTGATTGATAAACACAACCTTGGACCATTGAGTGGCGTCCCTGCCGATGACTGTAGCGACCCTTAAATTCTTTGCCTCTGGCTCCTCATTCGGGAACAATCTTGCGATGCGTTCTTGTTGCTTCAACCGCTCGACCAGTTCATTTTTCTCCTGAGAAAGTTGATTGATTCGCTTTCTCAGCTCTTTATTTTCCCAGGCAGCATCGACAACAAAAATATAATGTTCAAAAACACCTGAAATCGAGGAGGTGACCTGGGTAAAAATCGCCTGAACGGGAGAAATTATAGAAGCTATCAGCGATTCAAAAAAAAAGGGCCGCTGGTCGCGCTTGATGTTTAGGGTCATCAGGACCAGGGATACCAGGATGAGCAAGGAGAGTAATGTGATTAATCGTTTGCCTTTAATTCCCTTTCTGGGCACAACTACAAAGCGACTTTTTTAAGGAGTTTAGGATCTTTCAATACCGCCCCGGCTCCCAGAGCTACTGCTGAAAGGGGATCATCGGCCAGAACGATGGGCAAACCGGTGGCTTCCTTTAATAGAATATCCAAACCCCTGATTAAAGAACCTCCGCCCGCGACCACCACGCCTTTATCAACAATATCTGCCGCCAGTTCGGGGGGAGTGCGTTCTAATGCGATTTTTACCGCTTCTACAATCGTGCCAAAGGTTTCGGTCAGCGCTTCTCTGATTTCCTCATCGGAAATCAGGAGGGTTTTGGGAATGCCGGCGACCAGATCTCGACCCTTGACTTCCATTTCCATGGATTTTTCCATGGGATAGGCGGAACCAATATTTATTTTTACTTCTTCTGCGGTCCGTTCACCAATCAACAGGTTGTATTTGCGCTTGATATAATTGACAATGGCTTCATCCATCTCATCGCCCGCAATGCGAATGGACTTGCTATAAACGATTCCCGACATTGAGATGATAGCAACTTCCGTCGTCCCGCCTCCAATATCGATGATCATGTTTCCAGTCGGTTCCTGAACGGGCAGGCCAACGCCAATTGCCGCGGCCATGGGTTCATCGATCAAAAACACTTCCCTGGCTCCTGCCGATTCCGCAGAGTCACGAACGGCGCGTTTTTCTACCTGGGTGATTCCCGACGGAACAGCAATCACCACCCGGGGGCGGACCAGGGTTTTACGGTTATTATGAACTTTTTGGATGAAATGCCGGATCATTTTTTCCGTCACTTCAAAATGGGCAATGACACCGTCTTTCATAGGGCGGATGGCGACAATGCTTCCGGGAGCGCGGCCCAGCATCTGCTTTGCTTCCATTCCCACTGCCTGCACTTCGTTGGTCTGGCTGTTCAAGGCGACCACCGAAGGTTCTCGCAAAACAATTCCTTCGCCACGAACATTGACCAGGGTGTTGGCGGTTCCCAAGTCTATCGCCAGATCATTTGAAAATAAATTCCAAAAATAGTTGAACAAATGTCTCCCCTATGAAAAAATAACTATCGCCAACATAACTTATTGTTTTTCATAACTTTTTGGTTATATCAAGGTACCGAAAAAATTGCAAGGCAAATAAAGGCTCCTCCTCTGACTCTACGAACAACCTACACCCTATCGTCACACAGAGATTTGTTTTCGTCGACGTTAAAAATAATAGGTTTTTCTACAAATTTATCGGTTGCGGATTCTCTATTATTTTTATTATAGTATGAAGTTTCATTTACGATTTACACTTATGGGAGAGTTTTGAATGCTGAATCTTATCCGGCAACACGCCGATTCCTGGATGGTTAAGACCGTTCTCTGGCTGATAATTTTTGCCTTTTTAGGCACTATTTTTTATTCATGGGGAATGGGTGGAGCGCCGGAATCGCGTGGGGGCGTGGTCGCCACGGTGGAAGGGGTTGAGATACCTTACAGTCAATATGATAAAACCTTCAACAATTTAATCAATTTTTACCGGGACCAGTTTAAAAACCAGTTCTCGGAAGATCTCATTCAGCGGCTCGATCTGAAAACTCAGGCCCTCGACGCCCTAATCCATAGAAAACTACTGCTTCTGGAATCGGACAACCTGAACATCCGGGTGAGCGATGAAGAACTGGTGTCCCATATCCAAAGCTTCCCCGCGTTTCAAAAAGACAATAAATACAATCAGACCTATTACGACAACTATATCAAGTTCAACCGATTGACTCACTTAGGGTTTGAAGAAGGTCAGCGAGAAGCGTTGAGAATTGAAAAACTTGAAAAAATGATCTCCGGCAACACGCTGGTTTCCCACACGGAAGTCCTCGATGCGTTTAAGACCGTAGAAGAATCTGTGAAGTTCGATTATATCTTCTTTTCGGAGGATCATTTTGAAACCGCCGAACCCGTCAATGAAACGGACTTAAAAAGCTATTACGACAAAAATAAGGTGCTATTCGAAGTTCCCGACCAGATCAAGGTGGATTACGTCAAAGTGAACCCCAAAGACTTTGAAGACGCCATCATACCGGACGAAGAAGACATCCAGGAATATTATGATTCAAAAATCGCCAACTTTCGAGTGCAAAAAAAATACACCGCCAGCCACATTCTTTTCCAGTTAGAACCCACGAAGTTGGATGAAAAAGCCAGCGATGAAGAAAAGCAAAAAGCCACGGAAGCAGCGGCCGAAAAAGAAGCTCAGGAGGCCTTGAAAAAAATCCGCGACGGTGCAAAATTTGAAAAACTCGCGGAGGAATTGTCAGACGATCCTTCGTCAGGAGATAAGGGCGGTAGTTTAGGCGAATTTCCAAAGGGAACCATGGTCCCTGAATTCGAAGCGGCTCTGGAAAAATTAAAGCCCGGAGAAGTCAGCGAACCGGTCAAATCTCCCTTTGGCTATCATATTATCCGGCTCGAAAAAAAGACCGATGAAAGAATAAAACCGCTCACCGAAGTGAAGGACGAGATCATCCAGTCCATCAAGGTGACCAAGGCCAGGCAAAAGGCACGCAGGATCGTCAAACGGATTTATAAGTCCACGCAAAAAGGCAGCAGTTTTGCTGAAAGCGCGGCGGACCAAAAAGTCGAGGTCAAAACATCGGATTTCATCAACCGACGAAAGCACATGATCGCCGATGTCGGATCCTCTCCAGAGTTTTTCAATGCCGCCTTTTCCCTGGCGGACAATCAGGTCAGCGACCCCATTCACACGTTTGAGGCTTCTTTCATCTTGAAAGTCAAAGAAAGAAAGCCCGCCTATATTCCCGAGCTGGACAGTGTCCGAGAAGACGTTCAAGAAAAAGCCCGGTCGGATGCGAACAAAAAACTCACGTCCAAAAAATTTAAGGAACTTGCAGGCAAACTTGAACGTGGAAAAAATCTTGGAAAAATCGCCAAGGAATTGAACATGGAAATTCAACACACGCCTTTTTTCAGCCGAGCCGATTCCATTCCGGGAGTTGGGGATTTCCCGAATATCAAAGACAAGGTTTTCGCCCTGGAAAAAGGACAAACCACATCCGCAACCGCTTTCAGAAAACATTTTCTGATACAGTTGAAGGATCGGAAGGAGGCCGGAGAACCCACCAAGGAACAGCTCAAAACCATCTCCGCCCAGTTAAAAAGGCAAAAATCCACCACGGTTTTCAAAGATTGGCTCACGAACCTGAGGAAAAACTCCGACATCATGATCGATAAGACCCTGCTATAGATCAGGGATACCAAAGATGGGGGGTCACCCAAAGGACAAGGATCAAAGCGATGAGAATATTTCCGTCTGCCGCCTCCGGTCTGCCGTTACAGCTTTAGCAGTGATCTTTCTATTTATGCAACCGGTGGATTTTTAGAATCTTGTCGACCAGGGATTCGATGTCATCGGCAATGACGCGGATCATTTCTTCTTTTCCAAATCCGCCGATATCGTAAA
>CAYPQH010000057.1:0-6354 GCA_964412825.1 uncultured Nitrospinaceae bacterium | reverse complement strand
TCATCGGCAATGACGCGGATCATTTCTTCTTTTCCAAATCCGCCGATATCGTAAATAATATCGGGAACAAAGCCACACCCTTGAATCGCAGTATCGGTTCCCCATTCCAGGGAAGACCCTTCCTTAATTCTCACATTTTTGGGTTCATCCGCCCGGTTAAAGGTCGCCGTCTTGAATTTAAGACGCTGGCATATTTTCAAAAGTTCCGGCGTGTATTTGATGTTCATCACCGCTCGTTTGTCGGGGTTATAGCGCATCGCCGTCAACACAATATTGGCGACATGCTTCGATCCGCCATACTGTGGAGGCGAAAGGGTGACGATATTTTCTCCATGCTTCACAATGCGTCCAGGAAACCCAAGCACATCCTGATGAGCTCTGGCGTCCTCCAGCCCCACTCCCAGGTTGGACTGCACTTCGGGAATGAGCTGACCGATTTTTGCGTCTTTTAAAATTTCCACCGCACGCGACACGCGTTGAAAAAGATCCCACCGCTCTGCGTTCTGGTAAAGTGCCGAAAGAGGCTCCACACTGCCCTGCCCCTGTCCCGACAAAATTCCGCCGAGTATCGCATTCTCCATGAACTCCTTGGCGGAGTTTATCGCCAATGCCAGAGGCTTGCCCAACGCCAGGCCTCCGACAATCGCCGAAGAAAAAACACACCCGGTACCGTGCAGATCCGATTTTCCCAGACGTTCGGATTCGAGTAACAAAGGACGGCCACCATCGTAAAAAAAGTCCTCCGGTTTGCCCTTCAAATGCCCGCCGGTGATCAAAACACTTTTAACCCCGGTTTTCAAAATGGCGCGGGCCGCTTTCAGCCGATCGCCGGGTTTAGAAATTTTAAGTCCGGAAAGGATTTCAGCTTCCTTTATATTCGGCGTTGTGATTAGCGCCAACGGCAACAACTTTTCCTTGAGCGCCTGAACTCCCTTGGCGGATAAAAGTGTCTTGCCGTTGGACGAGCGGATGACCGGATCGACCACGAGGTTTTTAATGCGGGCGCGTTTGAGCTGACGAGCCACACTGAGGACGATGGCATCGTTGCCCAGCATGCCGGTTTTAACGGCAAGTGGTTTTTTGTCGTCCAGCAAGGCGCCAAGCTGTTGTTCCACGGTATCGACGGGAAGATGAAACGAGCCTTGGACTCCCGATGTGTTTTGTACCGTTATAGAAGTAATGACCGATTGGGCAAAAACCTTCAGTGCAGAAAAAGTTTTAAGATCGGCCTGAATTCCGGCTCCCCCGCTCGGGTCTGAACCGGCGATGGTCAAAGCTGTAGGGATTGTTTTCATAGGAATATTTTTAGTGGGCCATTGAACCCAAATGAATGATGGATGAATTTAAGGGGAGCTCTAATAATTCTATATTTTTCTTTCAGGCAACTCGCGTGCCCTTATTTTATAAGGGCCGCTCATGGCCAAAAACAATTTTTAGAGGCGCCCTTAAGAAAGAAGAACTCTAACAGACGGGGATTATTCTTAGCAACTCTTTATTCCCAGCAGTGGGTTTTATACTCCGTAGCTTGTGCCACGGCTATTAAATGAAAGCCTTTGTCGGAAACCCTGTCCGCCTGCGGCAAGGTCGTTTATTGTTTTAATACGGGAGATTTCGGGTCAGCGGGACAAGGAAGTGTGAATTGTTATCCGACCGTCACGGATTTTGCCAGAGACCGGGGTTTGTCCACATTGCGCTTGAGGCTGGTGGCGGTGAAATAGGAAAATAGTTGCCCGATCACCATTTGAATGAGAGGCGCGATCAGCGGAGAAACCTTGGGCAGGATCAGTTCTTCGCTGAAAAGATCCTTGTTCTTTCCGCGTTCATCGAAATGGATTCCCAGTACAAACCCGGATCGGGCGCGAATTTCATCGACGCTGTGAATGGTTGCTTCATACAGAGCCTTGTCTTCCCTGGGAGGAATGAAAACAATCGAAAAAATATCCTCATCGATCATCGCCAAAGTACCATGCTTGAGAAATCCCGCTGGCATGCCCTCTGCGTGAACGTAAGCCACTTCTTTCATCTTCAGGGCCGACTCCAGCGCGATCGGGTAATAAATGCCTCGGCCCATATACAACCAATGCCGGACTTTGCAATAACTGTTCGCGATACGATGGATGAACCCGGATCGTTCGTTCAAAATACTTTGAATGATTCCCGGCAGTTCGTTGAGATCGGCCATGGAAGTTTTAAACTCTTTTTTGGTCATGACCTTTTTCTTCACCGCGACTCTGAGAGCGACCAGTGTCAAAATCAACATCTGAGACAACGCGGCCTTGGTGCTGATCACGCAAATTTCCGGACCGGAGCCCTGGAGAATGACCTTGTCGACAAAACGGGCAATAGAAGACCCCATCACATTGACAATGGCGGCGGTTTTGGCTCCCTGAGATCTCGCGTGTTTCAAGGCGGTCAAAGTGTCGTAGGTTTCACCCGATTGCGAAAGAGCCAACACCAGACTTTTCTCGTCCACATTGGCAAGCGAGGGGAACTCGTCCGAACTGATGGGCGGACAAAACTCTCTGGCCAGTGAAGAAAAAATATAATTCCCGTAGGAGGCAACGTAAAATGTGGTTCCAACCCCCACGAGAATCGTTTTTTCACTTTCAAAAACCATATCGGCTAATTCATCCAGCAACTTGGAGTCCTGCTCCAAAGCGTTGGTCACCACCTGCGGTTGCTCATAAATTTCCTTGAGCATGTAATGCGGGTAACCACCTTTTTTAGTGGTCTCGCTGTCCCATTCGATCTTGGTGATATTTTTCTCAATTTCCTGCCCGGTCACGAAATCTTTGACGACGTAACTGTCCCGGGAAATAATCGCATATTCCCCATCTTCAATGATAATGGCATTTTTCGTGTAGTCGATGAAGGCGTTGAAATCAGAGCCGACATACTTGGCTTCGTCTCCGATGCCCAACATCAACGGAGATTCGCGTTTCGCGCAAAAAATCTGGCCGGGAGCCAGGGACGTTATGAACGCCATGGCAAAGGTGCCTTCTAAAACATTGATGACTTTGACAAGCGCTTTTTCTATATTTTTGGTCTGCTTGTAATATTTTTCCAGTAAATGGGGGATGACTTCGGTATCGGTTTCCGAATGAAATTTGTGACCTTCGCGGGTCAGCTTATCTTTGAGAGGACGAAAATTAGACACAATCCCGTTATGCACCACAGCGAACTTGCCATCGCAGGAGGTGAAGGGATGAGTATTATTTTGAGTGACTTTGCCATGCGTGGCCCACCGGGTATGCGCAATACCGATCTTACTGGAAAGGGACAACACATTTTCCTTACGGAAAACCTCTTCCACCCCACCGATATTTTTACGGATGACCAGCGACTTTTTATTCATCAAAGCCACGCCACAGGAATCGTAACCTCTGTACTCCAGATTTCGAATGCCCTGGTACAGCTCGTCAGAAATATTATTTAGACCCACCACTCCACTAATTCCGCACATTTTTGGTATCCAAAAAATTTCTTATTTATTTTTAACTGAATAACAGGCTGGCAATACTTTCCCTGAAGATATCACCGTTCCGGGTTGAATGGTATTGCCCGCCCCTATCACCACATTATCACCGACGAAAGCACCCAGCTTGGGGCGCCCCGTGTCGATGGACTTTTTGCCATTTTTAACTTTGATCGATTTCCAGTCGATGGCCCGGTTGACGGTCATGACACCCGCACCCACATCGACACTTTCACCCAACACGCTGTCGCCGATAAAAGACAATCGCCCAATGTGTGAATTATCCAGTACGACGCAATTTTTTAATTCCACGCCATAGCCCACACTGCATTCCTGCCCAAGTGAAGTGTAACCTCGGATGAGCGCGTTGTTGCCGATATAGCTTCCCCTGCCGATGGAGCAAGGGCCTTCCAGAATGGCTCCGGCTTTGATCACCACGTCTTCTTCTATTCTCACGGTCCCTTGAATGGTCACATTGGACTCCATCACCACATTCTTGGCGATAGATGAGCTTTCCCAGGAATCCATCAGGATTTTATTGGCTTTCAAAATTTCCCAGGGATAAACAATATCCAACCATTCGTCTTCCCACATCGAGGCCATGAGGTCTTCGCCTTCCACAAGTTTCTTGAGGGCTTTCTCCATGGACCCTTTGGTCTTCTCCAGGGTCTTGAAAATAGATTCTGGCAAAATATAAACGCCTGAAAGAACATAATTGCCAAGGTTATCGTCTTTGGGTTTTTCGACAATCTTGGTGATCTTCATGTGGGCGTTCAAAAAAACATTGCCAAAATCCTGGTTGGTCGGAGGGAGGCAAATCGACGCCACTGGGCATTTAAATGAATGGAACGATTGCTGAATCTTACTGAAAATATTTTCCGCTGTCACCGTGTCTCCGTAAATCAGGAGAAAGTATTCACCCGGTGAGATTTTGTTCTTCACTTTCAATATTGCATCGCCAATGCCCTTGCTCGCTCCCTGCTCAACGTAATGGAGATTCACTCCATTGTTGAGGTGCTCGCCAATGCGCCGGATCAGTTTTTCTTTCTGATGCTCGATGACGACATAAATATCGCTGACGCCGGATTTTTGCAGAAGATCGATCGAGTTATCGAACAGAGTCCGGCCTGCAAGGCGCAACATGGGGATTGGCCGGGTGGTGGAAAAAGGCGCTAGTTTGGAAGCTTTGCCTCCGGCAAGAATAACCGCTTTCATAGATAATTATCCTGGAATTTTTGTGAGGCCAACAATATTATCAGTCAGGTTTTTAACGGCTCAACAGTTGCTCCGCTTTCTTCAGATCTTCAGGGGAATTGATCCCAAAAACCTCGTCGGAATTATCGGTCTGCACCGATTGAACAGAAAGCTTGTTTTGGACAAAATATTTGATCGTATCCGTCAAATAATATTCGTTTTGCGAATTGCTATTGCCCACAGCACTCAATGCCTTATAAAACAAAGCCTTATCAAAACAATAAACGCCGGAGTTGTATTCGTCAACCTTTTTCTCCTGCTCGGTCGCATCTTTGTTTTCCACAATAGATGTGATCGACTGGTCTCCATCACGGAGGATTCGGCCAAAATCCTTGATTTCCCCTTTTTTATCTTTCAGAGTCAATATAGTGCAGACCGCCTGGCTTTCCCGGTGCTTTTTTATCAGATTGTTCAATGTGGAGGACCGGATCAAAGGCATGTCGCCGCACAATACCAGAATATCGCCTGCAAAATCCCGGAAGCAGGATTCGGTCTGTTGAGCGGCATGGCCCGTCCCCAACTGCTCCTTTTGTTCAATAAACTCCAACTTTGGATCGGGGAAGGTGGACTTTACTTTGTCCGCCTGGAACCCAACCACCAAGCCCACCCGATCGGCGTCGATTTCTCCGACCGTTTCCAGAACATAATGCAAAAGCGTCTTCCCGGACAAGGGTTGCAACACTTTGGCTAAGGGAGATTTCATTCGGGTGCCTTTTCCAGCGGCCAGAATGATGACGGCTAGTTTTTTTTGGGGCATTGAATTTTAAATTCTTTGATTTTCTTGCGCAGGGTGTTGCGATTGATTCCCAAAATATTGGCGGCGTGGGTCTGGTTTCCCTTGGTCTCTTGAATCACGATGTCCAGCAGGGGTTTTTCCACTCCGCCGATGATGAGGCCATATAAATCACCGTCGTGATCTTTGTGCATGTGCTTGACATAATCTTTGACTGTAAGATTGAGCCAGTTTTCGAGGAAGGAATTTGTCTTGCGGCTACCGTTGTGCATGAATTAAAAGGTAAGGGAATCTAGATACACCCAACATCAGGATAGATAGAAACGAAGTTTCTGGCTGTTCAGTTTTTTCGTGGAACGGATACTAGCAAACCACAGGGAGGCGGTCAAGGGTTTTACTTTAAAGAAATTAACGGCTTGTTGTTTCAATAATTTCCTGCCCTTAAAAATTCAGGTTGATTATGGAGAAATACCTGTTCTAAGATAAAAACTCGTTTTTCCTATAATATTTCTCGTGGACCATACATTGCAACCGTCTGTCAAAAAAGTCGCTTTCACCACCCTGGGATGCCGCACCAATCAACACGACACGGCGGAGATGCAAACTCTCATGGAACAGGAAGGCTTTACTATCGTCGGCGCCCGCGACAAGGCAGATGTTTACGTCATCAACACCTGCTCGGTGACCCAACGTAGCGATTACAGCTCACGCCTTGCGGTTAAAAAATCGCTTGCCATCAACGACCAAGCCCTGGTGGTTTTCACCGGCTGTTACGCGCAACTGGCTCCTCAGGAAGCGATGGAAATCCACGGCCTCGACATTATCCTGGGCAATGCGGACAAACTGGACATCGCCAGACTTATCAAGCGCAAGCTCAGCGAAAAATCATCGT
>CAYPQH010000056.1:1266-13307 GCA_964412825.1 uncultured Nitrospinaceae bacterium | reverse complement strand
CCGATCGCGCCTTTGGCGACACGGAAGATACTGTGATCCACTAAAAGATAATCCCCCGGCACGTCGATTTTGAACTCGACGATGGTCGCGCCAGCAGAGGGAACCAATGTCGTCTGCACGTTATGATTGACCGTACCGTCAAGCGACCCCTCTACGTTCACATTGTCAAAAATTTCCCCAATGACGTGAAACGAAGAGGCACTGTTTGGCCCGATATTGCCGAAATAAATCCGCACCGTGTCGCCTGCCTTGGCTTTCAAGGCATTGTCTCCCGTCAACGCACCGGCCCTGCCATTGAACACCACATGATCGGGATGCTCCGCTAAGCCCTTTTCCATCGACAACTCGGACACGCCTTTTTTGCCTGAAGGCTTGGTGAAAAATTCACTTTGCAGAACATAAAACTCATGGTCCACTTTGGTCAGTCCCTTCTCCGGCTCGACCAGAATCATGCCGTACATGCCGTTGGCGATATGCGCCGGAATGTTCGGAATTGGCGATGCGCAATGGTAGATATACAAACCGGGATTCAAGGCTTTGAACTGAAAAACCGCGCTGTCACCCGCTCCCACCAGACTGACCGCGGCTCCGCCGCCCGGACCATTGACCGCGTGAATGTCGATATTATGCGGAAACTGGCTGTCCTTGTGGTTCGACAAATGAAACTCAACAGTGTCGCCCACACGCACGCGGGCCATGGGTCCTGGAACCGTCCCGTTGTAACTCCAAAACTTATATTTCTTGCCATCGGCCAGTTCGCCCACATATTCCCTGGCCTCAAACTTGATCACGACTTTTGCGGGGGCTGTTCTCTTGATAGGAGCCGGAACATTGGGAGCGGTCGTCAACTGCGCTTGCTCAGCTTGCGCATTGCCCGCACTCAAAAGACCCATCACAACGGCATAGCCGATCCACTTCAACCGGTGAGCGGAATTTTTTAAAACCATTATTTTCTCCTTAGAATTGAATAAGTTTTTTAAATTTCGTTAAAGCCAAAAAGAAAACGCAAGTTTTGTGCCAAGAGTCCGGGCAAATGGCAACATCCTTTGGTTTTAATGGGTTAACGGATTTCACTCTCTTAAGAGGACGAGTGATTTGCAAACGAAGGTATTGCAATATTGAATTGCAATGCCTGTGTGTGCAACAAACACTAAAATGTTGACAGGGATATTTTGTTTATCAATAATAAGCTAATTCCCCATTTTTTATATATTTACAAGCCACAAACGGGGATGCAATTCAGTTCATCGAGCCAATTAATAAGGACAAGTTCAAACAATGGATGTTTACTGGGAACAATTCAAAACTCCCTTCCTTTGCATTGCGGGCTATTCGGGGGTCGGGAAAACAACTCTCCTTGAAGATCTCATCAGAAGGTTCAGTGCGGAAAATTTCAGCGTGGGGTATTACAAGCACGACGCACACCGGTTCGTGATTGACAAAGAAGGCAAAGACACCCATCGCGCACGATCAGCGGGAGCGGGCATCATCACCATCAACGACCCCAACCATTTCGCGATGGTGGGCAATAATAACTTTAAGAAATGGACGATCACCCACGCTCTGGAACAATGCGACTGCATCTTGATAGAAGGCTACAAGCAATCTCCCTTCAACAAGATCGTTTTTCTGGATGCTAAGGGGAACATGCCGGTTTCCCTGGAGACGCATGGAATCAAAGCCGTCATTCATCAGGGCACGGTCAACGACCGCCGTATTCAGGAAAAAATGATCCCGCTTTTTCACCGCGACGATCTGCAAAAAATTTACGAGTTCGTCCGCACCCATTTTATAAGCTGTGCCAGCCCTCTATACGGGGCCGTATTTGTCGGCGGGCAAAGCAAACGCATGGGCAAACCCAAATTTTCTCTTTCCTATAACAACGGCGTTCCGGAAACCGAGCGGATGATAAAACTGCTCAGCCCGTTTTGTGAAAAAATATTCCTGTCTTCTCGATCCGACCTCGACATGGGACCGCTGGCGAACCTGCCTGACGTCGAACGGGTGAACGACGACCACATTGGTCTAGGTCCCGTGGGCGGTCTGGCCACCCTGATGTCGCGTCACCCGGACAAGGCCTGGATGATAACCGCCTGCGACATGCCTTTCATACAGGAGAAAAATTTTGAACACATCCTCAACGAACGCGACCCGTTGCGTTACGGAACCTGCTATGTCCAGGACGAGGTCCCAAGAAAAAGTTCGAAGCCAGGAAAGGAAATAATACAAGACGGGAACAAACCCGCCCCAAACCCGAGAGAGAGACGGTGGGGAATCGAACCCATGTGCGCCATTTACGAACCCAAGTTTATTCTTCCTTTATACGAATCCATGTCCCGGCAGGAGTTGTCGTTGTCCAGAACCATTCGCGAACTTCCTTTCAAACAAGTCAAAATCCCGGAGCAAGACCGGACTAATTTTATGAACACCAATACCCCGGAAGAATACGAAGCCGCCCGTCTCAAACGGGTGCAAGAGCGGGAACAGGAGAAAAACACCTCATGAGCATGGTAACCGTCGATCAAGCATTGGAAACAATTCTCGCGAAAATCAAATTCAAAGGAATAGAAAAAATTCCCATCGGGGAGTCGCTGGGTCGGACCCTGGCGGAGGACATCGTCGCTAAAAGAAACAACCCGCCCCTAGACAATTCCGCGATGGACGGATACGCCCTCATCGCAAAAGACATTCAATCGGCCAGCCCGGAAAACCCTGTGCCGCTCAAAGTAACAGAAGAAATCGCCGCCGGTTATCAATCCACCGCCACCTTAAAGACCGGACAAGCCTTTCGCATCATGACCGGCGCCCCAATCCCCAAAGGGGCCGACGCTGTATTGATGCAGGAAGACACGGACCGAGACGGCGATACGGTATTGGTCAAAGACAAAGCGGATGTAGGAGAAAACATTCGCCTGGCAGGAGAAGATGTCCGTTCGGGCGAAATGGTAATCCCCAAAGGCGGGGCCATCACACCCGCCCAAATTGGCATGATGGCGGTGGTGGGTCGATCACAGATTTATGTCAGCCAGCGACCCCGCGTAGCCATCCTGTCCACCGGCGATGAAATCATGGATCTGGACGGCGAATTGACGGGACCGTGCATCTACAACAGCAATGGTTACATGCTTTCAGCTCAAATCAAGTCGGCGGGAGGAATCCCGGTTTATCTGGGCATTGCCAAGGACACCGAAGAAGACCTGATGGAAAAATTCAACTGGGCATTAGAGTGCGACCTCGTCGTCTCCTCAGGCGGAGTGTCTGTCGGCGACTACGATCTGGTCAAATCCAGCTTAAAAAAAATGGGCCAGGACATGCTGTTCTGGAAAGTATCCATGAAACCAGGCAAACCGCTGGCGTTCGGGAAAATCGGCAACACTCCCATTTTCGGATTGCCCGGCAATCCGGTTTCTTCCTTTGTGTCGTTTGAGCAATTCGTCCGCCCGTCGATCAGAAAAGTACTGGGATTATCTCGACTGACGGCAAAAGTCGTCCAGGCGAAACTGACCCGCGACATCCACAAAAAAGCCGGTCGACTGCATTTTCTGACCTCTGTCGTCTCGTTAGACAACGGCAACTGCACCGTCACCCCTGCTCAGGAGCAAGGGTCCGGGATACTCAAATCCACGGTCAAGGCAAATGGGCTTTTAATATTTCCTCTCGAAGCCACCGAGATAAAAGAAGGAACCGAAGTGTCGGTGCAACTGCTCGAATAAATTCGCCATTGCGATAAAAATATTGTAACTTTATTTTGAGAGCGACGACTATATCCGTAACTTGAAGATTGCAAATGGACCAGCGCATATGTCGCCTTTCAGTCGCAATATCGGTCTGCATCGAATTTTTTAATATTGAAAAACCACTGCAATTTTAAAATGATTATAAAAAGAGCTTCGATTTTCATCATCGCCCTTTCACTGTCACTCCTCTCTCCTGTCTCCCTGTTCGCGCAACAGGGGGAATCCAACGCCAGCCTCGATCGCCTGGTGTCCCAAATTGAATCCATATTCCCCCCGGTGGAAGGATATGTGCTGTCCGTGGACGGAGATATTCTGACACTCGACCTGAAACAAGGGCAGGCAATTCAGATCGGTGATCGTTTGGATGTCATCCGCTATGGCAAAGATATCATTCATCCCGTCACCAAAAAAAAAGTGGGCAAAAAAGAAACCGATCTCGGGATGGTGGAAATCACCGAGATACGCAAAGACTTTTCCCTTGGCAAACTCAATGACCCTGAAGCAAAAGTGCGGGCGGGCGATGGCGTGCGCAGTCCCTTTCAAAAACTTTCCTTTGTTATTGCCCCGCCAAAGATCGAAACAAAAAAACGCGTGGATGCCGACCGTCTGCGCCTGAACCTGGAAAAACGATTGAACCGTCACCCACGGTTTGAAGTGCCCTCGTTCGACCTGGGCGTGTGGATGCTGAAGAACGGCCTGAACAACAAGACCATACTGAAACCCGAAAACCTGGAAAATCTGGCGGGAAATATTCTCGCCGACTATATCCTCATCCCGAAAGTCAGATCGCTAAAAAATAAAATGGTTCTGAGCTACAAATTATTTTCCACCCTGGATGGCACACTACGGAAGCAAGCGGAAATATTATCCGACCAATTGCCCATTGCACCCAGAGTGGCCAGACGCGCACCGAGAGAAAGAGAAGAAGACGTGCAAGGCAGTTTTGCGCCCCGCCGGAAAGGCCTTTTTTCGTTTGCAGGCAAACAGGAGTTTCCCTATGCCATCGTCGATTTCGATATTGGCGACATCAACGGCGACGGCAAAAAGGAAATCATCGTCATCGACAGATCCAGGATCATCATTTATCACTACGAAAACAACAAATTCAAACGCATCGCCCAGGTGAAAACTCCAAAAGGCAAGAATTATTTTCTAGGAGTCGATGTGGGCGATATCAATGGCAACGGCAGGGATGAAATTTTCATCACCAATCAAAACGGAGAAGAGCTGGATTCCTTTGTGGTGGAGTTTCTTCCCGGAAGTAAAGCCCCCAAACATATCTGGAAAAACGTCAACTTGTACTTTCGAATCATCCATCCTTTCAATTCCAAGCCCACTTTGCTGGCTCAGAGCCCAGGGTATCAGGATCCTTTCCACGGTCCCATCAAGACTCTTGAGTACGAAAATAACCGCTACATCGATGGCCGGGAAGTGAAAATGCCCTCCGTCTATGGGACCGAATTTATTCTATATGGAATGACCCAAACCGATTTAAATGCCAACGGGTTACAGGATACAATTCTGCTTGACAACGAATACCATTTACGAGTATATTCTGCCAAAGGTCGCATCGTAGTAAAATCCAGCGAATATTATGGCCTCGACCCCAGATTAATCGATGTTGGGGTTCAGGGAGACCTTGTCATCCAGGGCACACCCGTTCCTTATAGAGGGCGTTTACAGCTGGTTAAAACGACCTCGGGTAAGTTCCTTATCCTGCCCAGGAATCATATGTTTGGCGGTGGATCATTTGCCAGGATAGCTGTCGTGGAAAATTGCAGTCTGGTCGTTCTTGCCGTTACCCCGGAAGGGTTTGAAAAAGTTTTTGAAACAAAGAAACAACGAGGGTATCTTTCAGCCTATCAGGTAGTGGATTTGCCAGACAGCTCAGACAAGCAGGTTCACGTTGCGACCGTTGTAAAAGCCGGTTTATTAAAGAAAGAAAGCAGTGTTATTTACACCTACGATTGGAAAAATTAACTAAAAATTACGGAATTTTCGGTTTTCCTGATAACTATCAACTGAATCTTAGTAAATTCAACCATCAGGGTTGAGGAATAGGAGGTGAAGCAGGTTAAGAGAATCCCTTTAAGTTATATGAAAGGACCACTCGAAAACCCTAAAAAATGATTGATTTTTACTAACTTTTAGTTTACACTTTCGCTGTAATACTAAGTACCCCGATCAGGGGACCCCCCCCGATAAAATAGGATATTAAGCATTTATTAGTTTGTAATGTTTGTTATAGCCTTTTTTTAGGAACCATTCTTCTTTGGAGGAGACAGGTATGAGAAAGAAATTTTTATTTACAATTGCAACCGCGGTCGCGACATTGTTAGTCGGAACCATGGTTGCGCAAGCCGCAAGCATACAATGGGGCGGGCGGCTCACGCCTCGCTTCGAGATTAACGACCGAAGTGATTTCAATAACGAAACTTCCAGTAACTATTTCGTTGAGCAACGGATTCGCCTGCAGGCAAAAGTGGACATCCTGCCCGACACCAGCGCATTCATTCAAATGCAGAGCGTTCAGACCTGGGGTGAAGCAGATGGCACCGGCGGCGCATTAGGCGGAGGCAACTCCTCTTTCACAGCAAACGATCTCGATGCATCCGTTGGTATTCATCAGGCCTATTTTGTTCTGAAGAATTTCGCCGGTCTGCCTGCAGACCTGAAAATGGGCCGTCAGGAAGTCGTGCTCGATGGGCATCGGTTGTTTGGTAACACCCTTTGGACCATGGGCATGCAATCCCATGATGGTGTTCGCCTGGACCATCACCAAGGCAACCACACCATTTCTGCTATGTACCTGCGTGCAAACGAAGGCGCCGGCGGTGCTCCAGCTGATGCCGATGATATTGATGTGTACGTTGCATGGGCAAATTTCCAAGGTATCCTTGGCGGCGGCTTATCGCTTTACGCTGTAGCATTTGATGATGAGTGTGACGCTAACGCGGCCGGAGTCTGTACCGTTGGTCCCACAGACAATAACATGTACACCATTGGTGGACGTCAAGCCGGCCAGATGTTCGGCCTTGATTACCGTGGAGAATTCTACTACCAGTTCGGTGGTGCTGAAGCCGCTGCGGCTTCTGTTGCCGGTAATTCTTATGCGACCACAGGTGCCGGTTCTGGAATCGACCGTCGCGCTTATATGTTCGGTATCCGCATTGGCAAAAAATTCAACAACGTCATGTGGAAGCCCAGCCTGACCCTTTGGTATGACTATCTCTCTGGAACTTCCGAAGAAGATGCCCGCAACGGGAAATTCAAAACTTTCAATACCCTGTTCGATACGGGACACAAGTTCTATGGTTTGATGGATATGTTCTTGCCTGCCGGTGGTGCTAATACCAACTACCTCGGTTTGGTTGATTATGCAATCAAAGCTACACTATCTCCTGCTAAAAACTGGAAATTCAAAGCCGCCGTTCATCAATTTTATACGGCTGAATCTCCCAATGTTAATGCAGGTATTGGTGCTCAAAATGCCAACCGGTTTGGCGACGGTAACCTTGGACAAGAAATTGACCTGGCCCTGATTCACAAGTACAACGCCAATACTACCATCAGCCTTGGCTTGGCTCGGTATTTGGCTACACCTTTGTTCCACGTAGTAGCAAGAGGAGCAGGTACCGGTGGTGCTGGAAACGACAACGCAGACTGGGCATATCTCCAGTTTGACGTGAGGTTCTAAGTCTTATTTAGTTTTCCCAAAACCCCCGGTTCGGCTTTCGCCGACCGGGGGTTTTTTTTTATATCCAGCTTCCGAATTCTCCTGCCAAAATTCCCCCATTTTATTTTTCTTTAGCATTGCTCTTAATTGTAAGAATTTATATACTTGAGATGACTAACTCTCAAATACAGGGCCCCTCCGAGCCTGCAAGAATGTTATTTGTCCATTAATGGCTCTTCTCGCAAAAGGAGAAAAAGGGGTAATTATTAATTCGTTAGCAACACGTACCCTGATGAGGAAACTTTATGAAAACCTTAATCAATTGGACCTTGGCCGTATTGTTGACAGGGTTTACTACCCTGGCATTTGCGTCGCCCTCAGCACAGCTGAATTTATGGAAGCAGGATCCCTTTTTTTACGGTCGTTGCGGTCTTTGTAGCGATTTAGTTCGATTCTCGGGAAACAGAGACTGGGCGAGTTTCTCTGAATACAATTTGTACAATCAAACTGGGTATTATTCTGCTACTCTGTACGGCCCGAAAAATTTAACGACAACTCTTTTTGGCGAGCAAAATTTCCATACCGAGCGAGGCTTCCTGATCATCGTTAAAAAGGACGACACGGTCGTGCAAATCGACAACTTGGATGAGTTCACCCCCGGTGAATGGACCGATGTCAAAGCAGAAGAAGGATGGTCTGGTGCTTATTCGGTCTTTTATAAACCTTTTCCCCTGTTCAAAAATAATGTGGCATCCGTTAAATGGGGAAAATGGTGGGGGGCCGACGAAAATATCTAACCCCGCTCGCTTTTTATAATTTCCCCCAGGTTAGGCTTCGCTCATCAGTGCATCCCTGATCTAAATCCCAGGAGTCAAATATCCCGCCTCACCGGGCGGTATTGCCCCGGTGAGGTGAATTGTTTTTTCCCACCCTGCCATCCAATATCGGTATAATATTATTCAAGCGGAGTACTTTCTCTCTGCTCCAGCTGAAAATAAACCACAAATAGAAAGAAAAGTATGAAAATTTCTCAATCGTTGTTTCTGCATATTTTCACGGTCATTCTGTCGCTCACGGGCGTCACAAACCTGCAAGCGGAAACGCCAGACGCTCCTTTCACACTCAATGGCCGGGCGGTTCCCCAGGTGGTCGCCCAGGTCAACGAAACAAAACTGAGTTCTGAGTTTCTGGAAAGGGAAATGGTCGCATTCAAGCTGATGTCCCGTCAACAGGGCCGGGAAGTCAAACCTGAGTCGGAAGAAAAAATCGCCCGCAAAATCCTGCAAGGAAAAATTGAAGAGGAGTTGATCTATCAAAAAGCGCGGTTGGCGAGTGTCCAGGTTCCTGATGAAATTATTCTCAAGGAAATCGATAAAATTGAACGGCAATTTCCCGATCCAAAATTATTTGAACGCGCGCTTGCCATGCAACGCCTCACCCGCGGGTCGTTACGAGAAAAAATTGAACGGCAAATAGTGGCGGAAAAATATTTACGCCAGGTCATCGTTCCAAAAATCAAAAGAGATCAACTCGACCCGGAAGCGCACTACAAAAACAACCAATCCAAATTCATGAAACCTAAGATGTATGACGTCAGCCACATTTTCACGGGTATCGTGAATGACTCATCACAGAGGAACGTGGCTGACCAGGCGTCCAAAAAGAAAGCGCAACGGATTATAGACGGAATCAATAAAGAAGCGCATGATCTCATTTCCAGCGTCGCCAGGAAGTTGGATAAAGGGGAAAGTTTCTCCAAACTCGCCAAGGAATTTTCTGAAGATGGAACCACAAAGGAAAAAGGCGGCAATCTGGGCGTCCTTCTTCCCGAGACAACCCTTTCGGCAATCTCCGCTGAAATGACCAAGCTGGCTTTGGGAGAAACCAGCGGAATCCTCCAGAGTCCTTACGGTTACCACATCATCAGGCTCAATAAAATCATTGCCAGTCGCCTGGCGTCGTTTGAGGAAGTCGAAACCGATATTCTCAACCTGCTGATGGTACGGGAAACTCAAAGACTGAAAGAAGAACTCTTGACACGGTTGAAAAAAAGCGCCGACATTAAAATATTTATTTAAAAATAAAAGTCACCCCTCTCTGCCAACATCTTGAAGATTCCCGACATCCCAGCATGAAAACCCTAGTCACCGGAGCCACAGGATTTTTAGGATCGGCCATCGTCCGCGAATTGTTGAAGGACGGACGCGAGGTCCGGGTTTTGATCCGGGAAGGAACTCCCACAGACAACATCGACGGTCTGGACCTGGAGCGGGTCTATGGCGACCTGCGCGATAAAGACTCGCTGAAAAAAGCCCTTAAGGACTGCGATGTCCTCTACCACACCGCCGCCTATTACAGTCTGTGGGATAAAAACAAACGCCTGATCTACGACATCAATGTAGAGGGCACACGCAATATATTGCAGGCCGCCCTCGAAGTTGGAATAGCCAAAACGGTCTACACCAGTACCGTTGGCTGTATCGGACTTTTGGAAAATGGCACCCCGGCAAACGAGGACACACCCTTCAACCCCTCCACCCTCTCAAACGATTACAAACGATCCAAATATCAGGCTGAAAAAGTGGCAAAAGAATTTTGCCAAAATGGGCTTTCACTGGTGATCGTCAACCCCAGCACTCCCATCGGCCCACGCGACATCAAACCCACGCCGACGGGTAAAATCGTTCTCGATTTTCTGAACCGGAAAATGCCCGCTTACCTCGATACCGGGCTGAACCTCATCGCGGTCGACGATTGCGCCCGTGGCCATTTACTGGCGGAAGAAAAAGGCGTTTCAGGCGAACGTTACATCCTGGGCAACCGCAACATGTCGCTGAAAGAAATTCTTTTGACGTTGGAGAAAATCACCGGCCTCAAGGCCCCCACCGTTAAAATGCCGTATTGGGTCGCGTTCACAGCGGGATGGATCTCTGATGCCCTTTCAGACCACTTAACGGGCAAGCCCCCCGCCGTTCCTTTGGCTGGTGTGCGCATGGCAAAATATTTCATGTATTTCGATTCATCCAAAGCGATCCGGGAACTCGGTCTCCCGCAGAATTCGATTGAGACGGCTCTTGAAGAAGCGGTTCAGTGGTATAAAGACCACTCCCGAGTCTCGCCGAAAAGTTGAAATGGAATTTTTGTCACTGCTTTTAGGAACGGTCCTCCTGAGACCCTATGTTTTCGTCTTCCTGGCCTTTTACCTGACCATCGCCATCCTCAACATGGGCCTTGCCCGATCGTTAATTTTTACTGTCCTGGCTTACTTGATTGCCTTCCTGTCGGAATATTCCTCCACTCGTACCGGCTTTCCCTATGGGTTTTACAGCTACATCGACACCACACGCGGGCAGGAATTGTGGATCACCAACGTTCCGTTCATGGATTCCCTGTCCTACGCTTTCCTGTCTTATATCAGCTACACCGTCAGCCTGCTGTTTTGGTCTTCCCTGAACAAAACCGGCTGGGACATTCGCCTTGAGGAAAATCGGCCCGCACCCTCCACCCTCAGCGTGGTGCTCACGGGAGCGTTTTTTTTCATGATGATGGACGTCATCATCGATCCAGTCGCCTTTTTGGGCGATCGCTGGTTTTTAGGAAAAATATATACCTATCAGGAGGAAGGGGAATATTTCAACATTCCCTTGACCAATTTTGCCGGCTGGTTTTTGGTGGGAACCGCAATTCTCTCGAGCTTCATCTGGCTGAACCGGCAGTTGCAAGGCAAATTTCCATTCGCCAAACGCGACGTTCCTTTTCAGGCTCTTTTGGGGCCGGGTTTGTATTTGGGCGTCTTGATCTTCAATCTGGCGGTGACTTTTTATATCGGGGAGTTTCTTATGGGGCTCTCGGGGACACTGATATTTCTTGGCATACTCGCGCTCATGCTATACAAAATCAAGAACCCGGATTGGCTGACGAATCGATGAAGATCCTTGTCAGACACCTCGTTCGATTGTAGAATATAATGCAGTTTTTCAGTTGATGAAAAAATCGGGGTTAACTGCCGTTACGAGTTTCAATTTTCAATGCGTTTGAAAGGAGAACAAGTGGACAGGATCGAACAGTTCATGGAGGAATCTTTACTGAGCGTGAATCCGGATGCATCCGTTACCGATGCGGCAAAACTCATGCTGGAGAAAAAGGTGGGAGCGCTCCTTGTTTCCGATGGAAACAAATACCTGGGAATCGTCTCATCGGTTGATTTTTCCCACAAAGTCCTGGCCAAAGAGCTGGACCCGGCAAAAACTAAAATCTCCAGCATCATGGCCCACCCTTTGATCACACTGGACCAGAACCAGTCCATGAAGGACGCTTACCGGTGCATGCATCAGCACAATATCCGCCATCTGGCGGTCACTCAAAACGAAGACGTGGTGGGAATCCTGTCGGTCAAGGATTTTGCCAATTACTATTACCACGAGGTGGAAAACGAAGCGCTGGGATAGCGGGGGCAAGACTGTCACGTTTAGTCTTTATTTTTTTCGGGCACAAAAACCATGTTTCAAAATTGGGAAACATTCATAGGAGTGGTCGTTGGCCTGGCGTTGCTGATTCCTTATCTGCTCAAAAAGTTTTATTGACGCCTCGCCCAAACCCGGTCCACAGAACGACATGCAGGAAGACAT
>CAYPQH010000056.1:0-1166 GCA_964412825.1 uncultured Nitrospinaceae bacterium | reverse complement strand
GACATGCAGGAAGACATAAATAACGCGCGCAAAAAAGAACCGCCAAAAAAGCGCAGAGAACATCCGGTTTTCACCATCTTCGTGCATGCAGGCTATACGATCCTGATACTTTCCATGATTTTCTGGATCGTGTATATCGAATTCATTTTGTAAGCTCCTCACCTTTATGTTTCTCTTTCGACCGGCTTCATCCGCTTGCTTCCCCTTCTATCTGGCCTCGATCAAAACAATATTATTGCGCACCGCCTCGATGAACTCCTCCATAGAAACGCTTGCTTCAGGTTCAACGGGTTTTGCATCTTTAAAAGACTTGAGCGATTGCATGGCCTGTTTCAGGATAGAAGACGGCAGGGCATAATTATATTTGGCAGATGCATCCGTTGGATAATAATTCTCCGCATGCCTGGCCAACAGGACCATTCCAACAACTTCTTGCTTTCGATTGATCAACGGGCTACCGCTGTGGACCGGGTCCAGGGCCAGATCGATGGGTGTCAAACCGGAAAAAGCAACTTCAGTATTTGCAATGTATCCTTCGATAAAAGTGTGCCGGTCTTCGAGGGTATTCGTCCAGGGGTATCCCAGCGTGAAAACATAATTATCCCGCATGGAGTGATCAGGTTCTGAAAATGTAAGGGGTTCCCGGGTTACTTTTGGGGCTTCATCAAGCTCTAGAATCGCCAGGTTTTTAGCGGGGCTTTTGTAAACTAACTTTGCCTTGATATCGTCTGCATTGGGAAATTTAACATTAATGATTTCCGCTTCTTTGACCAAGTCATAATAGGTGATGACCGTGCGGGCGCCGCCAATCAAAAAACCGGAGCCCAGGCGGGTCACCGGCGTATTCATTACCAAAAGCATCACCACCAGACCCAATAGAATGATCGACCCGATGATTTTGCTCATGGTCCTTTCACTTACTGCCCAGGCAGGAATGCAAAGACATTAAAGAGCCTGCGCACCGGCCATCGCCACGGCATGATCGTCTTCCACTATTGAACCTGACACTCCAATGGCCCCCACAATGGCGCCATCCTTATCTTTGAGAGGAACGCCACCGGGAAAGGAAATCAGCCCTCCGTTGGAATGCTCTATATTATAAAGCGGGCCGCCGGGTTGACTCAGTTTACCGATTTCTCCAGTGGGCATATCGAAGAAACGGGCGG
>CAYPQH010000055.1:2879-13425 GCA_964412825.1 uncultured Nitrospinaceae bacterium | reverse complement strand
AATCGTTTGATCCCAAATGGGCCCGGTTTCCGGTGGTGCGGGTCGCGTATCAAAACGCCAGTGACTATTGCCAAAAGCTGGAAAAACGTTTGCCCACCGAGGCCCAGTGGGAAAAAGCCGCCCGTGGCGTGGACAGCAGAAAGTGGCCCTGGGGCCAGTATCATGAACATCCCAACACGGGATTCTCAGGGTTTCAGCCGGAACCGGTTGATAAGCGCAGGGAATGGATAAGCCCGTACGGGCTTTATGGGATGGGGCACAATGTCTGGGAATGGACCGAGGACTGGTACGCCTACAAGGGTCAGCCAAGCGTCGAGCGGAACAAATTCAAAGTCATTCGCGGCGGTTTGATACAGACTCACCTTTCGATCAAATTTTCCGCCACGTATTTCCGCAACTGGATCGAACCCACAGCGTCTTTCAATTTTATCGGGTTCCGGTGCGTCCGAAATATTCCGTAGAAAGAACGTTCCGAAAAAGCGACCGGGGAAAGCCAGGAAAAACAGGAGTTCTTGCTTTTGTGGGGACTCCTTATCCTGGGATCAATAATCACCTTTTAGATGGTCCGCGATTTTTTTCGCCGCCATGATGAAAATCTTTTCTTCCGATGATAGCCCGCTGCTCAACCAGGAGTTCACTTCCCAGCCACCGACCATTTTTTCTTCGTCAAAAAGGGCGACTTTGATTTTCAATCTGGCTTGCGCGGAACTGGAAACCCCAAGGCTTGCGATTCGACCCAGAAGACTTCCGCTATCGTATTCTACTATTTTATATTTCAGATGGAATTTCGCTTCATCATAGGTCAGGCGAAAGCCAGTCTTGCTGATCGCATTTTCCAGGCTGGCCTGGAGACGGGTTCCCGCGTCGATGAAGTCCAGTTTGTTCTCGGTCAAGTCCACGATGTTGAGTGTGTTGCCGCTGTTTTGAAAGCTTTTTTTTACGTTGGAATGAGCGCCTGAACAGGCACATAAAAACAAGACCAGAAGGATGGCTGCTCTGGTTGCAGGTTTCATGGTTTCTCCGAAATCTCATTGCAGGTCAATATCGTAGCGATATTGTAGATTGTATAAAAAAACGCGGGGCAATTCAATAGAGTGCTTGCGTCCGGTTTTGGCATTTGGCTTTGAAAAGTAAAACGTTTACTTGAACAGGTGCAACACTTTTTCTTCCAGTTCGCTGAACCAGAGTTGTATCTCGATGGGAATCAGGCTGTTGATATAGGTCAGATAGCCCATGGCCAGGGCGATTCCCAAGGCGATGAGCAGTAGCCCACTGAACAGGTTGGTGGTGTGGAGAAAAAACGTTTTGTCGCCAATGTTCACGGTCCACTCCTTGCCGCGCAATACTCTCCAGAAAAGACTGTTCTTAGACAGTTTGCTGCAAAAAGTGGCGATAAGAATCAAGGGCAGGCCCAACCCCAGTGCATAACAGAAAAGCAGGGTCATTCCTTCGAGGACCGTTTTGTCGGACGCGGCTAAGATGAGGATGCCTGACAGGATGGGGCCGACGCAGGGGGTCCAGCCCAAAGCGAACGTCGCGCCGAACAGGAAAAACCCGAAAAAGGTGGAGCCGGGTTTGCCTTTAAAATTGGCGCCGGAAAAACCTTTGCCAAAAAGCGTCATCACCCCGAATATCGTCACCAGCACACCGCCGATGGTGGCCAGAGAAAACATATAGTCGCGTAAAATCTGACCCAGAAAACTGGCCGAGGCTCCCATGATAACGAACAATGTCGCAAGGCCAACGAAAAACGCCAGCGACATCAGGCTGAGGCGGGTCCGGTCCGCCTGGGCGGTCACAGCAAAATATGCGGGCAATATGGGCAAGGTGCAGGGAGAAAGAAAACTGAACACTCCGGCGATGAAGGCCAGGAAAGTCAGAGCCAAAAACCCCGATTGCGGCAGATTGGTTTTTGCCTCGAAAGGATTGACGACGGTTTTTTTGACTGCCTGTGTTTGCCGGGGCAGGGAATTCTGTGAGGCGGATTGTGAGTTTGGATCGACTTCATCCAAAGAAGTTTTTGCGGGCTCTCCAGGAGACTTGTCCGCGAAGGATAATTTTTTAAAGGCCGCCGGTTTTTCTGCACTCACGCATCGAAACCCGAGATCCTGACCGGGTTCGTCCGGGTTGGCGTATTGCCGATAGCCACTTTGGGCGAATTTTTTCAGCGCAGAAAGATAAGCGGTGCCGGGAAAATGCCCGATATCGCTTGCGGAATGTCCGCGAATCACTTTGAGACCGGCGTTGTAATATTCGCTTTTGTAAGTATTGCCAGGATAAGGGTTATAGTCGTCCTCGACCCACTCCCACACATTGCCGATCAAATCGTGAACGCCGTCAGGGCTGGCCCCTTGTGGGAAAGCGCCCACGGCCTTGAGCTTGGTTTTCTGCCCGGTGGCATGCGCGAGATTGGCGGATTGGATGTCGAACGCGTCTCCCCAGGGATATTTTTTTCCGTCGGTTCCGCGTGCCACGCGTTCCCATTGTTTTTCTGACGGCAGATTTTTATCCGCCCATTGACAAAAATTTGCGGCGTCGTACCAGCTGACCCAGGCGACGGGATGTTTGTCTCGCCCTTCTGTGTAGTTGTTGTTTTCCCAGTTTTGGGGAGGTTCCGCGCCTATATCGTCTACATATATTTTGTACCGGCGGTTGGTGACCTCAAATTGATCGATATAGAAACCTTTGAGAAAAATTTTTTTCTCCGGGGATTCGTCGGCGTACCAGGGCTTTGGGATTCCCATGGAAAGCGCTTCGGCGGTTTCATCGGTCTGGTTGGTCCCAAAAACAAAATGGCCGGCGGGGATAAAAACCATCTGACCTTCGAGAGAATTTTCTTTGGCGTTTTCAGCCGCCGCGTCTGATATCAGGGAAAATATCAAGAGAGCCGCATAAACGAGGGCGAGTGGAAATGATTTTATTTTCATGATGTGGGATAAGGATCGGTTCCGGTTGGGAAAGGATAGCCGTATCGTTGGGGGCAACCGGGCCGGATTGTCGATCAACTTTTTGTGTTCAACAGATTTTCAAAATATTGCAGTGTGCCCGGCTCGGCCCAGTCCTCGGCTCCATGCATTGCGCCGATAATATTGCCTTTGGGGTCGATCAGGAAGGTGGTGGGCAGGCTGACCACGCCATATTGATAGCTCACCTTCAACTGCTGGTCCAATAAAAATGTAAACGAGAGGTTGTTGGCCTTGACATAAGGTTCCACCACGATCGCCCCAAACATGTCGTTGGAAATGGCTAAGATATCAAAATTTTCCGATTTGAACCGCCGGTACAAGGTTTCCAGAGACGGCATTTCCATTTTACAGGGGCCGCACCAAGTGGCCCAAAAATTGATGAGAAGGTATTTGCCTTTGTATTGATCGAGGCTGATGTTCTCGCCGCTTAAAGATTGCAAACTGAAGTTGGTCGCACGGGTCGGTTTTTCTGTTTCCGCAGTCGCGGTGGCGGAGAGCAGAACCAGTAATAGACTGATGAGCAACGCAGAAAAATTGAGAAATTTTTTGCTTACTTTAGGCACTAAACATTCTCCGGGTTTAGAAATTTTATTCTACCGACTCGATACAACGGACCATGGGAATGGCTTTTTTCAAAGCGCGTTCGATGCCCATTTTGAGGGTCATGGTGGAACTGGAGCAGGAACTGCAGGAACCGATCAGGCGGAGTTTGACCACGCCATCGTCAATGTCCACAAGTTCTACATTCCCGCCGTCCGCCATGAGCGAAGGCCGAATGGTGTCCAGCACCATTTCTACCTCATCCTGCATTTCTGCATCCATAATGATCCGCTTTTTGTATTAGGTTTCAGCCGCCGTTTACCAGGGCTTCTTTTTTCTCCAGCAACTGTTCGTTTGTTTCTTCGTGTTCCGGGTCCTTGGGGATACAATCGACGGGACAAACTTCCACGCACTGTGCGTCTTCATACCAGCCCACGCACTCGGTGCAATGCTCCCAGTCGATAACAAAAATATCATCCCCTTCGGATATGGCTTCATTGGGGCATTCCGGTTCACAAACACCACAGTTGACGCAATCCTCATTGATTAACAGGGCCATGTCTGCTTCTCCTAACGATAGAAACTTGTTCTATGAATTAAATTGGGTAGATTCTTTTGGTTGTTCTATAAAAATTTTCATTTCAGGGTCCCATGCAAACAGAGCCTGATCTTTGATGACTCCATTATACACCGAAACCACCAGATGGGTGGCATCGGGATACCAGGGGTCGCCCCATTCTGATAACGCCATTTTTTTGTCCTCGTCAGAAAAATAGGCATCGTGTTCAGGATGGGAATGATAAAACGTTTTGATGTTCCATCCCTTGGTACGAGTCTTTTTTTCAATGGCCAACAGATCTTTAGGGTCTATGGTGAACGCTGTTTTAGCGTCCCTTGGAAAATTTTCGGGGTCTCTTGCATGTTCCTGATTTTGAATATTGGCACACCGAAAGACAATATCCTCATCGCTATTCTGAGGATTGCCAAGAATGACCCCACAGCACTCATTAGGATATTCTTCCATCGCCTGAAAGTGAATCACTTTCAGCAGGTTATTTTCTATTGAGGTCATGGAATATTGTGAAATGCCTGCAATTGATTGTCAAATAGATTCAACCCAATACAGATTAAAATATTTTCACAATTTACCGCTATAAGGGGAGGAAAAGTGGAGCTGACTCCTTAACGGAGGGTGTCTCTTCTGTGAGTGTGGATTCTTTCACGAGCCGTAGGCAAATGTCAGGAGGAGAAACTGAGCGCTCAGGAAGGTAGGATCAGTCTCAACCCATCGGAGGTTAACACTGGGTCCAGTGTCACACTGATTAAATGTGGGTGCGCACCACCAGGTTGTCGTTGACGGTCAGTTGGCAGGCGAGACGAATTTCGGGGGGCTTGTCTTTGAGTTTGTCATTTTCGATATCGTTTCTGGGATCGACGTTTCCAGAAACGATTTCTACCTTGCAGGAGGTGCATAACCCTCGGCCTCTGCAGTTTAAAATTTTAAACACATGAGAATAAACGCTCAACTTCTGCCCGATGGCGGCTTCTCGCAAATTGGCTCCGGGTTCTACTTTGAAGGTTCTATTCTGGTCTTCAAACTGAACTTCTAACATGCTTCAATCTCGACAAAATGGTGAAGATTACCTTTTCCCAGATAACCGTAAAATGCGTTGCCCACTGTGGAACAGGCTGTGTTCATGTGGACAAACTCTCTTTGCCCGTTGTCTGCCTTGAGCACTCCCACCTGGGAGTAGGGCGGGATGGACCCGCCGCAATTTTCACACCGGACAGAAAAACGGTTGCACAGGTCAAGCAGGCAATTCTTGCAGATGACCGGATCGAACAAAAATATTTCCTGCCCTTCATATTCCACTAAAGTGGGCAGACGATCCACTTTGGTCCCGCATTCCTGGCAACAAAGGTCGCTTTGGTTTTCCATTAGATAGAGGCGATTGATTATATCTCTAGATGCGATTTTATTTCGAATGCCGCTATTTTACCCTTGTGAAATCAATAGATGCAAACTTTTTTCATTTCGTAAAAATTATCCAGGATGGCACCGGCGCCTTTACAGATGCTGAGCAGGGGGTCTTCGGGAGTATAAACTTTGAGCGAGGTTTTTTCTTCCACCAGTTTGTCCAGCCCACGGATAAGTCCTCCGCCTCCGGTCAGGTAGATGCCGTTGGAATGAATATCCGCAGACAGTTCGGGGGGGACCGTTTCCAGGGCTCGAAGCACGATGGAAATGATGGTGGCGATGGGTTCTTTCATGGCTTCGCGGATTTCTTCATCATCGACGGTGAGGGACATGGGAACGCCGGTTTTCACATTCAGCCCTCTGACTTCCGTCGTCAGCTTTTTTACAAGGGGGTAGGCGCTTCCGACCTCTATTTTCACGCGTTCTCCCTCAAACACGCCGATATTCAGGTGATGGGCAATTCTCATATAACGCACTATCGCCTCATCAATTTCGTCTCCGGCCAGGCGGATCGATTCCCCGTAAGCGATGGCCGAAAGGCAAATCACCGCCACATCTGTGGTGCCTCCGCCGATGTCGATCACCATATTTCCTTCCGGTTTATGGGCGGGGATGCCTACACCGATGGCGGCGGCCATGGGTTCTTCCACCAGATGGACCTCACGGACTCCCGCCATGATGGCGGCGTCGATCACTGCTTTTTTCTCGACCTGGGTGATACAGGTGGGGATGCCTATGACCATTCTTGGCCGGACGAAGCGCTGATTTTTCAGCACTTTTTTTATGAAGTAATTGATCATCGCGTTGGTGACGTCAAAGTCGGCGATCACCCCGTCTTTCATGGGCCGGATGGCCTCGAGCTGGGAATGTGTTCGTCCGTACATCCGCTTTGCCTCCATGCCCACCGCTTCCACTCCACGTCCATTGGTGTTCACGGTGACGACCGAGGGTTCATTGAGAACAATGCCTTTTCCCTTGGTGTACACCAAGGTGTTGGCCGTTCCAAGATCCATGGCCAAGTCGGCGGAAAACCAGCCAAAAATTTTATTTAGAAAATTCACAATTATGAAGTCACTTTCAAAGGTTGGGCTGTTCTGGCCCAGGACAGGCCGATAAGGTCATGCAGGTCTTCGCCTTCTTCAGGGTAAGAAGAAAGGCCCCATGTGGTTTTTAATTGTATGGAAATTTCATTGACTGAAAGAGGGTTGTCATTGAACAGGTTTTTTAATCGAGATTCGATGGCGTCCACTTCCGCTCGGTCCCTTTTTAAAATCATGATCAGAAGAGAGTTGTCGGAATATTTAAAGATGTTTCTGGGGGAGGGCACTTGTTTGGAAATTAGAGAGACCAGACCTCGTAAAATGAAGTCGCCGCTTCGAACTCCATGGGATTCGTACAGGGACGGTAAATTGGTCAATTGAACTGTCAAAAAAAAGACCGGAGAGGTGCCGTCAAAAATTTTTTGGGAGACCGTCCGGTGATAGTTGATTAAAAATCGGTGATTATAAATTCCAGTGATCGGGTCCCGGTTTTTTTCATTTTCCTGTTGATTCTTTGTTTCGATAAGGATCAGGGAAGAAGCCGCTCCCGAGGCGATCAGAGTCAATTTATCGAGGTCAAACTGGGACAATCCATTCATTGCCAATGACCCTGCGGCCAGCACCCCAAACAAGCGCTTACCGTGCAGGAGCGGGGCGGCGACAGCCGATTTTATGGCACCCGGTTTTTCGTTGGAAGAAAATAAAGCCATCAAAGTGTTTTCAAAGTGGGTATGAATAATAGGCACGCGGCTCTTGGCGCAGGCTCCGGCAATTCCCGTTCCCTGTATCAGATTATGTAGCGAGGAGCCTTCGGTGAACCCCCGATGCTCCCAAACTTTTCCCGGTCCTTTTCCCTCGAACCGGATGATAGCAATGGCATCGCACTTCAGGATGGATGCGGGTATCTCGATCAGGTGTTTGGCTAATGTGTCCTTGTCTGGTGATTCGGCAAGGAACCGGAGGTAGCTGTTTATTTCCTTGAGGGTCGGGTCCGCTTTTTCGGATGAGCCGATTGATTTTTTTTCCTGGAACAGGTTCAAGGCGATCTGCTCAGCCAGTCCGGTGACAATTTTTTGTAATTTTGGGGGGAAGCCATACGCTTCTTTTGTGGCGATCACCAATACACCTTCCAGTTCATCATGGATGACCGGGACAAGCAGAAAACTTTTCAAATCCGCTATTTTTTTAAATATTTTTATTTTAGCCGCTTCGGGATTGAAATAATCCAGAACCATGGGTTTACCGCTAACGCACGTTTTACTGACAGGGTCTTCGCCAAAGGGAAATGTGGTGGGTGGTTTCAGGTTGGGGCTGAGAGAAAAATATTCTTTCAAGTGATACGTTTTTTTTTCATTGTTCGCAGAATATAAAACCGCCGCATAAGCATCGGTGACGTTGCTTATTAATTCGATGGAGTGCGAAAAGATGTTGGATAGGGCCATGAAATATTGATGTAGGTGTTCGGATTTCCGGCCTGGTGAGAATTGTTGATGACCGGGATTGATTCCCACAAGGGGATTTTATACCCCGTGGCTTGCCACGGTTTTTAAATGAAAACTTTTTTCTAAATGAGAGTTACCGCGTTTGCTGTTGTCGTTCCCTGGCATCTAAAAGGCCAGGTTCATGGTCATGCCAAGCTTATTATTCGTGTTATTAGGTATTTTTAAAATCGTCCACGGTTTTTAAGCATTTCTCGATAGGCGCGGACTGTTTGGTGGTCCACGGCCTTGGCGCCGACCTTGTATTCCCAATAAGAATTTTGATTGGTTTCTTTGACACGCACCGCCTGACAATTGATATTTTTCTGTTGACCGTTGTTAGGAGAACGAAATGTGACCCTCAGAATATCGTTGTTGATAACGGGAGCCTCTGTGGTGAACAGCAAGCCGTTGGTGGACACATCGTGAATGGTTAGTTTATGTTCTTTATGAAAAAACTCCGTTTCCCTCTCAATATTCGCGGTTGCGGAAATCTTCACCCTGGCGCGCTGGCTTTTTCTTCTTTCAGACTCTTTTTGCAGTTTCTTTTCGATGAGTTTGTTCAGAACTCCCCGAAACCTTAAAAGTTCCTTGACCGGAAGGGTATCCAGAAAGGATAAAATTTGTCTTCGCATATTTTTTTCGTCGCTCGAGGAAGAAAGCGTGAAAGCCTTAAAAAAGAACTGGAACCAGTGCAGGATTGTGAAAATTTTTTTCTCAAAAACGCATAATATAATGATGGAAATTAAGTGTCAATCATTTATAATCGACTTCCGATATTCCCAACGGTTTACTGCTGGGAATATAACTGGCAAATGAATTTTCTTGACAGGGAAAACACGCATTACTATACTCCCAAATTCGGTTTTAGGTTTTGTGTGCGTGAGGATAGATATAAGGGCGAATAGCTCAGCTGGGAGAGCACCGGCCTTACAAGCCGGGGGTCACAGGTTCGAGCCCTGTTTCGCCCACCACCGTAATGCCGGACCCAAAGTTAACTTACGACGGGTTTTCTCCTTTTTCTCCTCCATCGGAGGAAAAATTGAATTGAAGAGAAATTTAAAATTGTTTTTGTTTATTTAAAATTTTTTTCTTGTGTACAAGTTTTCTCTAAAGTTTTATTTTATGGAAGGCGAGCTTACTGACGGTTTTTACACAAGGGAAAGTGCAGTTTAAAAATTTACATTGAATAAGATTGCGGGGTCGTAGTTCAGTTGGTTAGAACGCCGGCCTGTCACGCCGGAGGTCGCGAGTTCGAATCTCGTCGACCCCGCCATTTTATTTGACCGTATACAGGGTTCACGATTGAGTTCGTGGACCCTGTTTTTTTGTTTGCTGCAATCGTCACCGAATATCGTCGAGATACCCCATCAACCGGGGATGACATCTTCCGCACCTTAAAAAATCGCTTGCCGTATCGAATCCTTCCTGCGGGGTTGAAAAAAACCCCAAAAGATGAGCGAGTGTGCCTGCGTGACAGGCAATGAGTGGCGCCGCCGGGCCCTGATTGCTCTTGAGCGCTGCTTCTCCCCACTGAGATAAAAACTCAAGGGTGGATTTTTCTGACTTCAAGTCCCGGTACGCTCCCTGGATCTGGTCGTGAGTTTTTTTAGAAAACATATTTTGTGACGCCAGTTTCTTTTCAACCGGATCGTTCTCGCCTGAGTCGATGAACACTCTGGCCTCTTTGTGGACGCCAAAAAACGTGGTTCCTTCCGAGCCATTTCCGACGATGGTTTTATCGAAACCGCTCAGTCGGGCGATTGCCAGCATGGAAACTTCATAACCGCGGTGAAAATATCCGGTGGCCAGAAAATTTCCTCCGGCCTTGGCTACGATTGGTTGCAGCATTTTTTCAAGCGTCGCCAGCATGGGGCGTTTCACGATCTCCACTCGCATGTCTCTTAAAGCTTCCAGCGGAGGGTGAGTGTGTTGGGTCGAGAGAGTGCCAAACTGGTATTTTTTTAGAAGTGCCAGCCGGGTTTCAAAGTTGTCGTTTGCATTCACGCCATAATGTTTGGCGAGCAGGTCCTCAAATGTGATGCCGAATTTGGGTGGCAACGACTCAGTCGAATGTCCATAAGCCGGAAGGCCCATCATGGCCAGGACGGGCAAGGTAAAAAAACCGAAATACGGCACCCGGTTGAACCCGTCGAACGGGTCGGCGATTTGCAGAATCTTGTCAAATGGGACTTCGCGCTTGATCGTGGTGTGATCGAGAGCCTTCCAATAGCCGATATTTTCAGCGACCGTCTCCAGCTTCATGCGGGCGGCAATGAGGAAAATCCCCGCACGCACTGGAGAGACAGAACCGTTTAAAATTGATGCGAGGGCGTCCCGGGCCTCATCTTCGGTCAGATCTTTGCTCATTTTTGGCCCGGTGGCGATTTTTTGCAGATAAGCCTGCATGCGTTTTTGGGCGTCCTGGGAGTCCATTTTGTCTATTTGAGTCTATTTATTAAGGGATCGTGGTTCTATTTTGCAATTTGCGGTATCATTATCGGGCACAATTATAAACTAAATGAAGAAATTTTTAATGCCCCT
>CAYPQH010000055.1:0-2779 GCA_964412825.1 uncultured Nitrospinaceae bacterium | reverse complement strand
TTTAATGCCCCTAGAGAGGCCCGGTCCCGAAGGTTACCCTATTTTCAGGTACGGCTGGGCCGTTTTTATAACCCAGAAATAATGACCGCTGTCAAAACCATTCCCTACCCCATAAATAATGAGACCCTCATACGACCGTTGAAGGTGCTTTTGGTGTATCCGAACACCGCCGATGTCGCCCTGGACAATCTGGGGTTTCAGAGAGTGCATTCTCTTTTGAACCAGATCGACGGGGTGGATTGCGACCGTTTCAGTTTGCCAATGGATTGGAAGCCGGAGGTTGAAAGTCTTCCACCGAAAGAATTGTTGTCTCATCAGATGGAATTGCGCCCTCAGGATTTCGACATGATCGCTTTTTCCATCTCCTTTGAGCCGGATTACCTGCATGTGGCGGCCCTGTTGAAGTATTTTGGCATTCCGCTGGAAAGCCAGCACCGGGGAGACGGTCATCCCTTAATTCTGGCGGGGGGATCGGCGATATTCATTAATCCTGAACCTTTGGCAGACATTGTCGATGTTTTTTTCATTGGCGAAGGCGAGGGGCTGGCGGGAAATTTTTTCGAGCTCTATCTAAAGACAGAGTGGGATGATCCACGCGAACTCCTGAAAGCTACGGCTAATCTGCCCGGAATTTATGTGCCCAGGTTTTATCATCCCGAATACACAAATGACGAATTTGCAGGGTTTCAGGTGGAAGCGGAATTGCCTTTGCGCATCGAGCGGCATTGGACCACGAAGACCGAAGACCTGTGCACGCACTCGGAAATTCACGACGGGCCCTCGACCTTTAAGGATATGGCCCTGATGGAAGTGACCCGTGGGTGTATCTGGGCTTGCCGGTTCTGTACGGCGGGTTTTATTTATCGCCCCCCCCGACTGCCGGATCTGGACCTGACCTATGAGTCGCTTACCAACAATCTGGCAAAAGCCGAGCATTCGGCCTCGACCATTGGCCTTGTGGGGCCTTCGGTGACGGATCACCCCGATCTGATCGGTTTGGCGAAGCGCATCACGGCAGAGGGTAAAAAGCTTTCTTTTTCTTCCTTGAGAATGGAAACCCTCAACGATGAACTGGTGGATTTGATTTTGCAAAGTGGACAAAAAACTTTGACGATAGCCGTCGACGCGCCCTCTGAAAGGATGCGCGACGTGGTCAACAAAGCCGCCACCGATGCCTTCATCATTGAAAAGTGCAAATTTCTGACGGAAAAGGGCATCCTGCATCTGAAAATTTATTCCATCATCGGCCTGCCGGGAGAAGAAGACGAAGACATCGATCAGTTCATCACTCTGGTTGAAAACGTCATGGACGTCTATGTGGAAGCTTGCCGAAAACGCGGCCATATCGGCAATGTGACCATTGGTCTCAGTCCGTTGATTCCCAAGCCAGGCACGCCGTTTCAATGGCATCCTATGGAACGGGTGAAGAGTCTGAAGAAAAAATTCATGAAAGTGCGCAAGGCTCTGGGGAAAATCCCGCATCTCAAGATGAGTTTCGGATCGCCCAACGAGGCGTATCTGCAAACCTATCTTTCGCGTGGGGACCGGCGTCTCCTGAGTTTTTTCAAAACCTATCTGGGGAATCATCACGATTCAAAAGCGGCTCTTGGCGAATATCGTGATCAGGTCGATAACATGGTCTATCGCCAGTTCGGGCGTGATGACAGTTTGCCCTGGGACATTGTCGACCACGGCTACAAAAACCATTTCCTGTGGCAGGATTACCAACGAGGACTTCGGCAAAAACACACGCCCATTTGCGACACCGCCACCTGCAAAATTTGCGGTCTTTGTTAAAGACCGGAAAAAGCAGACCGCAGACCGAAATTCTCTGAGTTAAAGGGAAACTAATGATTCTTCAACATTTGGTCCAGCGGCACGCGGGTCGCACGCCAACTCTGGGTTCAGCGCTACGCTGGTCGCACGTTCCATTTTGAATCATGTCTTTCGATATTGAAAAAATGCACAAGTTGCCGCCCGGCGACCGGTTTTTCGATTTCAATACCATCTGGTATTTTTTCAATCGCGGGGTGATCCGCGTTTTATATCCTTTGCCCGTAACGGCGAACCAAATCACCTGGTTGTCTCTTCTGATGGGCCTTCTGGCGGCGGGGTTTTATTTGTCCGGGACGGCCAACGCCCTGGTTTGGGCGGCGTTGTGTTTTTACGGAAAAATTTTTCTCGACAATGTGGATGGCAACCTGGCCCGCGTGCGTGGCGAGGTTTCCCGTGTCGGGCGGTTTCTCGACTCGTTCACCGATTTTGTGGTGACGGTTGCCGTTTACGGGGCGATCACCTTCCGGCTGGTTCAGGAAACGGGGGACACGACGGTCTGGGCGGTCGGGTTTTTCGCTCTCTTGAGCGGTTTGTTGCAATGCACCTATTTTGTATTTTATCTGGTTCAATACACCTCGCGGGTCGGGACTTATCAGATGAACCGGGTGAGCGAGGATATCACCGATAAAGATCGTGAAGAACCTCTGAAAGGCGCGTTATTTTTGCAACGCGTGCATGGATATCTGTATGGATGGCAGGACCGGGCAGTCGAAATGTTTGACCGGGGCAGTCAACGACTGGCCGGGATCAAAAATGAATCCGCCGATCAAAAAGCCTGGTATCGGGACAAGTTGTTTTTGGCCTGGGTCAGCCCGTTGTGTCTTTGCACCAATAATATGATTCTGGTGATTTTTTCCCTCTTTGATAATTTAGAGCTGGGGCTGTACGTCGTGCTGATTTTTGGCAACGCGTATCTGCTGGCAATCCAGACGTGGAAAATGAG
>CAYPQH010000054.1:0-13546 GCA_964412825.1 uncultured Nitrospinaceae bacterium | reverse complement strand
TTGCTCATGAACGTTGTGAACAGCAGAGAAAGGGCGGCGATCAATATCAAAAACAGCGTCGGCGATTGCACCGTCCCGGAAAATATGGATTGCGACAACCACAACGCGGCCCCGGATGTGGCCATGACTTCACCCAGACAAATGGCGCCGCCGTACATCAATATGATGGCCCAGTTGATATGCGGCTCGACCAGTTTCCAATTGATGAGGTTGAATGAAAAAAGCAGGACCAGGGAAATGATCGCAATGTTGGCGATGCCCAATGTATCGCCATAACCGAACCAGGTAAAAATGGTGAGCCCCATGACCAGAGCAATGCCTCTTTCCTGGAAAGTGATCGCACCCTGAGCCTGGGATTTTTCCATGATGATTTTTCGCGCGGGTTCAATGTCATCGAGGTCCGACGGAAACATGATGAGCAGGACCCCCCATCCCGCGCCCAGCAATAACAAGACCAGAGGAAAACTAAAGAAGGTGTATTCCAGAATGCCAATGGTGCTTGCCCCATCGGTTACTTTTTCAAGAATCTCGACCGCCAGCGGAACCCGCCCCCCTCCAAGAACCGTCATGGCCCCGCCGATGATGCACCCCCAGGCCATGGAAAAAAACAACGCCTTGGCGAAAACCGATTCTCCTTTTTTCAATTTCAGCGCAGTGACAATCTCGATCAGAATGGGAAACATCATGGCCGCGACCGCGTGCTCCGACATGAAGCAGGACAATAACGCCCCGAAAAAGTAAATCGATGAAATGAGGGTCCTGGGCGAATTTCCAAAGTTTCTCATCACCCAAGTGGAAAGCCGACCGCTGAGGCCCGAACCAATCATTGCGGCAGACAAAATGAAAATTCCCAAAATAAAGAAAACCGCTTTGTTGCCGAAAAATGAATAAGCTTTGGAAGCCTCCATGATCCCCAGCAAGGGAATCAGGGCGATGGCCAGAAGGCTGGTGATCGACAACGGAATGAGATTGGTGGCCCAAAGGCTCACACATAGAAAAAACACACACAGGACTTTATACCCCTGGAGGGAAAGGTCAGCAGGTCCCTCCAAATTCAGCAGGATCATGAAAACGATGAAGAAGGACGCAAGCAACAGGGGTCGCCGCATTCTGTCTAACAGGACAATCCACAGCGGTCTGCGGTCGATGATGATCTGTGGGGTTTCTTCGGTTTCCCGCATTTTTTTGATTCTATTTCCAGAGGGTGATTTCAGTGTCCGGTACGGCCAGGGGAAAGAGGGTGTTTCGTCTGTTAAGACAATCTCTTCCAGATGGTGAGTAACCTACAATATACATGAAATTCTTGCAATTAAATAACGGGAGGGATCGGCAAACCGGTTCGACATGAATCTCTTTTTTTTCAGGGGTTTGCCGCATTTCGTAGCAATAATGTATAGCTTACTGTGCAAGTGTATTAGAACTCATAAACCTCGTAGAAAGCAAATCGAGCCTGATGGACAAACATCCTGTAATTCCGCACATTACATGCTCACGCCAGTTTTGGCAGGGAAATTGCTGTTCTAATTGTAATTCCACTTATTAAACGTTGAAAAATGATCCCCCCTCAACCAATTATCTGGCGAAAAGATGACACTAGACGCTGAAACACAACCTGAAACCGACATTTTCCAAAAAGCCATGGGCCTGGCCAAGGAAAACCTAAGGTTGACCGAAGAAAGAGAACGGGCGGAAGAACAACTCCTGCAGGCCACTCGACAAAGGGCATTGATCCTGAATTCCGTAGGAGAAGGAATTTATGGTCTGGATTTGGAAGGAAACACGACTTTTGCCAATCCTGCCGCTGAAAAAATGCTGGGGTACACAGAAAAAGAACTCCTTGGCAAGCCTCAACATGGCATCATCCATCATTTCAAACAGGATGGACTGCCTTTCCCACGTGAAGATTGCCATTTTTGTGCCGCATTTAATGATGGCATGGAGTATCGGGAATCTGAAGATGTATTCTGGCGAAAAGACGGAACCCCTTTTCCGGTCGAGTTTGTCAGCACCCCTATCCATGAAAACGAAAAGCTCATTGGTGCGGTGGTCACTTTCAACGATATCACCGAACGCAAAAACGCAGAGGCCCAAAGTCAATTGCAGTATGAATTGACCCAGATTTTTTTAGACGGCCTTTCTCTGGAAAAAACGATTCCCAGAATCCTGGAAGTTATAGGGTGGTTCATGAAATGGGAGATCAGTCACTACTGGGAAAAAAATTCGCAATCGGAAGAACTTCATTGTCGTTATGCCTGGAATGCCGAATGCCTAAATGAAAATACGGCCTTAAAAGAATTCAAAAAAATCTCGTTTCAAAGAGCCTTTAAAAAAGGCACGGGGTTGCCTGGACGGGTGTGGGAAAAACTGGAGCCTTCCTGGATTCCCGATGTACGTATCGATAAAAATTTTCCCAGAGCTCCCTTCGCTATAAACCTGCGCATGAAGACCGGATTCGGTTTCCCAATTTTCTCTAATAATCAATTCGTGGGAGTGATCGAAATATTCACCCGCCAACAGTGCCTGCCAGATTCCTCGTATATTCGGTTGATGACCAGTCTGGGAGTACAAATCGGGCAGTGGATGCGTTTGAAAAAAGCCGAAGAACAGCTGGGAAAATTAAACTTGATAATCCCCGACTGAGCCCTTCATCGGTTGCATTATTCCGAGAAACTCACTTCACAGTAAATAAAATTTCTGGCTGGGGTTCGAGCCTTTGCGCTAAACTTCTACTTTTTCATGGAGGGGGGAATGGCCCGCACCGGGCATAGTATTCTGGGCAGGGTTTGAATATTTCTCTTTTATGTCCACCTGGGCTATGGTCCATAAATCGCAGGACCCGCAGGCATCCCGGTAGTTTTCACGGAACAGGTTGAACCCTTTACTTTTCCATATATCCGGCAGACTTTGATCGAGCATGTTGCCCATTTTTGCCTCAGGCAACAGACAGCAGGGCGTGACGTTTCCTTCCCGACTGACGTAAGCGTTGTCAAATGTCTTCAGACAATATTTTCCCGACCGATGTAATTTCTTGCGCAACAGTTTGTAAACAAACCGCGTGACGCCCCTGGACACGGAATACTGAATCCAATCCAGTTGCACACCGACTATCCGGGCGATTCGATCCGCTTCCTTAAAAATGCGCTCTTCTTCAAGCAAATTGGGGCGTTTCAAATCCGGGGCGTATTTTCTATCCAGACGGCCCACGTTCACCACTTCGCATCCTATTTTCGCGGCGTAGCGGATCACATCGTATAAATCATTTTCTCCGTCCGCATGTAACGTCGATTGCAGGCGCAAAGAAAGCGACCCGTTTTCTCTAAGAGCCGCCACCCCTTCAATATTTTCATAAACCGAGTTGTTGTTGTGACCCAATGGAACGTTGTCGCTTGTCTCAACACTGTCGATGGAAAATGTCAGGACGTCCAGACCGGAACCCAGAATCTGTTCGATCACGGAAGGTTTGGTGAACAGTCCGTTGGACGTGATCATGACCTTGTGCCCACGTTCTTTGCAGGCTGAAATCATGTCGAATATTCTCGGATGCAGAAAAGGCTCACCCCATCCGGTCAGCGTGATGTCTTCTCCGGACCGCAATTGATCGATCACAATGAGGAACTTGTCCCAGTCCATATGCTCCAGTTCGATCTCCAGATCCTCCCTCGGGCACATGGAGCAGTCCATATTGCAACGGTTGGTGACCTCGATCTGGACATTGCGCGGCTTGGCTGGAATCTTATAAAACAAGCGGTTGAGGGTGTCCAGGACTAGTGTGAGCATGGGGCGGGCTAAAAGGTATAAATTATTAATTTTTTGTTCGTACCGGCATCAGAAAATGGTATTTTATATGCTTAACGGAAGATCAGGAACATAACTGAAGCCATCGACTGCCATTTTGGGTAGCCCGATGTCAAAACCTTATTTTTTAACAAATTAGACACGATATACGACGGCTCAGCGGTAGCAGGCCGATAAACAGGAGAGTTATTGATGGCAATGACGGTGACGGAAAAAATTTTAGCGGCTCACGCGGGAAAAGAATCGGTCGCTCCCGGAGATAACATCTGGGTGGATGTGGATGTGCTGATGACCCACGATGTTTGCGGGCCTGGAACCATCGGCATCTTCAAAGAACAATTCGGTCAAAACGCCAAAGTCTGGGACCGTGAGAAAGTGGTCATCATCCCGGATCATTATGTATTCACTGCGGACAAACACGCCAATCGCAACATCGACATCCTCCGGGATTTCGTCAAGGAGCAGGACCTTCCCTATTATTACGATGTGGGCACGGACAACTACAAAGGCGTGTGTCATATCGCTCTGGCGCAGGAAGGGCACAACCGCCCCGGCGAGGTTTTGTTTGGAACCGATTCCCACACCTGCACGTCCGGGGCGTTTGGCATGTTTTCGACCGGCATCGGTAATACCGACGCCGCGTTCATTCTGGGAACCGGTAAAATCTGGGTCAAAGTTCCAGAAACCATGCGCTTTGAGTTCACCGGCACCTTTCCCCCCTACATCATGGCGAAGGACATTCTGCTTCAGGTGATCGGCGATATCGGCGTGGCTGGAGCCACCTACCGCACGATGGAATGGGCGGGCGATGCGGTTTACAAGTTTTCCATGGAAGAACGCATGACGCTCTGCAACATGGCCATTGAAGCCGGCGGGAAAAACGCGGTGATCGAAGCCGATGAGGTGACGCTTGAATATTTGAAGGACCGGACCGACAAGCCGCACACCATTTATCATTCTGACCAGGACGCGAATTATTATTACAAGAAAACATACAACGCCGACCAGATGACGCCCATGGTGGCCAAGCCGCATTCGCCGGACAATAAAGCGCCCGTGACCGAATGCACCGATGTCAAGTTGGACCGCTCTTATATCGGCTCCTGCACCGGTGGCAAGCTGACCGATTTTATCGCGGCGGCCAAACTGCTCAAAGGCAAGAAAGTCGCGATCGACACCTTCATCGTGCCCGCCACACGGGAAGTGGAAGAAGATCTCTATAAAACCAAAATAGAGGGTGAATCCCTTGCCGATATTTTTAAAAATGCCGGCGCGTTGCTGGGCGAACCCTCCTGCGCGGCGTGTCTGGGCGGCCCCAAAGATACTTTTGGCCGAGCCAATTCCAATGAAGTGGTGATCTCGACCACCAACCGGAATTTCCCCGGAAGAATGGGGTCCAAACAATCTCAGGTCTATCTCTCGTCTCCCTACACGGCGGCGGCCTCAGCTTTGACCGGGCATATCACCGATCCGAGAGAATTTCTTAACAACTGAATGGGTTTGAATAAATATTCATGAAAAAAATAATAGAAGGCAAGGCTTATGTCCTGGGCAACGATGTGGACACAGATCAGATCATCCCAGCGGAACATCTGGTGTACAGTTTGACCGATCCTGAAGAAAAAAAGAACTACGGAAAATTCGCCCTTTCAGGCGTCCCACAGGAGGGCGCCGGACTGCCCGACGGAAAGCATGCCTTTGTGGATGAAGGCAAGTTTGAATCCGAGTACACGATCCTCATCGGTGGAAAAAATTTCGGCTGCGGGTCGTCTCGCGAACACGCTCCGGCGTGCCTTAAAATAGCCGGCATTCAGGCTGTGGTGGCCGAGTCGTTCGCACGGATTTTTTACCGGAACTCGGTGGACGGCGGGTTTTTCATTCCCTTTGAATCCGAGACGCGGATGGTGGACGAAATCAAGACCGGAGACACGGTATTGATCGACCTGAAAGCGGAAACCCTGACCAACAAAACATCCGGAAAATCATACAAATTAAAATCTCTGGGCGAAGTCATCGATATCATCGAGGCGGGAAATATTTTTGAATATGCCAGAAAAACCGGAATGATCGCCAGATAACTATCGGATTTAAATTATGAAAATAAACATTGCGGTTGGCATGATGACTCTCTTTTTTGGAGTTCTTTTTTCGTTTTTTCCCGGAGCAATCCGGGCGGAGGTTGAAGGTGCCGGTGCCAATCCAGGCATGGTTCTCATTCCTCAAGGGCCTTTCACTATGGGGAGCACGGAAGAAGACATTCAATGGGTGGCGGAAAAATTTTTTTCAGCTTCCCTCGAATGGTATCGGGATGAGACCCCGGCCCACAAGATCGACCTCAAAGCATATTATATCGACAAACACGAGGTCACCAACGCCGAGTTTCTAAAATTCAGGGAAGCGGTTCCGGGCCGTAAACCCAAGTTCATGGATGAGCCCAAGTTCAATAAACCGCGCCATCCTATCGTCGGAATCGACTGGCAGGAGGCCACGGATTATTGCCAGTGGGCGGGAAAACGGCTTCCCACGGAAGCGGAATGGGAGAAGGCGGCGCGTGGCACCGATGCCCGTTATTATCCCTGGGGAAATGAACCGGACAACACTAAAAGCAATGTCCGAGGCTTAGAAGATGAAAACCGGTACACTGCTCCCATCGGGGATTATGAAGAAAGCAAAAGCCCTTTTGGCGTGTACGACCTGGCCGGCAATGTCTGGGAATGGACAGCGGACTGGTATCAACCTTATGTCGGCAACAAACAGGAAAGTGATCTCTACGGAACCTCCTTGAAAGTGATCAAAGGCGGTTCCTGGCACTCTAATATGGATCTTGCGCGATCGGCTATACGCGGCAAAGCCATTCCTTATCAACCGCAAAACTATATCGGGTTTCGTTGCGCCCGTGATTCTTAAACTGGAGAATTTATCGATGAGCAATTTTTTCAAATGGGCTTTGCCCGCAATCGCGATTCTATTTCTCGCCCAATCCGGCCAGGCTTATGACGCCAGCAAACACATGGGTAAAGGCAAAAAAGGCGGCGGACATCACGGTTACAGCAGGCACAAGGGACCGCCCAAGGATATCCCCAAGCATATCAAGGAAAGAACCAGCCCGGATGGCAAAGAAATCAATCTCAACAAATCCCAGATCGGCGTCAAGGGGATGACCATTCTGGCGAATTCGCCTGAATTGGCTAATGTTGTCTCACTGGCGTTGCAGGGGAATAAGCTGGGCGATGAAGGCGCAAAGATTCTCACCGAATCCGCAACCTTCAAGAACGTGGAGTTACTCAACCTGTGGGGGAATGATCTCTCTCAAGCGGGCGGGCGGATGTTGGCTCAGTCCCCTAATTTTCGTCGCCTGAAAGAATTGAAGCTGACCCGGAACAAGCTGGGCGACCTTGGAGTCATTGCTCTCGTTCAATCTCCCAACGCGGCTCACCTGACGCTTCTCAATCTGGACGCAAATCAAATCACCGACAAAGGCGCGATCGCCATCGCGAATTCGCCTAAGTTATCCAATCTAAAAAGTCTGGACCTTTACAACAACCAGATTGGTCCTGAAGGAATCAAAGCCCTGGTGCAGTCCAAATATCTGACCCACCTGGAAACCCTGGTGCTGGTGAAAAATAATGTGGATGTGGACACGGCCCTTTCTCTGGAAAAAAGCGCGACCCTGCCTAATTTAAAAACATTGCAAATGTTTTAAAGGGGAGAGCTTTACTTTACATCCATGTGGTAGTACAGGCAGGAAAGCCTGTGCTACTCCTGTTTTTATTTTACCCAATCAACGTTCATCTGTGGGGACTTGATTTTCTTGCCAAATTGCGCGATCACATCATGACTCCGGGCGCGAGTTGCCGCTCGGCAAATTGCCTGACTTCCTTTTACTAAAGTTGACCAATTATTTTCCGTCTTTTGCTTCTATATTCCTCCTCAGTAATAACGTTTTCCTTTCGTAACTGCTTTAGAAGATTCAAACGTTTCTTAATGTCCGAAGTTATAGGTTTCGTGGAAAATTTTTTGTCTTTTGGGTCTAAAAGATTTGGCGCCGGTTCTGGCAACTTTTGAGAGGCTACGGGCAAAACATTTTCAAAAATGACCCAGCTTACAATGTCCTGCACCACTTTCTTCGATCCCCTCCAATAGCGTTGTTTATAAGCCTGCCCCTTTCTCAGCACCAAAACCCAGGGTTCTCCTGAAACGCTGAAGTCCTCAATCCCCCATTTAACGCCTCGCAATGTAGTGAACCTCCAGTGCAAACCCTCGGAGGTCAAAAACGTGTCTCCCTGTGTATAAACTTTCCCTGACACATCGGAGATCTTAAATGAAACTCGTTGACTCGAATTGACCTGGGTAAATTTATTTTGTATCAGGGGAGCCAGGCGCTTGACCAAATCATTGCTGAAAACTCGCCCCTCTTGAGTATTAAAAAGATCTTTTTTTTTAAATTTCAGGGAAACCAGGCTTTTTTGAATCGTCCTGAGCCGGAAAGAATAGGGATGTATTAATTTTAACTGGTATTCTTTCTGGATCTGCTTTTCTAAAGGAAGGATCTCTACCCTATACTTCCTCACATGGGTTGTGGACTTTTGGGCAAAGGCGGGAGGAAAAACAAGAACAGAAAGCAGGAAGGTCTGAGCGAGCAGGGATAAGAAGAAACAGGAAAACTTGTTCGTCACTATTTCTCTCTCTTTAGAAGAACAAACAACAGTAAGGACACGAGCCCTTATTTAGCGCATAGACGGGGGAAAAGCCTCATTTCTAATAGGCGAAGACAATGCCAAATTCTCCGGTATGTGTTTTTTCAGGATGGCTTGGACTGGTCTCCTGAAGGTCCCCGGTCACTTCAAAAATGAATTTTAAATTCCGCATCAGGTAATAACTCAGATTGGCGGTAACGACATGAACGTCCAGGTCGGGTTTTCTATCGACTTCCACATAATTGTGCAGAAGGGAGAGTAGCCAGTCGTCATTGAGGCTGTGGGTTATCCCTGTAAAACCGCCCCAGGATTTGATTTTGCCCGAACCCACAGTTTGAAAAAGTCCGTTATCATCTTCTCCATACAGGTAACTTCCCCAGATGTTCCAGTCGTCAAACAGAGTGAAATTAAAGTCAGGTCCAATGCGGAAAAAATTATTTTTCACCTCTACAGAATTCTTTTCCCGACCATGATAAGCGTAGACCCCTATCCCTTGATTACCGTAACTAAAATTGACTCTTCCATAGAAATTCTTGAAATTATCCGAATCAAAATTTCTGTCATTGTTCGCGGTGTTGATTCCATTGCCGTTGGCGACACCTGCTAAAAGCCCAACCCCAAAGTCCTCGGTAGCATTAAAGTTATAACTGATCTCCGAGGCACGGTCATAAACCAGATTGAAACCACTATCGCTGACTCTGGTCGTGTAATAAGAATAATCTTGAAAAGTGAGCCTCTGTTCTCGGGGGTACATGGAATCCGTTATTTGAAATTGTCCTAACCGGATGTCTATATTTTTGTCTTTAATAATATTGTTGAAAATAAGAAAAGCATCTTCTATCCCGGTGACTCCCCCACGTTCATCAAAGAAAAAATAGAAGTAGTAGGCAATGTCCTTTTTCAACATTCCGCTGGTCAATATCTTGGCTGAAAAAGGCGCTTGCTGGTCGAATTTTACGGCTCCGTCGTTGCGCAAGCGGTAGAAGGAATCGACACGGATGGCAAAAGGAAAATATTCGTGGAGCAAAAGTTTTCCTTCCTCAATTTCTTCAATATAATCTTTTGGATCTTCTTCAGGCATTTGATAGCCATTCCCGGCAAAACTCTGACCAAAACTGTTTAATTGCGGGAAACCCGTGTGGCACATGACACAACTCAACTTATATTTTCGCGCAAATAAAGGGATCGCTGAGACGGTTTCAGCCAGGAAACAGATCAGCAATAAAACGGCCATCATAAAGCCAAATTTACATTTCTTAACGGTATTCATTTTTCATTCCCATAAAAAAACAGCGCTTGAGTATATCGAATAGTCCAGTTACTCAAACAATTAAAGTCTCGGCAATCTCCCCTTTTTTTGCTATACCGAAAAACCTTCATGGAGTTCTCCTGAGTCTGCCCCATGCATCATCGTGAGTCGCAAACCGGCGGGGCTGTGGTATTTTCACCGTTGCCAGCGGCGATCATTATATTGGTCGATTTTCTCCCGAGTGCGTTGCGCGCCTCGCATGAATCCATCCATCATTTCCTTCAAAGCTTCTATTTCCTCTTCCCGATTTCCGGCCTTGCTGAAATTTTCGTTTTCTGCTTTTATTTCTTCCAGATACCCTTTGGCCTCTTCATAAAAACTCATGCGCTGACATCCTGAAAACAGTTATTGAAAAAAACAGCCTCAAAAAAACCTGCCGAAACCGTGATCGTCCCTGACGGGCGGCAGATGAACGGCTTACGATACTACTTATCCCGTAAAATATCCAGCGCCCGGTAAAAGATTCAGGATAATTCCCAAAAGTCTTCAGGATAAAAGGTTTATGGGGACCTCTAATCATTCGATATATTTCTTTCAGGCAACTCGCGTGCCCTTATTTTATAAGGGCCGCTCATGGCCAAAAGCAATTTATAGAGGCGTCCTTATTTTTGAACGTGGTTTTTAAAATGATGAGGGTCCGCCCACCGGCCACTTAAGGGGGATTTGTAGCGGAAATGGGAGGTGTGTGGCACCCCCGCCAATGAACCGTAGGTAAAGGGAGAAGACAAGTTTTGATAACGGACCCCTTTAGGGTATTGATTTCAGGAAAAACCCCCTTGAGATCTGGATCGGCTACGGATGTTGAAAGAAATGCCTGGTCCTGAATAAAATACACCGGAACTTGGAGGGAGGTTACTTCGCGGTAGACCTTCAAGGGGGCTTCTGAACCACTTCTATATCGGACTCACAATAACCTCAGTTTGAGGAGGCCACTACAGTATTATGAAAGCATGATTCTGTTTCGGTTGGGAGAAACTATATAGGAACGTATGCAATCGGCGTAGGGATGGCGTCACATTAATCTGTGACTCCGGCAACATTTATCGGGAAGAAAAACGGCGTTGAGCCCAAAACCAGGCGGGTCAAGTTTAACTGACGGGTTTATTTTGCTGGGTCGGTTTTTCTGGCCGACCTTGCCCTTTTAGAGGTGATTGAGGGAGATTCGTTGCGTCTCCGGGGTTGAGGGATTTTTCATCTCCATCGAGGCTGTCGGCCTCTATTTCTTTTTGCGCCTCATTTGTCAATCGTTCCCTTTTGGCGATTCTTGCCGCCATTTCCGCTTTCATCCGGGTGATGCCACGATCTTTAGAAATCGATGGCTTGAGGTCGGTTTTTTGTCTGGCTTGTTGCAGCAACTCCAAGGGAGCCTTCGACACCGAAGACGCTTGCCCGCTTTTCGATATCTCCTGACTCTGCCCCTGGGAAATGATCTGAGCTTTCCCCGGTTGTCCTTCAGGGGTAAAGGGAATGGTTTCGATGGAACCTTCCAACCCCACGAAAGTGGTCTTTCCATCCGGGTCAACCATGATGACGAATTCCGTCCCGCGTACACCCGCAATTCCAGCAGGTGTGATCACTTTGAAGGTCGAGTCCTTATTTCTTTCCTTGGTCACCGCAAATCGGACTGCGCCCAGTGAAACTTCCACCACGGTTTGACGCAAATTTTTATTTGGATCAAATATATGTTTGGTGATCTTGACCTCGGCATTCTCGCCAATGGAGATCGAACTTGCGTCGTCAAAGGAAAAGGACACTTTGGAGTTCGCCTTGGTATCGATTTGATCCATTAAAAAAACGGGCGACGCCAGATGGGTCTGCCTTTTTAAGCTCTCTCCGGCGGAGGATTGAAACACCTTGCCCTCGACGGCGGTGGCCAAACCAATATCGGGGGACACAACAATGCCCGCATTTTTCAAATACAGTTTTTGCTCAAGCAGGCCTTTACCCGCAGGGGCTCCTGAAAAAGCGTAAGTCACCGTGACAAATTCGATGTCCTCTAGAGCGCCCTTGGGGTCTTTTCCTTCCAAAATAATGAAATTCCGCAATTTCAATAGCTTGACTGTTTGATCGTATAATTTTTCTGGAGAAAGCATTGCGGCGTTTTGCGGAAAAAGCGGATTTGCCGGCTGGTGCTTGGCCATTAGATTAATAAATTCCACGCGGGTGATCCTGGGTTTCTCTTTGGAAAACGCCGGCGGGATGGAAACCGCTTGAAAAGTGAGGCAAAAAATAAGGAAAACCGACATTTGGAAACAAAACTGGAACGCCGAAAATAAAATATTTTTTCTCATGTCAATGGCCTCTTAACCCCATATTTGCAAGCTGTTCATTATCTTCGATTTATTTTAAAGTGTTGAGTTTCCATGTCAAGTTAAGAGATTTTAATGGTGCATGATACAATTGAAATTTCGATCGGTATTTCTAAAAATTCCTTAATTGATGATGAAAAAATTCGCTCCCTGGGCCTTAGGCTTGATTTTTACAACGATGGTGGTTTTTCTTTATAGAGCGCAACCGCCTTTCATCTACCAGCTGGAACTCATGTTCCAGAATGCCCATTTCCAATGGCGCGGCCCCATTTCCCCTGGACCAGAGGTGGTCATTGCCGCTATTGATGAAAAAAGTATCGACGAATTGGGGCGATGGCCTTGGCCGAGAAAAAATTTAACCCGTCTGATGGAAAAACTTGTGGAACGGGAAGCCAAGGTCATTGGTTTTGATATGGTATTTTCTTCGCCGGATGAAAGCTCGGGAATCGAAAGCCTGAAAAAACTGCAACGGGAACTTATCGACAAAACCCAAGGCAGTTCAGAGGTCTTCCAGACCGTAGAACGTTTTATTAAAAACGCGGAATACGACTCGCAATTTTCCGAGATCCTTGAAAAGTCCAGCCGTTCCGTGCTGGGTTATTTTTTCCATTTTAACAAGGAAGGATTGGACCATCTTTCAGAAAACGCCTTAAATGGTTTTTTTCAAAATATCAAACCCTCGCAATTTGTAGGATTCATCAAGTCCAGCGAAAAGGTGGATTTGTCATCGGTTGATTTCAGGTCCGCTTATGCCGTCGAATCCAATATTCCCATTCTTTCAAAGGCGGTCAAGCAATCGGGTTTCATCAGCATCGATGTCGAACCGGATGGGTCCATCCGCAAATTGCCTCTCATCGTCAAATATCATAATAAAGAAAACGCTCAGGATTATTTTTTCCCGCCGCTGGCTATCCGAGTTTTGGAAAAATTTCTCAATGGGACTCTCCTTTTCCGCGTGGACGAGTTTGGAGTCAAAAATGTTCTGGTCGACGGAGACTTTCCCTTGGAAATATTCACCAACGTCACAGGGGAAATGCAAATCAATTTCATGGGAGATCGTGGAACTTTCCCCCACTACTCAGTAACCGATATCATCCATGACCGAAAAAATCTGGTTCCTGAGGGAAGTTTGCGCGATAAAATTGTCCTGATTGGGGCCACTGCTCCTGGATTGGAAAATATCAAGATCACGCCTTTTGACCGAAACTACCCCGGGGTGGAAATTCATGCCACGGTCATTGACAATATTCTGCACAAAAATTCCCTGCACCAACCCGATGCAGTGCAAATCATTGACATGGCCTACCTGGTCATTTTGGGCCTGTTGCTGACCTGGATCTATTCTCGCATCAAACCGGGATACGGGCCATTGGTCTGGTTTTTTTCACTTGCCTTGCAATTTCTCCTCAGCCATTGGTTGATGGTGAATAAAGATT
>CAYPQH010000053.1:12463-13576 GCA_964412825.1 uncultured Nitrospinaceae bacterium | reverse complement strand
AAAACAAAAACAGGATTCCAAAGACCCCGAAAAACAAAAGGCGTTGCAAGCGGTGATCGAACACTGCCAGAATTTGCGGTCCAAATGGATTCTGGAGGAGCCCGATCTCAAGATCGCGGAACGCACCCAGCATTTGGCCGAGGCGATCGCCCGGGTCTATCATCCGCAATCGAGGAACCCACTTGCCGAAGTCCGCTTGGGCGGACTGCTGGAGGCTTTTCTCGAATTGAAAAACCGGATCGTGGTGTTCAGCGAGATGAAGGGAGTGCGCACGTTCACCCAGTTTCGTTTAAGGCATGTTCGTTATTTGTCGCGCGCGTGGAAGAAAAAGGAACAATGGCAACGGTCCAAAATGGGCCAGGCGGTGGCCCGGTATAAACTGGCGGCTTTGTTGCAATGGGTTTATTTGTTGATTCGCTTTCTGGACCTGACGTTTTGGATGTTCAAGATGACGGCTTACATCGTTCACGACATTGTTCTCAAAATATTATTGCTTCGGTGGTACCTGACCATCGGTGAACTGACGATTCGGATGTACGCGGACCGTGCCTCGGAATCGGATCTGGAAGCGGATGAACTCTTGAGTGAGTTGGGTTCTATTCCCGAGGAGGAAATGCCCTCGACACTCACTTCGGGCGCGCGGGAAATCGCCGATAAGTCGAGAAAATCTTTGATGTTCAAAATGAGTTCGGTGAAATGGGATCAGGTGAAGGAAATATATTTTCATCTGGTGAAGGATTTAGCCGGGCATTATTACCCCGAGGCCCAGGAGCCGCTTTATGAGGTCAAGCTTTATCATCTGATGATGGGAGTGTCCAGGCTGTCGGATCAGGTGGCCGCTATTCGCCATAAACCGGTTTTGAATAAACTCCTGAACATCCGTGTTTCCCATATCATGCTGGCCAAAGACGCGATGGATTTTTTACGCGAGAGCGAGTTGGGCGTCTGGTTGAAAAAATACCCGGTGGGTCGTTTCGTGAAAATTTCCCGGTTGCTGTATCAGACCGTACAAAAAAAACACCCCGGCGTGTTGTTCAAGGATTTTGCGTTGTTTGTGGTGAAGGAGTCGGCCAAGCGGTGGCTGTATATTTACCTGCACGACAAAATCGCGGT
>CAYPQH010000053.1:0-12363 GCA_964412825.1 uncultured Nitrospinaceae bacterium | reverse complement strand
CGGAAAAACGTCTGGAGAAAATTTTATCTTCTGTACGTCAATATGGGGACAAGCGATAGGACACGCGGATGCCGCTGGAATAGACATCCGCCCAGTGCGAATCCTGCTTTTGCTCAGGAGTGATGAGGTCGTGATACGAACAGGAACGAGTGCTGTGTTTCGACCAGTCGAGCTCGGTATACGTTAGACCCAGAGATTGAAACCATATTTCAAAAAGAGCCCGTGTGGGCAAAGTTATCATGCTGAGATCCTTGCCGCGATAGTCGAAGGATTCCGGCAGGCGGTAATCTTTTTTTTCGGGCCGGGTCAACGAGACGATCATCAAGGGCAGGTCCAGCGTTTCGTCCTTGATACCGGGATAAACCGCATCGGCGTCTTTTCCCTGAACGGCAGCGTATCCCGCCGTGAAAGTGTCGAGCAGTATCGTTTCTTTTGCGGCCCGTTGCATCAATTTAAGCAGGCGAAAGGGTTCCGCTGTGTAATAGAGCATCCCAAAACAAAACACCGTGTCGTAACTGTTTTCGGGGGTCGATTCAAGAAAGTGCAGCACATTCTCAACGTCAAAACGATAGTCTGCCTCCGGAATATTTTGATCCTCGAAAAGTTTCCGGCATTTTTCGACCATTTTTTTTTCCACATCGATGCCATGCACCGATCGAGCTCCCATCCGGTGCGCCGCATAGGCAAAGGTTCCCATGTGTGACCCGACGTCCAATATTGTTTTTCCTGCGATGGCGTCTTTATGGTTTTCTAAAAGAGTGTCAATACGGGCGTTCAAACATTCGAAGGAATAGGGAATGGCCCAGCGTTTTTGACGGGTGTCTGTGGTTAAAAACGGGGAGTCTTCTGCGATATAAATTTTATCGGGTTTCATTTGGGGGTTCATCTCCGGTGCAAGGCAGAAAATACCTTTAAATCTAATTATTGAGAATGTTATAATGCCATGATTTTACTGAGACTTATCAATTAACTTCCAACCTTATTTTGAGCCCTAAAACGATTCCCGAAAAGCCGCATTCACCTTCCTCCACCCTTCCTGTTGTTTCAATCGAAGAGGAGGAACTCAAACTCAAACGGCGCGATCTGGCGGTCCTGGAACAGGATCTGGCGGACAAAGAACTGGAGCTTTCCACCCTCAAAGGAGAGCTTCATCTTTTTGAACGGCGTTACCAGCTGGTGGTGGGAGTCAAATATACCGAACTCGACGGGGTCAAGGCGCAAATTCTGCAATTAGCCAGTGGCATGTACCCGCGTTCGGATGAGTTTCGGGCCGGGGCAGAGTCGGCGAGGGAGCGTGCCCGGGGATCGGCAAAAGCCGCGGACGACGATGATTCGGATTTGCCTGACAACGAGGTTTTTAAACCCAGCGAAAATTTAAAGAAGCTGTTTCGCCAGGTGGCCAAAAAAATTCATCCGGACCTGGCGTCGGACGAGAAGGAAAAAAAACGCCGTCATGAGCTGATGGCCAAATTGAACCTTGCCTACGATCGTTTGGATGAAGAAGCGATTCATGCCCTTCTCTTGGAATGGGAAGCGGGACATCATCCGGAAAAAAATGAAACTTTGGGGGCGCAGTTGGTCAAAATCGTTCGGCAGGTGGGGCAGATAAAAAAACGTTTGCACAGGATCGAAGAAGAATGGGTCGAAATTACAAATTCGGGAATGCATCAATTAATGAATAAAATGGCTTCTACGGAAAATAATGGCCGTGATTTACTTGAGGAAATGGCCGCGAGTGTCGATGAAAAGATAAATTCGATCAAATCCAAAGTGAGAGATTTGGCCGGAGAGTTTGATTGATAATCCCCCAGATTGACGTGCAACGATATGAGTGAAGACTCGATTTCAGTAACTTCATCCCGACCCCCACCCGAAAAATTTCTACATCCCTCCAATCTTCCTCCCGAAGGACTGGATTTTCTGTCCAAAGGAAACGAAGAGGCCGATACCGATCTGGTCTATAAAAATAACGACGGGTCGCTTGAAACCTTGAGTTCTAAGGAGGCCGCCCGCTGGTTCAAAGACGCTGAATCGGGCAAGCCGCAGGCTCAATACAATGTGGGGATGGTTTATTTCAAAGGTCTTGGCGTGACGCGCAATGACCAGGAAGCCGTGAAATGGTTCCGTAAAGCGGCGGAGAAGGGTTCCGCCAACGGTCAGGGGTTTCTTGGCGTCATGTATGAAAACGGATTGGGCGTTTCCAAGGACGATGAACAGAGTTTCCACTGGTACAAAAAGGCCGCAGATCAGGGTGACCGGGTGGCGCAATTCAATCTCGGTAGAATGTTGTATTTTGGCAAAGGGGTCGAGAGGGCGCCGCATGAAGCCGCGAAATGGTTCTATGAAGTGGCCAGATCGGGCAATGATGTGGCCCAGAACATGCTGGGCATCCTGTACGAAAAAGGCGAGGGCGTTCCCGAAGATTTGGACTTGTCCGGAAAATGGTTCCAGCAAGCGGCTTTAAGGGGAAATGAAGAGGCGCAATATAATCTGGGAGATCGTTATGAACACGGAAAAGGCGTGGACCGGGATCTTTCCAAAGCGTTGCGCTGGTATTCCAAGGCGGCGATCAAGGGACTGGATCTTGCGCAATTTAAACTGGGTGTCATGTATTTTGAGGGAGAAGGGGTTGCCAAAGATTCCAAAAAAGCTCTGACCTGGTTGTGTAAAGCGGCGGAACAGGGCCACGAAGAAGCGCAGGAGTTTTTAGAGAAATCTCATGATCGCGCCGCTCCCGATGCGGAAGAATGTTTCCATAAGGGAAATTTCTTTTTTGAACGCAAGGATTTTAGTGAGGCCATTTCCTGGTATCTCAAAGCGGCTGAGGTCGGTCATGCCGAAGCTCAGTTTACATTGGGGCGCTTGAGTGATCGGGGGGAAGAAATCGGGCAGAATTTCAGGGACGCTAAAACGTGGTATGAAAAGGCCGCTGAGCAAGAGCATGCCGAGGCCCGGCATCACCTGGGGGTATTGTGTTTTCTGGGGGAGGGGATGACTCAGGATTATGAAAAAGCGGGTTCCCTGTTCGAGTCTGCCGCTCTTAAAGGCGTTCCTTCAGCTCAGGTTTTTCTGGGTAAATTATTAGAAAGTGGCAAGGGAGTGGCGAAAGACCTGTCTCAAGCGTCCACCTGGTATCGAAAGGCGGCGGAGCAGGGAGACGATTCCGGCCAGCTCCATCTTGAAAAAATGTGTTACCACGGTTGGGGAGTGGATCAGGATTTTAGCGAGTCTCTTATGTGGTTGCAAAAAGCGGTCGCGCAAAAAAATATCATCGCCCAGTACGATTTGGGCAGAATGTATATTAACGGCGATGGCGTTAAAAAAGATTTTGTGCAGGCCGTTTACTGGTTTCTAATGGCCGCCGAACAGGGGCATGACTTCGCCCAGTTTGCTCTTGGAAAAATTTATTATGAAGGCAAAGGGGTGAATCGAAACCATCAGGAAGCCTTTTGCTGGATAGAAAAAGCCGCCGGGCAGGGCAACGCAATGGCGCAAAATCACCTGGGTCACATGTTTGAAAATGGGGAAGGCGCGTGCAAGGATTTTTCCCAGGCCGTGAAGTGGTACGCCAAAGCGGCGGAACAGGGCGATGTCGAGGCTCAGGACAACCTGGGAATGATGTATTTCGTGGGCAAGGGAGTGGCTCAAGACTATGAAAAGGCCGCCGAATGGTATCGAAAAGCGGCCCAAAAAGGCGATTCTCAAATGCAGGCCGAAATGGATTTTCTAGGCGGTGCGGATGGCGAATCCAAAGATCCCGCCCGGGCGGTCAAATGGTTGCGCAAAGCGGCTAGAGAAGGGGTGGCAAAGGCTCAAAATCAATTGGGAGTCTTGTATGAAACGGGCCAGGGAGTGCAAAAGAGCATCAAACAGGGGGTGAACTGGTATCGCCGCGCCGCAGAACAGGGGCACCCCGACGCTTTACTGAATATGGGGAGGATGTGCAACCTTGGCCCCTCGCCGGATTTTAAAACTGCGTTTGCCTGGTATTCGAAATCAGCGGAGGGTGGCAATGCCGAAGCCCAATATCAACTCGGTAACATGTACGAACAGGGGCAGGGAGTATCTTCCCAGGATTATTTAAAAGCGTTCGACTGGTACCGGCAAGCGGCGGAGCAGGGCAATACTAAAGCGCAATATGCGTTGGGTGTCTTGTATAAAATGGGTTGGGGCATCGAAAAAAATATCAAAAACGCGAAGCTCTGGTTTCATCGCGCCGCCGAAAAAGGCTCCCTGTCTGCCTGGGGAGCTCTGGAAAAAATAAAATATTTTTCCCTGAAATAATCCTCTGTAATAACCATCCAGGCTCAATCCAATACCCTCGATTCTTCCTTCCTGTAATAGTCAACCGGCTGAATTATTTTGTCAGGTAATTTGATCTGACCCGACTATAGATACGGGCCCGAATGACCCTGTCCCTTGAGACACGGGCATCGAAGGGTCAAGGGGAGTTCAGGCGCGTTTGACTCTGCCCGATTATTTCTATATAAAATAAAGACTTAGTTCACAATCTCATTGGGATGCTAGATTGAAAAAATCCATCTCCATTTTTAGTTCTGCTATGGCCCTTTGGCTGTTGGCCGGTGTGGCGGATGTGCCCGCTGGACATGCAAAAAAACCGGCCGTGCGCATCACCGTGGTGGGGTCTACCACGGTTCTTCCCATTGTCACTCGTGCCGCCGAAACATTTGTTGCGAAAAAAAATGGTGCGGTTTCCATCACAGTCAATGGCGGTGGATCGGGTGTGGGCATTCAATCCGCAGGCGGTGGACGGGTGGATATCGGCATGGCCTCCAGGGAAATCACGCCCCGGGAACGCAAGCGGTTTAAGAACCCCGGATTGCAGACTCTTTCGGTGGGGCGCGACGCGGTGGCCTGTGTGGTTTCTCAAGAAGTTTTTGCCGCCGGGGTTCAGGCGCTGTCGAAGGAGCAGATAGGTGGTATTTATCTGGGAAAAATAAAAAACTGGAAAGAAGTGGGCGGTCCTGATCGGGAAATTGTGGTGATCGATAAAGAACGGCATCGAGGCACGCGCCATGTCTTCATGAAATATGTATTCGGAAATGAAAATGCACGCACCCCCGGCACGCGCCTGGTCACCGGATCGAATAATGAAGAGCAAACAAAAATCGCCCAGAGCGATTCCGCCATTGGCATGTTGTCCTTTGCGTGGATGAACGACGAAGTGGTGGGAGTTGGGATTCGTGAAGGCAGTGACGTTATCGAACCGACGCTTGAAAATGTCCGCAGGAACCGGTTTCCCATCGCGCGTGATTTAGTTTTGGTCGTTGCCGGAGAACCCAAGGGAATGGTCAGGGAGTTCTTGGATTTTATCATGAGCCCCGAAGGTCAACAAATTGTCGCCGCAAGCGGTTATATTCCGGTCCATTCCAATTGACCCGAATATTCCAAATGGATCTCTTCCGCCTGTTTGCCGCGTCCATGACTCTCATTTCTATCCTGTGTATCGCAGGGCTGTTTTCCTTCCTGGTCATTGAGAGCATCCCCATTCTGACAGAGCAAAAATGGAGTTTGTTTCTTGGGCAGGACTGGTGGGCCGGGGAAGTGTATGGGGCTTTGCCCATGATTTACGGGTCTCTGATGGTGACGGGGGTGGCGCTCTTATTGGTTCTGCCTTTGGCAATCGGTGGAGCGGTGTTCACCTCTGAATATTTGTCCCAGAATCAGCGCCTATGGGTGAAAGCCATGATGGAACTTTTCGCCGGGATTCCGGGAATCATTTATGGTTTACTGGGCATCGCCCTGCTTTCGGGCTGGGTGAAAGACAGTTTTGGGCTGATCGACGGCAACACAATTCTGACCGCGGGTCTGCTGTTGGGTATCATGATTCTTCCCACCATCCTGACTTTGTCAGAGGACGCTCTCAATGCAGTTCCCGGTCAATACCGTGACACCTCCCTCAGTCTGGGCCTGACAAAATTGCAGGTGATCAAAAGCGCTGTGGTTCCTGCGGCTTTGCCGGGGATCGCGGGGGCTATTTTTTTAGGGTTGGGTCGCGCCATGGGAGAGACCATCGCCGTCATGCTGGTCATTGGTGGCCTCGATAAAATCGCCGACCCCTGGTACGACCTGTTCGCACCAGCTCAGAGTATCGCGTCCAAATTGGGACGCGAAGCGGCGGAAGCGATCGGGTCGGGCCAGCAGTGGAGCGCTTTGATGGCTCTGGGGTTGATCCTTTTTCTCATGGTGATGTGTTTGACCTTGATGGGAAACATTTTTCTAAAAAGAGTTCGATGAGCAAAGGTCATCTGGTGGAAAAATTTGTGCAGGGTGTGTTGGGGTTTTTAACTCTGCTGACCCTGCTTATTTTGGTGGTGATCCTGGGTGCTGTATTTTGGAAGGGGGCTCCCGCCATCGATTGGGAGTTTCTCACCCAGCCGTCCTCAAACTTTGGGGCTTCAGGCGGTATTTTATATCAAACCGCAGGCACTCTCATTTTAATGACCGGCGCGGTGGCGGTCAGCCTGCCCGTGGCTTTTGGGACCGCTTTGTTTCAGACCGAATATTTAAAGTCGGACCGGCTCAAAAAATTTTTCAGAAATTTATTTTATTCGCTCAATGGCATGCCGACGATTCTTTTCGGGTTGGTGGGCTATATGGTTTTCGGAGTGTATCTGGAAGCGGGAGTGTCCTGGCTTTCCGGCACGCTGATTTTGGCCGTGATGATCCTGCCCACCCTGCAAGTGAGTTTTCAGCAGGCGGTCGAAGCGCTTCCAGAAAAGTATCGGGATCAGGGGCTGGCTCTGGGCTTGAGCCCCGGAGCCATGGTGCGTGCGGTCATCATTCCCCAGAGTCTGTTCGGTATCATCACGGGGGTCCTTCTGGGGTTGGCCAGGGCGGCGGGCGAAACCGCCGCCATCATGTTCACCGCCACGACATTTTCAGGCATTTTACTTCCCAGTTCCTGGACCGATCCGGTTCCCACATTGCAGACGCACATTCTGGTGCTGGCTCAGGAAGCGCTGAATCCGGAAGCGGTGGCGCATGCCTGGGGAGCCGGTCTGGTATTATTGAGTCTGGCGTTTATCTTGATAGCAGGCGCCTTTTTTTGTAGAAGCAGGATGCGCATGGAGTCGGAACGATGACAAAAAATTCACTTCCGCCAGTCATTGAAATGCAGGGAGCCAGTATTTCCTATAATGGCAAACCCGTGCTTGAGGGGCTCGACCTGTTGATTGCTGAAAAATCTGTGACCGGGGTCATCGGTCCGTCGGGATCGGGAAAGTCCACGCTTCTACGCACCCTTTGCCGTATGAATGACAGGACTCTGGGGTTTCATGTTCAGGGCCGGATTCGGGTGGGCGGCAATGACATTTATGAAAAGAACACGGACGTTTATCATTTAAGGCGAAAAGTCGGGATGGTGTTTCAATCCCCCTGCGTGTTTCCAAAAAGTATTTATGAAAATGTTATTTTTGCCTTGAAGCGTCTTCGTCCGCAACTCAAGAAAGATTTTGCGTGCATTGCCGAGCAAACCTTGCGGGAAGTTTTTTTGTGGGAGGAAGTCAAAGACCGTTTACACAAACCCGCCTCGATATTGTCGCTTGGACAACAGCAACGATTGGCGATCGCCCGGTCCCTCATCATCCAGCCTGAAATTCTCTTGATGGATGAGCCGACCTCTTCCCTCGATCCTAAATCCTCTCTGGCCATCGAGGAGTTGATCGCTCAGCTCAAAACCCGGCACACGATTGTTCTGGTGACCCATAACCTCTCTCAGGCCAAACGAGTGGCGGATGATTTGATTTTTCTGTATCAGGGAAGAATATGGGAATCCGGAAGTACTGCCCAAATGTTTGAAAATCCTTGCCGTCCGGAGACCCGTGATTATCTGTTTCGCCGGACCGACCTGGAGTCGGTTTGAAGCGAAAAATTTCCCCTCCCTCTTTAATTCCCCAGTACAAACATTTATACTTGTCGCAACCACTCATCATCAGGCAAGCGCTTTGAAACCTAAGAATGTAAAGAAACATCAGGGTTCCGGTTCCTCCCAATCGAGATATGTCTCGCTTGCGTTGTTGGGCGACGAACTGCGCAAGAAGAACCCGGATATGATGAAGAAGGTCGAAGCTTTGCATGGGACGAAATCGTCTTACACCCGAATCATGGAAGCCATTTACGACTTGCTTCCTTATCCGTGGGATGATTTGGAGTCCTTTGAGCAGGGCGGGGAGCAAATTTTTGCGGGAAATTTTTCCCAGGCGATTGAAACCTTCAAGACGATTTTACAGCAAAATCCCGATTGTTATCCGGCCTTCCATCTCATGGGGTTGGCGTATGGTTGCACACAAAAATATAAAGAGGAAATTGACTGCTATCGAAAAGCCGTGAAAATCCGCCCCGATTATCCCCAGGTTTATTTCGATCTTGCAATTTCTTACTGGCTTCAGGGAAAAGAAAAAAAGGCTTTTTCCGAATTTAAACGCGGGGTGCCTCTGGCCCCGGATTTTGCTACTGCAGATTTCTGGTTGCCTTTCAGCATCGAAAGGTTGAAGCGGGGAAAGTCTGACGGTAAATCAAATGGGAACTCTGAAGAGCAATCGAAGCAGGCCATCGCTCATGGATGTTGTTTATTGGGGAATGCCTACTTAGAACATGGGCTCCACATCGCGGCGCGGCATGCGTTCAAAAAAGCGGTCCATCTGCTTCCGGATTTTGCAGAGGCACAATATGAACTCGGTTCCATTCATATTAAAAGATTGCGCAACCCCAAACGCGCGCAAAAATATCTGCAACGGGCGGAACAGCTGTTCCTGGCCCAGGGCGATCTGCAAAGGGCGGTTCTGGCGCATCAACTTGGACGACCCGAGGAAACGGTTGTCGATTGTGTCAAGGCGGCGGACGATTGGTTGAAGGAAGGACTGCGGCTCCAGCATTTGGAAAGATACCAGGGAGCCATAGACGCATACAAAATGGCGATCAAATACCAACCCAATTTCGTGGACGCTTTTTATAATTTAGGGATCGCCTACGGGAGTCTGGAAGACTCGGGAGTGGAGTTGATCCATAAAGCGATCTGGGTGTTCAAGCAAGTCATCAAAATCAAGCCGGATTTTATATACGCCTATTCCGCTTTGGGTGCATCCTATATCAAGCAGGGAGATTATGGCGAGGCGCTGACCATACTCATCGATGCGTTGCGGTTGAAACAAAAAGAATCGCAGGTCTATTATTACCTTGGAATGGTGTCCCGATTGACGGAAAATAATGAAAGTGCGGTGGCGTATTTGCAAGAGGCTGTTGCCCTCAGTCCAAATTCGGTGCAATCCAGTTTTTACTTAGGGTTAACGCTGATGGAGCTTGAGAGGTATCCCGAAGCCTGTGAAGTTTTTCAGGAAGTGGTGCTTGTCAAACCCGACTTCGCGGAAGTACATCTCATGTTGGGAAATATATACATGGAAAAAACCGGCGATACCGACAAGGCCGTTGTTCACCTTAAAAAAGCCGAGAAGCTTTTTGTCAAGCTGGACGACAACCTCCGCTTATCTCATGTCCGCCAGATGTTAGCCCACGAGGGCGTTTGATGGTCTTTTTGATTGAGGAAAAACCATGAAAGAAAGCGGGGCCTCAAAACCCATCCGCATCCTGATGCATTGCCTGGTGGCAGGGGTTTTACTGATATTATCCGCTGTGGGGTCGAGCGCTCAAAGTTCTTCTGAAAAAATAAATACGCAAGGTATGTCGGCCAATGAAATCATTCAAAGCGCGCTGACAGACTCGTTGTACTACGAATTTGACAAGTGGTTTGAAGTATTTGAAAAAGCCATAAAGAGGCTGGAAGGTTCTCCAGATACTCTGGACACCCGCATTGAATTGATGAAGTACAATTTTTATTTCTCCGGGCTTTTAGGAGAGTTGTGCCACACCCTGGCTTTCACCAGCCGATATAAAATTAAGACAATCGCCGATCGGTTTATTCGTCATAGTAACCGCGCCAAAGAACTCGCCAAGGAAATTCTGGACACCCCTGGTTTGACCCTCTCCCAACAGGCTCAGGCCAATTTATATTTGGGCGGAGCCGAGGGTTATATCGGTATCTTCGAATACGGAGAGGGTCATCTTTTTAAAGCGTTGGTCAATGGATTTTCTGCCGACACGCACTTGGAGAAAGCCCTTTCCCTGGACCCCAGTCAGGTAGACGCCCATTTTGGCTTAGGGATTTATCGTTACGGAAACAGCCGGCTTGGAGGGGTGGGGAATTTTATCATGCAGAGAGGACGAGACTTGCGTCAGGTGGGGCTCGACCACATTGAACGCGCCATTCGAGAAAAAGCGCCTTCTAGGCCTTTGGCCCTGAAAACCCTGGCCTGGTTTTATATTTCCGAACAATTCAATCCGAATAATTCGAAAATTCCTAATGGAAAGCCATTGTCGGCCTCCGTATCCCGCTCCAAAGCCCAGGAGTTTATGGAGGAACTGGAGACGGAATATTTCAGTGATCCCCCTTATGCAGATTTTAAAGGCAACAAAGAACTCGCCATGATGCAGGCCCTGCAATTTGTTTTGGATGGCAATTACGCATCCGCCAAAATAAAATTCGAAAAGGTCCTGGAGGTTGCAGAAGATCTGAAAAAAAACCGGGGCTTTGCCATCAATTCTCAATTGACTGACTCGGTCCGGGCGGGGATTCAATTTTGTGACCTGATGCTACTCAGGCCGCAAAAAAATGACGCGCCGGGGCACCGTTCCGCTTGTTTGAAAGTGAACAATCAGTTGAAATTTTTGAAAAGCGGTGGGGCCATGGTGGAATACGATTCCAAAAAAATTCGCAGTGAGCTGCATGGTGTTTTTGCCGGTAAGCTCGATGAGCTTTTCCACGAAATGAACTGTTGACCCGCGTAGCCGCTGGAACCAATATTGACGTGCGATGGGTTTATGGCTGGCTCAATCTTACAATATCCTTCCTATCCCCGCCTGACGGGGTCTTGAAAATTCTTCTAAAAAATAAGTAAGGAATCCTGAAGATTTCCGACCTCTCATAAATGTAAATAATCAGAATAATAAGGAGAGCTATGTTCAGAATAGATTCGATACCCGAAGCCGAGGCCCAAGGCAGTGTCAAGAAAGTTTATGACGAACTGAAAGACTCCTTGGGAATGGTGCCCAATGTGTTTAAGGTGCTGAGTATTTGGCCCAAGGGACTGGAATTATATGTCGAGATGGTTAAAGGGACGATGCTTGCCGATACCAAGCTCACCCGTGCGGTCAAAGAAATGATCGCGGCCACCGTCTCAAAAATCAATCAATGTGATTACTGCGTAGGCCATCACTCACATTTCATGACTCTGTTCGGGGTTTCCCCCGCAGTTTCTGAACAGATCGTGAGTGATCCGCAATCTGCGGATATTTCCGATGCCGAAAAAAGTCTGCTTGCGTATGTGGGAAAAGTCACCCGCCACGCCTACAAAGTTACGGACGCAGATGTGGAAAGTTTGAAAGAGATCGGCTGGTCGCATGAACAAATTTTGGAGGCGACCTTGGTCACTTCCCTGTTCAATGCCATCAACCGGTTTGCCGATGCCCTGGGCGTTCAGCCGGAAGCTTGATTCTTTTTATGATGAGGATATCCAAAAAGAGGAAAAGCATGTTTTGCCTGAATGAAAAAGCGAAAGCCATGTTTTTGAAGATCGCTCTCGTCGGATGGGCGCTGATCTTGCTTTCAGGTTTTGATTTTTCCAGGCACAGCATCCCTGTGGATGAAATTTTTTCAGGGGGACCGGCCAAGGATGGAATCCCAGCTCTTGGCCAACCCAAATTCGTAACGGTGAAAGCGGCCAAACATTTTATGAAGGATGAGGACCGTGTATTGGGGTTGGCGAGAAACGGTCAGGCCAAAGCGTATCCCATTAAAATTCTCAATTGGCATGAAATCGTCAATGACATCATTGGCACTCAGGCGGTGGTGGTCACGTTTTGCCCCTTATGCGGCACCGGGATGGTGTTCGATGGAAAAATCAACGGAAAGAATTTGACCTTCGGAGTTTCCGGTTTGCTTTATCAAAGCGACATGTTGCTCTACGATCGGAAGACCGACAGCCTGTGGTCGCAAATCAAGGGGGAAGCGGTGACAGGGCCGATGACAGGCGCTCGCTTAAAATTACTTTCGTCCATCCAAACCACTTGGGGAGCATGGAAGAAAAAACATCCCGAAACATGGGTTCTATCCCGGCAAACAGGTTTTAACAGAGATTATGACCGCGATCCTTATATGGGGTATTACACAAGTTCCCAATTGATGTTTGGAGTGCAGAACCGAAACAAGGCGTTTCATCCCAAAGAGCGGGTGATCGGTCTGGAAATCGAGGGCGAGTTCAAAGCCTACCCATTTTCCGAACTGGCAAA
>CAYPQH010000052.1:0-13736 GCA_964412825.1 uncultured Nitrospinaceae bacterium | reverse complement strand
TTTTTCAGGAAGGGGAACATGGCGCCACGTTTGGTGATCATTTCCTCGCGCGATTTTTTAACGACGGCTTCATCGATGAGGGCGATGCCCCGTTCTTGGGCGAACTTTTCGATGCCTTTGACCACCATGCCGCGAGCGAAGGACGGGATGCGGTCCAGCCTGCCTTTGGCTTCCGGTGTCCATTGGACTTGAAACTCCACTTCCAAACCAAGCGTGTCTTCAATTTTCAGGGTGATCGCCTTGCCGCCGTTGGCTCCCGGTTCGTAGTCGCAGGAGGGGTCTGTTGCCATATAGTTTCCTGTTTCCGCAAAGGCGCGTGCCCGACACCCGGAACACATGGCGGAGAATTCACAGGCGCCGCATTTTCCTTCCAGGTTTTTGCGGTTGCGAAGTTCCACCATCAACGGGGCGTTTTCCCAAAGGTCCTTGAAGCTGTTGGTTTTCAGACTGCCTACGGATTCCTCGATGAAAGGGCAGGGGGTCAGGTTGCCTTCGGGGGAAATCCGGCTGTAATGCGTGGCCGCCGGACAGCCGCCAGAATAGGTGCGGGTGTAGACGGAATCGGGATCGTTCTCATAGACCACGCGTTTGTATTGCGGGGCGCATTTCGAGTTGATCATCAACCGGCCCTTGTATTTCATTTGTTGATCGTAGAGCATTTTCAGGGCTTCTTCGTAAGCCGCGTTCGAGATGTCGGTGTTGCCCTGTCCGCGTCCGGTGCATACCAGGAAGTACAGGTTGAACGCGATCGCGCCGATCTTCTCGGCGAAGGCCACCACATCGGGGATTTCCTTATAGTTCATTTCGGAAACGGACATTTGGATGAGGAAGTCGATGCCGACTTCGTTCATCACGTTGAAGGCTTCCATGGATTGATCCCAGGAGTTTTGCACGCCTCGGAACTTATCGTGTTTCCCCGCGTCCATCGAGTCGATGCTGATGCCGACGCCGTGGGCCCCTGCTTCTTTTATCTTCAAGGCGTTGGCGTGGTTGATGAGAGTGCCGTTGGTCCCCAGCACGACCATGAATTTTCTGTCCGCCGCGTAGCGGATGATCTCGTAAATGTCAGGGCGCAATAATGGCTCACCGCCGGTTAAAATCAGGAAGGCGTTGGGATTGACTTCGGCGATCTGGTCGATGACCCTGAAACACTCTTCGGTGTTCAATTCGTCGGTGCGCAGGCCGCCCCGGAATTCCGCGTCCAGATAGCAATGATCGCAATTGAGGTTGCATCTCTTGGTGAGGTTCCAGGATATGGAGTAGGCTCTGAAATCCATTTTGGTCGGACTGATTTCCAGTCCCGTGGACGATGTTTCCATGATAAATTAAATCCCCTAAAGGAAAGTAACCTTGAATGAGTTATGTATTGCTGGTTCCAGAGCGTGCCGGACGGAATAACCCATTGCCAGGCTCCAGAGCATCAAATTTAATCCCTCATCATATAGGGTTATGGATAATGAAACAAATAATTTGCCAGTTGTTTAAACTCAAAATTCTCCTTTTGCTGGTTTTGGGTATTTTTTTGTTTTGCGTTGGTCCCATCAATGCAGATGATAAAAGGAGGGTTTATCAAATTATCGGTCCGGCAATAGCGGAGGAGCCATCCACACCCTCTAAATGGACGCTGGAGCAATTGGAAAGACGAGTGGGGCAGAGAGAAATTTCAAGCCGCTATTTTGATAAAGCCCTGGGCTATGAAGGGTCAAAATTCCGGGTCATTTCTTTTGCCAAACTGGTCGAACTTTTTGACCCCAAGGGTCTAAGCGACGCGGTACTGCTGAATTGTTTCGACGATTATCAGGGGATTTTGTCGATTGCGGATATCAAGCGTTACGATATTCAGCTGGCGACCCGAATTTCTATCGGTTCGGAGTTTAACAAACCCGATTGGTTGAACCCCCTTTTAGTGATTGTCCCCGATGACAAAAAGGTGCCGTTTCAGGAACGCTATCTGACGGCAAACATCCGAGAGATGCGGTTTACCCGATTGAAAGAATATTATGCGCCCTTGAGGGAGGCTGGCGGAAAGTCCGCAGGTTATTCTCCATTCAAGGACAATTGCCTGTTTTGTCATTCCCTGATGGGAATTGGGGGCAATAAAGGAGTGCGATTGCTGGAAAACTACGATTTATCCCAAATAGAGGGAAAAAACAGATTCAAGATAGATTTTGTGACTTTCCATAATGAAATAAATTCAAATAAGCAAAATGTACTGCAGTTCGTCACAGAACCCCAATTTAACGCCATCATGGATTTTCTCAGACAGGTGAACGATTTTGTCTCAAATCTGGTAGACCAATAACCAAATGGATTGGATCGGGCCAGTTTCATCCTTACCGCTTCCACATGGTTGAAATTTCTGCTATTTTGAATTCATCGAAATTTTATTTTACTTATAAAACAAACAGAAGCCTTTTGAATAAACTGGCACTTGAATTGAGGGAAGAAGCGTGACTTTACCGATAGCGTTATGTTTTGCAATAGGGACGGCGATTGAGATTTTCAGCTTGAAGTGGATGAGCGATGGCATCAGCATCCTCAACACCGTGAATCTGATCATGCTGACGTTTCTGATCGGAATCATAGTGGGGAGAAGCTGGGGCAAGCATTATTTTGAAAAGATGCAATGGCATTTGAAATCGCGCACCCTGCCTGAAGAGGAAGTGTTGAACGGGGCCGTCATGGCGATCGCCAGTATGCTTCTCATCACCCCTGGTATTGTGACCGACACGATCGGGTTTTTAATTCTGATCCCTATATTCAGAGGAGTTTTCAAAGACCTGGCGCGAGATTTTATGAAGAAAAAAATTGCCAGTAGTGAGGCGCATTTTTTCTTCCCCAATTGACCCCGCAACGCGGGGAGGAAACTTTCTCTGAAAGCGGGGTTTTGAAAATGATTTTTTCGCCACCGCCCAGGAATCTGCGTGATGAACTGCTCGATCTGGACGAAGCGCCTTTTGAAGAAGTCAAAGATAGCTTAAACGACGTTCAGACGGTCAACCGGTACTTGAGCGGCTATCGGGTTTTGCTCCATCACGCCGAAAAATTTCTTAAGTCCCACAAGGCAGACCGGCCCTTTACCATTCTGGACGCGGCTACCGGGTCCGCCGATCAGCCGGTCGCCCTGGCGAAACTGGCCCGCAAACTGAACATTCCCGTTAAAATTTTCGCCATCGACATCAATTTTAAAATGATCCGGTTCGCCCGTGAAATGTCGGCTGATTTTCCGGAAATCGAATTGATCCAATGCGATGTATTGTCCCTGCCGTTTAAGGAAAACAGCATCGATCTGGCGATCAACAATCTTTCCCTGCACCATTTTTCGTGGGAGATGGCAGTGGCTATTCTGGGCGCAATCTATAAAATCAGCCGACTTGGAATCATCGTCAACGATCTCAATCGGAGCCGGGTCGCCCACGCCGCTATATTCCTTCTGACCCGAATGCTCACGAAAAACCGGCTGACCCGATACGACGCACCTGTTTCCGTGATGAACGCTTTCACGCCTGCTGAGTTTCACGATTTGGCAAAGCAAGCGGATATTCCCCGCTTCGAGGTCCACCGACACTTCCCATACAGAATCGCTCTGGTTGCCAAAAAAAGCTGATGAACCGGTACGACGTCATTGTCATTGGAGGCGGCCCGGCGGGGTCGGCCACGGCATTGTTTCTTGCAGATTCCGGCTATAGTGTGGTTCTTCTGGACCAGGCTAAATTCCCCCGCGACAAGGTCTGCGGCGAGTTCATCAGTCCGGCGGCGGACGCCATTCTGGAGAGGCTGGGAGTGCTTGCCTCGATAGAAGCCCTGTCTCCGGTCAGGCTCCGTGGAGTGGCCATTTCTTCCTACGAAAAGACAGGGTTCGTTGTCGATTATCCACCCCTTCCCGGAACGACCTGCCCGATGACCAGCCTGTCTTTGCCCCGGATGGTGTTCGACCGATTGTTGATTGAGCGGGTCAAGCAAAAGGGCGTGACGGTGAAAGAAGGTCACAAGGTGACGGATTTCATTGTCGAGGATGGCAAGGTGGTCGGAGTGCGTGGCCTTGATGACGCGAAAACACCGTTTGAGTTTCGTGCCAGGGTGGTGGTGGACGCTGGAGGGAGAAACAGCGTTTCATTGCGCAGGTTTGATCTCAAGAAAAAAAGCCGGGGTTCCAGTAAAATCGCGCTGGCCGCTCACTGGACGACACTAAAGCCACTCGAAAAATATTGCAGTATGCACATCAGCCATCCCGGTTACACAGGAATTGCGCCGACAGGTGAGGGGCAGGTCAATGTCGTGCTCGTGGTCGATAAAAAATCTTTGCAGGGAGAAAAAGACCTGCATGATTTCTATGTGCGTACCGTTTTAAAAAATCCGTTGCGCAGGAACCTGCTCGGCAAAGCCGAAGTCGAAGAGAAGGTGAGGAGCGTCGATTCTCTGGCGTTTTCCGTACGCCCTGTGCAAACAGGCGGATTGGTGCTGGTGGGAGACGCTTCGGGGTTCATCGACCCGTTTACCGGAGAGGGGATTTATTTGTCTTTGCGAAGCGCCGAAATCGCTAGCGACGTGATCGACACCTGCTTTAAAAGAAATGATTTTTCAAAAGACGCGTTGGCGGTTTATGAGCGCAGGCGTAAAAAGGAATTCAGTAAAAAATTACTGCTGAGTAAAATTTTTCAACGCCTGATTTATTGCCCGTCCCTTTGTAATCGAGTGATCCAGATATTGGCTGGGAACCCCAAGCAGGCGGCGATCGTTGTGGGCGTTATCGGAGATTATATTCCCCCCGAAAAAGTCGTGTCCCTCAGGTTCCTTGGGCGATTGCTCGCCAATGTTTGTAGGAACGGGCTTTAGAACCCTATTATTAAGGTAAAAAGACACCCCTCGGCGGAGAAGAAAATTAGACTGTCTCAATTCGCTTGCGATTCGTATTCGCTGAGGATTTTCTCCAGACGGTCTTTGGTTTTCAATTTTTCCTTTTGGTGTTTTTTCTTTTCGAGCTCCTGGTCTCCGGAGAGAAATTTTAATTTATTCAGTTCAACGACTTTTTGTTTCAGAAGATTGTGTTCTGCATAGAGCTTTTTGAACTCCTCATTGTCGTTTTGGATTTTATCCAGCAATTGCGGATTGATTTTCATTTTTCCTGCCTCCAGTTTTATAAAGCTTGTTTCATAAAATTCAGTTCAGCTTCCGATTTTCTAACGTATTTAATTTTTAATTCACCCAGGTCAAAGCATGGGTGGTTTTCCAAGTGCGGCCGGGCCAATAATGCGGCGCTTGCCGCTACGCTATGTCTGATGGCTTTCGAGTTGTCGATGAACAAAGACCCCAGTCTGCTGGAAAAATACTCGCCGTAAGTCTCCAAACCACTGCCGGTGAATACGGTGGGTTTTAAAATCATTTCACATAATTTTTCCGGACTCATGGCCTGGTCGGGAGTAGTCCGTTTTAATTCGCTTTCCTCATAACTGAAAAAAGCGCAGTACACTTCTTTTTTACGTGCGTCCAAAATGGCGCATATGGGGTGTTCGGTGGGTTCCAGACATGCCGACACGGCCTCCAGGGTATCGATACCCTGGACCGGTTTTTCCATGGCGAGAGCGAACCCCTTGACGAGGCTGACCCCGACACGCAGTCCGGTGAAAGAGCCGGGGCCTTGGGTGACGCTGAATCCGTCAATATCCGCTATTTTATATCGGGCCTCGGACAAGACATCGTCCACCATTCTCAATAAACCGTCCGAATGGTTTCCAGAAACCTTACTTGTGGATGTTTCGGAAATAATATGATCGTTTTCGAGGAGGGCTACACTACCCTGTGGGACTGAGGAGTCAATTCCCAGGATTCGCATCATTTTTCTACGAAAATCTCAGAGTTAGAAACCATAGAAATGAAATACCTCATAGCATTTTAATTCAACATAAAACTAGGTTATCGGGATGGAAATGTCAAATAAAAACCCGGCTTTTCTTTTTTTGAATCCATGGCTTAAATACCTTATAACTCTTTTAAAAACAATGTATTATTATCATTGCAATGAGTTTGGTCAGCGGAATAAAATTGCAACTGATTGATAAATATTGCTTTATTTTATTTTTGCCGTTTCAAGTCCCTTCTTTTAATGAAACCCGAATTTAGGGTTCTTGTCTGGAAACGAAAATTTTTTTGTTGGATAGATTCTCATTTATTCAAGTAAATGGAATTCATGTAAGTGTAATTATAATGTCAATAATCATTGATTTTATTGTGCTTATTTGCTTGACATTTTTTGGATGGGGTTTTATTGTGTAATTCTTGGTAAATGTTCTAATGGCCGGTAGGATCTTGTAGACAGCAAAAAGGAGGAGGCAGAGGTTTTATTTCGGATCGGGAGAACGATATGTTTTTCGAGGTGAGAATTTTTAAAGCAAATGGAGAATTGAAGCGTGTGGTATCCCCAAAAAAATTGAGCAAAAATTTTTGGAACGAAACTGCGAATGGGTTGCCTGATTTTAGTGAAACTTATTTAAATCAGGATGCTTGGGAAAGCAAAAATTCATTGGAGAAAGTTCAGATGGAAGATCCTAATGTTTAAAGGCTTTATTGCTCTCAAAAATGAACCGGACTTTTTTATAACTCTTTGATAAGTTTGATTTTTCAGAGTTTCTTAAGGTCCGGTTTCTTTCTTGACCTCTTTTTTATCCCCCTTGTTGAAAATCCCCCCTGGGCGTGGAAATAAATTTTTTTACGCCTGAAACGCTGATTCTCCGTACAAAGAGCCCGTTAATGTGGTACTAGATATAGCGTTTGCCAACACCCTTTACCCAATACGAAAAACTCTTTGGAGATTGTTATGTATGTTACCACTGAGGATGATCTTGCGGTCCTCTGTGAAAAGTTGAAGTCCTGCGAAGTGATCAGCCTGGACACGGAATTTGTCCGTGAGCGAACCTACTTTCACCGCCTGGGCCTCATTCAGGTTGCCGGAGAAGGCGTTTGCGCCGCGGTCGATCCGATTCTTATTTCCGACATCACCCCTTTTCTGGATATTATTACCAATCCCAAGGTATTAAAAATTTTCCACGCCGCCAGGCAGGATCTGGAAATCCTGGTGCGCTTGACGGGTCAGATCATCACTCCGGTTTTCGACACGCAGGTCGCCGCGGCACTGGTGGGGTGGGGGGCGCAGATTTCTTTCGCTAAAATTGTACAAAAGGTCACGGGTAAAAAAATTAGCAAGGCGGAAACATATACCGACTGGTGTCGAAGGCCATTGCGTCAAAGTCAGATCGAATACGCGTTGGATGATGCCCGGTTTTTATTGCCGGTTTACGAAAAACTTGGCCAGGTCTTAAAGAAAATGAACCGGCAGGATTGGATTCAGGCGGAATTTGCGAACCTGGAAAAACCGCAAGTTTATGACCTGCCCGATCCCAGGCGGCAATTTTTAAAAATTAAGAATGTGCGAAGCCTCCGACGCAAGAATCTGGCGGTCATGGTTGAGTTGGCCGCATGGCGCGAAGAGGAGGCGATTCAGAGAGACAGCTTGCCAAAATCGGTGGTTCGAGATGAGCCTCTCCTGGAAATCGCCAGGAGTCTGCCCAATAAGCTGGACGACCTCGCCGAAATTCGGGGGTTTCATCGCAAGGAGGTCAGTAAAAGCGGCGCCGCGATTCTCGAGGCGGTTACAAAAGGACTGGCCACGCCGGAGGATGAGATTCCAGAATTACCGGAGTTCGATGGTTATTCCACGGGAAAAGGGGTGGAGGAACTTTTGGCGGCATATATTCAGATTCGATCGGAAGAGCTGAAAATTGAACCCAGTGTGCTGGCGCATCGAAAACGAATCCATGATTTTGTGAAATGTTTCGAGCGTAAGGAAAACCTTGAAGAGCACTTTCTGATGCAGGGTTGGAGAAAAGAATATGTGGGGGATTTATTGATGTCCATTCTGGATGGAAGCAAAGCCATGGTCATTGGCAAAAACGGCAAGGTGCAGTTGATTCCCGCTGAAAAATAATAACCTGATTTTTCTCACCGATAGCAAATTTCCCGCCTCAATGGCCCGCCTCCCGGCGGATTGATTGAAACCACGTTTTGAATTCCGCACTATTTCTCAAATTTTCCAGGTCGGGATCGGTCTGGATTTCCGGATAGCTTTTATAGCCCAAATCGACCGCTTTTTTTAAAGCTCTCAGGCTTTCTTGTGTCTTTTCAGTCAAAGAATAATAACAGGCCAGATTGTAATGCAACAACGGGGCGGAAGGATTGATATTTTCAAGAGATTTCAGCGTGTCCAACGCCTCGTCGTACTTTCTGGCCCCAAGATAAGCCGTACTGAGATTGACATAGGCTTCCTCAAGTTCCCGGTTGTGATTCAGAGCCTTGTGGTAATTTTTTATTGCTTCGTCCCAGTTCTTTTGCTGTAGGAGTTTATTGCCTTCGTTGAAATGGAAGATCGCCATCCGTCGGATATTTTCAGGGTCCGAGTGGTCCATGTCATCGTGCTCATTCTGTTCATGGCGATCGTGATTATCTGAAGAGTCTGGTTGCAGGTGGTCGGTCACAAAGAATAAAATGATGGTAATGAGTAAAAGGACGGGAAAATATTTTTTCATGTCTTTGTACGTCTTAAAAAGATAGTGGCGGGTTGGGTTTCTCTTAGTCCTTTGCGCCTTTGCGATTAAAGAATTTTATTTGTATTCTCATAGATCAGACATCGGTGGCTCCAGCATGCAACTTATTCGCAAACTCACTGATCGAACTCAAAGACGTGATGTTTTCAAGTTCCGCCCCATGCGAACTCAGGTTAAATATTCGGGTTCCGGTATGTTGTCGAGCGATTTCTTCGAGGGCTCGTTTATAACTATACATGGATTGGCTGGTGGAAACCATCGCAGCTGAATTGCCTTTGATCCTGATTTGTTTTTTTGATCCGGTTTTTTCCATATGGCCACTGGACAGAGTGACCCTTTCTGCGATCCGGTCGAGCAGTTGCGTGTTCATATTTGAATGCTTGGAATAGGTTCGCCCACCGGAATAGGCGCAGTCCTGACCGATCAGGAAGATGGGGTCACAACCCAGTTGAATCAGGCAGTCCAGCCCCAGGCAAGAGACCGACCCTCCCGTTTGGGTGGTTCCTTTTTCTTCCATTTGGGATTTCTGATTCTGGTACAAAGAATGTCCCTCTTTGAACACGACGAACTTTTCTCCCTGAAAACAGGAAATTATTTTTGTGGCCGCCGTTGGCGTGTAAATTAACTTGAAGCGGCTATCGAGATTTTCCCGAAAGGATAAAAAGCTTTCCTCTTGCGGGTCCAGAGTGAACACGTATTGAGGATGAATATTTTCATGGGCCAGAATGGGCAATGCCGTATCGACAGAGGCGATGACAGCAGACTTTGCGAATCGCTGTAAATAGGGCAGGAGGTCGTCGAGAGACGGCCCGGCACTGACAAGCACTCCCGGTTGGCCGCGATGCGTCCCCCGCAAAGAATTGATCCCTGGACTTTGCTGGACCATTTCCCGGTTGAGAGCATAATTTTGGCTTTCCAGATCTCCAAGAACCGCCGGAAACCTGCGTTCCATCAACAACACTTCCAATGCGTTGGTCAGAGAGGGAAAGTTTTTCGGGATGCATTTAAAAGAGGGAGAATGAAACAAAACTTCCACTGGCCGGGAGGCGGCGGAGGAAGGTCGGGTCCACTCGGACATTTGTTTTGAAATTTCCCCCGAGACGCTGGATTCTTCACGGCCAAAAATCATTTGCAAACGTGAGTCGGCGAACACGTTTGTTTGATCACGAAAATGAATGGCCGCGCACAGTAAATCGGGGTTCAATTCGATGACCAGAAGACGGCCGTTTGGTCCGATTTTTTCTAATAACGATTGGACGTGGTAGCCGAGACCGAAACCGTACAGGCACACCCAACTTCCCGGCAGGACGCTTTTCGCAAAACTCAGCCCTTCTTTTACAGGATCGTAACTGCTGTGGATGAGCAACTTGTCGAAACGCAGAGTCGGGGCACCGCTTGCGGCGGTCAGGGGCTCAACGCGGTCCGAAAAAATCTCGGGCAGGGCATTCATCGACGGCCATCGCGTTTTGAGAGCGGCGATATTTTTATTATAAAATGAGCTCATTTAAATAATGTGGGTTGATTCTAAAATTGCTTTCGAGGCGCTACTTATTGTAACCTTGCAACTAGATCGGAATCGTTGTTAATTATCATTAGAAATAACCTGCACAATCCATTCAACAAATCTCATGTCTGCTCAATTATCCCCCAATAAAAATGTCAACAGCATCCGCGTTCTTCCAGATGCGCTGGCCAACCAGATTGCCGCTGGTGAAGTTGTCGAGAGGCCTGCGTCTGTGGTCAAGGAGTTGATCGAAAATGCCATTGACGCCGGTGCCACAAAGATTCAGATCGACATCGAACAGGGCGGTAAAAATCTCATTCAAGTGGCCGATAACGGCCAGGGCATGACAGGCGAAGACGCGCAACTGGCCTTTGAACGCCACGCCACCAGCAAGATCGGGTCTTCCGAAGATCTGGAAGGAATTCTCACTTTGGGGTTTCGCGGCGAAGCCCTGCCGAGCATCGCGTCGGTGGCGAAGGTCCGTCTATCCACCGCCCGTGATGAAAACCAGGGCGGAACCCTGGCAATTTTTGAGGGCGGGGCAGGGGGGACTTTTAAAGACATCGCCTGCCCGCGTGGAACCACGATAAAAGTGGCGCAGTTGTTTTATAACACACCTGCAAGGCGCAAATTTCTCAAAGGAGATTCGACCGAATTCTCCCACATCGCCCAGGCGGTCACGCATCAGGCCCTGGCTCATCCGAAAATCCATTTTCATTTGAAACACAACGGCAGGGAAATCATCAACACGTTTCCCGCCGAGCAATTTATTTTCCGCATCGCCGAGTTGTTTGGAGCCGAACTGGTCAAGGAACTGGTCAAGGTCGAAAATGAAACGGCGGACTATAAGTTGGAAGGATACGTTTCCAGCCCCATTTACACACGCGCCAACCGGTCGGCGCAATATTGTTTCATCAACCGACGGTTTGTGCGCGACAAAGTCATCCTGCACGCCACTCAGCTGGGCTACAGTCACCTTTTGCCCAGGGGGCGGCATCCGGTGATCTTTCTGGATCTGACGATGGACCCTAAACTGCTAGATGTCAACGTGCATCCGAGCAAGGCGGAAGTTCGGTTTGCGTTTCAGCAGGAAGTGCATCAGTTGGTGAGTGAGGGGGTGCGTAACGCTCTTAGCCGGAATGAAAAAACAGACCCGGGCGCGTCCGAAACTGTGGCTGAGGAAGAACTTGTGTTCGGTGAAGATAAAGGTGCTAGGCCGCCCCCATCGCAATATTCATCGATCCACTCTCAGCCGCGTCCGGGGCGCACGATTGTGGACGATTATTTTGTTCCGTCGAGCCAGGGTTTTTCGGGAGCGCTGGAAACGCTGTATAAACCTCACGGGAAGGTTTCACCATCGGATGGTCCTGAAACAAGGGGAACTCAGAAGCCGATTTATTTCGACCAAAAGCCCACACCCGTATCGAGCCTGATATTTTCCGAGTTTGAGTCGTTGGGCCAACTGGACAACTCGTTTATTGTTTTGCAGGGAAAAAAGGGGATGGTGGTGGTGGATCAGCATGTGGCCCACGAACGAATTTTATATGAGCGCTTCAAGAACGCTTCAAAAAATAAAAAGATAGATGTTCAGCAATTGCTTTTTCCCGTCCCAGTCGAGTTTTCTCCCGCCGAGTCTGAAGTATTGGTCCCGCATTTGGAGCGACTCAAGGAGCTGGGGATGGAAGTGGAGCTTTTCGGGAAAAATGAATTTCTTTTGAGGTCGGTCCCCGCGATATTAAAAAACAACGATCACACGCAAATCTTAAGAGAAACTGTGGGGTTGTTGCAGGGGCAGCAAAGCCCGAATGTTTTAGAGGAAAAATTTGAGGATGTTCTGATCATGATGTCGTGTCGGAACGCCATCAAAGTCAACCACCCGCTCGGTCCCGATCAGATCGCCAAATTGCTGTCTGATTTAGAGCAGACGGAGATGCCCTTCACCTGCCCGCATGGCAGGCCGATCGCACTATTTTTTGATATGGAAGATTTGTTGAAGAAGTTTTTACGAAAATGACAACCTGTAAAAATAACGGCCCAAGTGAGAGTGCCTCGGCATCGGCTTTTCTAAGGTCTCCCACACTCACCCTTTGACTGTGATTTTTTTGATGGTCTTGGTCATTTTTTTCAAACGAGCGGAGTTTTTTGCTTTGAGAACATTTTTGGAAACTTTTTTCTTTCCCCCGGTTTGATCCGTCAGCTTGCCGTTGCCGAGCGTCCATTCAATATCTTTTAGAAAACGGTCGCGTTTGCTTTTGTCCATTTTACGGAACTTGGTCAGGAGCTTTTTTTCTTCGCTGGTGGAACTGACTAGAAAATCATTTTTCAAACCCTTGAACACCAGCCGCCCTTCATCCAGACTGCCGCCGATGACGTCCAATTTCATTGAAGTTCTGGGCGTGGATTCGAGGTCCTTGATTTCAAGATCCTTCTTTTTCACTTCGGTGGTCAGCAGGCGGTCCAGAGACATATTGCCTAATTTGGCTAACTTTATCATGATGGAAATAGGAGCGTCTCTTTCTCCGGCTTCATATCGGACGTAGGTTCTAAAGCCTATGTTGAGTTTGTTCGCCAAGGTCATTTGAGTGCTGCCAAGGTTTTTACGAATCGTTTTTAGATTTTGCGACAGGATAGTCATTTAAACCAGATCCTCTTTTTTTCAAAAATTAAAAAAAATGGTTTGACGGTCAGGCGAGTTCGATGCCGTTTTTTCTTAAAAACTTGTAGGCCTCTTCGATCCAATAGCGTTCTTTTTCTAATTTGTATTCGGGTAAATCCTGGGACGATCCTATCAAACTTTTCATTTGATCGATAGCTTCCTGTTTTTGCCCGATTTTGTCAAGCAGGCGGCCATAGTGATAATAAGCTTTGAAAAACGCAAAGGACTTGATCACGGTCTTGTAGGTTTCCATAGCTTTTTGTTCCATTCCCGCGAGCCTGTAACACTCGGCCAAGCCAAAAATGGCGTTGCCGTAATCAAATTTTCTGTCAATTTCGATCAACTCTTCCAGAACTTCGATCGCTTCGGTGTATTTTCCCGCTCCATGCAGGCTCTTGCCCAATCCGTATCTGGCCTCGTTCATTTCAGGGTCTTTTTTGATCGCTTCCTGAAACTGGGGGATGGCAAGATCGTATTGTTTTTGTTCCAGATAAATATCGCCCAATTTTTCATAATGGTAGGCTTTATGATGTTGTCTTATGAGTTCCTTGAGGTGCATGGTTTCTTCCGATTCCACTTCTCTTTGTGGCTTGGAGGGTAGGGGAAAGAGATGAGGGCGTTTTTTACCCTTATTTTTGACCGCAAAATAATAAATGACGGCGCCCACAGGGAACAACACGACCATGATAATGACCCAGATAAAGTGTTCTTTGCGTTGAATGCAGTCGATACACATCCAGACCATGAACACCAAGCCAATTGTTATGAAAATATCCATTAAATTATTATCTTTTCAATCAAGAATTTATGGTAAAAAACTCAGTCGGACACCACTTTTATTTACGCTAAAGTTCGTTGAACTCTTGGAAAGTTAAGAACACTACGGTTCTACAACTTCATTGTCAGTGTTCAAAAGTACGACGTTTGGGGCATGTGGTTCTGAATCAGGGTCAATGATACCATAAGCGGCAATTATGAT
>CAYPQH010000051.1:0-13817 GCA_964412825.1 uncultured Nitrospinaceae bacterium | reverse complement strand
TGAAATCCAATTACATCAGTTATGCGACCCACGCGTCCTGGCAACAGGAAGTGCGCGCGGCAATGGAGCGGTCTCGCAAACACACCATTCATTTGCTGGACGGTCTGATCGACACTCATAATACTGACCGTGAGATCCTCCTCGTTGCTTCAGGAACGGCAGTATCGCAGGGACGGGAAGCCATTCGATTGCTTGAGGAAGAAGGAATCAAAGTCGGATTGGTGAAAATCAAAACCATCAGGCCTTTCCCGCATCAGGAAATCATAGAAGCCACCAAGAATGCCAAGCACATCTTTGTGCCTGAGTTCAACCTGGCCGGTTGGTTGGCTCGCGAAATCAAGTCCATTGTCCCCAACAACGAACGGGTGATCACAGGTCCCCATGTTGCAGGCGGCATGACCATGCCTTCCGAAGTCATCGTAGAGGAAATTAAAAAGTCTCTGGGAATGGAAATCGCTCATAAACAGTGATCGTAAAAGCGAATCAGGAAATTGGGTAAAATCTCTAATCGTAAATTTTCCTTCGGGAAAATAAAAATAAAAGGGGAAACCTAAATGAGTAAAGAAAAAATAGCTATGTGCGAGGATCTCGCAGATATCATGCCTCCTGAATATCATGAACTGGTGGCGACGGCGACTTACGGCAAAGAAGGCCGCGGCTGGAAAGACATCGGTTCTTCCAAGGAATTGATCGAACAGCATTCCTTGTGCGCTGGTTGTCCCGAGTCGATTGCGTTTCGCTATATTCTGGCCAGTCTTCCCAATCCTGAGGATACGGTTTTCGTTGGTTCCACCGGATGTACCAGTCTGGTGTTCCCGCATGTTGCCGTGCAAAATATCCATTCGCTGTTTGGCAATCAGAACGCCATTGCCTCAGGCCTGAAACGAACCCTTGCTCGCCGCTACCCCGATCGTATAAAAGACGTTGTGGTTTTGGCCGGTGACGGCGCCACCGTCGATATCGGATTGGACATGACCATGCAGTCGTGGTTTCGCCAGGAGAAATTCACCACCATTTGTTTTGACAACGAGCTTTATGCCAACACTGGTGGTCAGGAAAGTGGATTGATGCAGAAAGGTTTTGTTGCCAAAATGGCGCCAGCGGGCAAAAACTTTGATAAAGTCCGATTACCTGAAATCGCGCGTGAAGCAGGGTGTCACTATGTTGCCATGCTCACCGTGAGCAAACCTGGACGCGTAGAAAAAGCCCTTAGAAATGCCGTCATGGTTGCCAGAGAAATTGGACCGACCTATATTCAATTGTATACACCCTGCATTCTCGAAATCGGCAAGCAGAGCATGGAAGGCTTGGATGAAATGAAGGAATCCGAGGAGATTGGCGGTCGGTTTGTCATGAAAGAATATATTTCTGAACAGGCTCAGGAGTTAATAGACAGAATGGCCGCTGAAGAGAAGGCCAAGAAAAAAGCAGCTAAAGAAGCCAAGAAAAAAGCCGCTTCCGCTTAATTGACTTAGGAGAGGATTTATTATGTTTAAAAGGATCAATATACGAATTTCCGGGTTGGGCGGGCAGGGGGCGGTGACAGCCGCTCATCTCCTGGCGATGGCTGCGAACAAGGCCGGGTTGTACTCCATCTCAAACCCTTTCTTCGGAGCGGAAAAACGCATGGCCCCAGCTGAAAGTTATGTGCGCATTGGGGTCGAACGCATTTATGACCGCGGTGAGCTGGTGTATCCAGATATCATTATGGTATTTCATCCCCAGGTCATTACCATGCAGAAAAGTTATACCGCCCCATTTTATGACGGGGTCAAAGAAGGTGGTCTGGTCATCATCAATACCAGCGTTGATCTTTTGAGTGCCGAAGATCATAAGCGGTTGGAAGACAAAAATGTTACGGTATTCAACCATGATGCGACCAAGCTGGCTCTTGAAATTGGTAAAACGGAATTGTCCACCAACATGGCCATGCTGGGGGCTTGTGCGGGCGTGACCAAAATTGTCGGACTCGATGTTCTGGATGTGGCCTTACAGGAACGATTTGGAAAACGCTATGTGGCCTCCGGTGGTACGGCAACTTTGGATCAGGCGATCACCAAGAAATATGCCAAAAAAGCCCAGTTGCTGGAAGCCAACATGAAGACCATCACAAAATCCTATGAAATGGCCGAGGAATGGGCTGAAAAAGCTAAACCCGCTTTGGCCAATGTTGCAGCCGGTGTTGAAAAGGCGTTTTAGGTTTTTGGAGTTTATGTAAAGCTTTATTACGATGGATTGCCGACCTTTTTCAATCGTTAAATTATCGAGGAGAAGCGTAAGTGTATAACGTTGCATTAGTTGATGAATCGAAATGTATTGCTGAAAAAGGTTGCAGGCTTTGCATCATGTATTGCCCTGAAGCTGATACAATTATGCTGAACGACGATAAAAAAGCCTATGTTTTTGTTGATCGTTGTAAGGGGTGCGATTTGTGCAAGGTGGTTTGTAGCACGCACAAGGCCATCACCATGCATCCAGTGGACCCGGCTACAGGCAAAATTGTGCTGGAAAATGAAGCAGGCGAAACCGCAGGATTGGGCCAGGCCTACTCCGGTTAGCAGGATATAATTCACACTTTCAAAACCCCGTGGCCTTTACGGTCATGGGGTTTTTTATCTTCAGCCGTAATCGGTTTGGGGATTTTTTTGAGTTGAAAAATTTGTCGTGCCACTAAAATTTTTTGCACTCTAAGGCGTTCTTTTTCATCTAACTAAAAAACCCCTGCCAGCCAATTATTAATGGAGCGAGCAAGTCATGGTCGAACCAATTTCAAAAGAGATACAATGTGTGCTTTGCGAGGAGATGTATTCTCCGATTATTGAGCCTGAAGAAGATCAAACCACATATAAATTATCCTGTTCGTCCTGCACCCAATGTTATTCAGTGGGCCGTGGGGAAGCGGTGCGCGCGACTCTACGCGTTGTGCTGGGCCTCAAGGGAGAAGCCCTTGCCCTTGCTCTGGAAACGGTTCTGGCCCCTTGTTCCTGCGGCAACAAATTCAGCCATGACGCAGGCAAGCGATGCCCCGCCTGTGTCAAAAATGTTGAATGGGAAAATAAACGCGCAGGCAATCACCCGTCAGAGGATTTTTCCTGCCCCTGGAGTCTGGACGAGTTGGGCAAACTGGAGCCTAAAATCATCGATTATCTCCGGGAAAAAATGGAATCCGAGGAAGACGAAACCCTCCATGGCCTGATCGAAAAATTTGAATCGGGAGAGATAGACCCGGAAACATATTTAGAAGGAGTGGAAGCACTGCAATTCAGAGAATCCTCGCACATCTGTGTCATCCAGGCCTGGGCGATCATCCTCGGCCCTGAAATGGCTTTTCGGGCGGCGGAGGAACATGGGCTGGTGGAATATTTTGGTACCCGTATCCTGGTGAGCATCGCTAAAGGATTGGAAATGAGCACCGGACATTCTGTTTTGACCACGCTGTCCCAGGAAAAGGGCAACTGGGATGGTGATGTTCAAAAAGAACTGAGCACATTCATCGCTAAAATCGGCGGAGGATTTTAATTCCCTCGTTTTGATATCGCCGCGCCGAAAAATAGTGAATCTTTTTGGCGCAATGAACATCCTATAGGCAAGAAGTACACAGACTTCCTCACTCGTTAGTCGGCGCTCTCCCCATCGGGGGGGGGCGCTTTTTTTATGCTTTATACAATGTATAATCCGTCTTGTTTGTATTTTTGAGTCGACAAATTTTGAATTGAAGAAAAACTTACTACTAATTAGATTGGATTCATTTAAAGGTTCCCCCTATTCCATCCGCTACGGAAAAACAGAGTGCTGGTTTGTTTCGAGAACGTTATATTTTTACTTGAGGAAACAGCGTGGAATCCCAACCTATTCCTGCTTCAAAAAAACGAATTTTTCTTGCCTGGTATTTGGATCTCTTACTATTCATGGTTTTTTGGAAGTTTTTGGAACATTTCCAATTTTCGGATAGAGAGCTTCCTTTTTGGATGGGTTTAGGCACTTTTGTTCTTTTGGAATTTATTTGCACTAAATTTTATAGTTCCATCGGAATGGGTTTTCTAAGCGTTGATGAATCGCACCAGGTTGATCTTGATATTTATATGAGAGAAAATTGGTTAACCATATTATTGGGTGTCTTATTCATTCTTGAAGGCACAAAGAAGCTTGTGCGCTGGATAGACCAATCTGTTGCACAACCAATATTTGGAATGTTCCTCGATCCCACCCTTCAAATCATAATAAATATGTTGACCGGATTATTATTTTTAGTTACTGGATATTTATTCCTGAAACTAAAACCTGTCAGTATTTGGCTAGGCTTGATTGTAGTCTTTGGAACCCTGGTTTCATGCGTGCTAAGCTGGCAGCTCTGGGATGAATCGATGGCAAGGGTGGTCCTGGAACGCAGAGCGCTTCAGGGTTTGCCCGTCAGAGAGGGTGAAATAGAATTTATGCAATCCCTAATGCCCGAAGGAATTATCGTTGCCACAGTTATTTTAGGTTTTGGAATATTATTTTCATACAAAAGATGTCACTAGTTTGCCTCACTCCCGGTCCTTGACCGTCAATCGAATCTCTTGCCCATTGGCGCGGATTTCCGGAATATACATGGCGTGTCCCATTACCGGCAGGGCATGAAATTTTCCCGGAACCTCAGCCCGTAAGGTCGTGCTAATTTCCCAAATCCCTTGAGGCAACTTGTCGATGAACAGCGCCATTTTCCGGTCCCTGAGTTCCTGATAGACCCACCGGGTACGGCCTGTGTAGTCGCTTGCCTGAGTCGGACCGGGGGGTGGTGCGATAGAAATTTCCCCCCTGGATTTGCTCAATAGGGATTTTTTTGGCTTTCCAAGCTTTCTGCTTTTGGCCGATGATTTTAATTCTCTGGCATACAGGCTTTCCCCACTACGAATTTTCACCGATTCAAAACCCGCTGGTTTCAAGTCTTCGATGATGAGATATTCGTAATTATTTTTTGCTTCCAGAGTGATCAAAGTTTCGATCCGCTCGCCGCTCACGACACTATCGCCGTCGTTCAAAGGAACCCGGTCGTAGACCTGGCCCTTCAGCAAAGTGGGCCGACCCACCAGTTTATAATATTGACGGCGCAGAAAAATCTCGTTGCCAGCCGGTGTTATGGGTTCCTCCAGACTAAAGAATTTCGCCTGCATGGAAAAATACAAAGGCCCCTTGCCTTGCTTGCGGACGATTTTAAACTCGTTTGCTTCATCCCGGACAAATTTTGGATCGACCGGATAAATGCTCGGTGCGGCGAGGACGTTCTTAACTTTTGTTTTGGCAATGGAATGACCGTTCACAAAAATTTCGTATTCCAGGTCTGAATTCAATTCCCCAGAGGTTTGGAGAAAATCGTTGAGGGCGAGCACTGCGATGGCCGTGTTTCTTGTGTTGCTCCAGTGTGCGCCACGCCGATTTTTGACCAGCCAGTTAGTCACAGGTTCGATCAATTTATTTTTGGAGTCGATGAGAACCAATGCCCTCAAGGCAAAGGCGGTGGCCTCCACTCCGCCATCGGACCAACGCCAATGAATCCCGTCTTCCCCCCAGTGGGCGGTCGAAAGAATCCCCTTGCCTGATTTTTGTTCTCCCCGCTGGACGATGGAGGTGTCCGGGGCTTGGTCGAGCATGACCCCGTCTTCAAGGTTCTCGATCAGAATTTTAGCCTTCTTATTTTCACCGTAATGATGAGCGGCCATAGCCAGGAGAGACCGCGTGTAGGCATTGAGTTTGGTCCGGTTGTTCCACAAGTTTTTGAGGGCTTTGGACTGGAATTTGCTGACTTTCGGAATTTTCAATGCAACATGGGCAGACGCCAATGCGTGTAACATCCAGGCCTGTTGATCGAACCGTGTTTCTGCTTCCACCAGTTCCCGGTCGAGAAACTTGAAAGCGCGTTCCAGCACATCGGCATTCACCAAAGTTCCGGAATTCTTCGCAAGCGTCAATCCCCAAAGGACGTAGGCCGACATGAAATGGTCGCTTTCGCCTTTCTTCCACCAGCCCCATCCGCCGTCACTGTGCTGGAAGTCGTATAAACGCTTGAGCCCTTTTTCCACTATCTGATTGAGGGAGCCCAGGTCCTTTTTTCCCTTGGGATGAGTTTTGTCTGTTCGGGATGCATCGATGCCGCCAAAAATTCTTCCGGCGATCGAATCCGGTTTCAAGCCCAGGTCGGTCAGGGTTTTAAGAGTGACAACCGCAGGCAGAAAGCGACTCATGGTCTGCTCGGTGCATCCGTAAGGGAAGTCGATGAGATAGGGCAAAGAGTCGAGCATGGTGACGGCAATGCTGGGCGCTACCTGAACCACCACGCGCGTGCTGTTTTTTTTACGTTCTTTGGGGAGGTCCAGGCGCACGCTTATTTCATCGCCACGCATTTTGCCCGACTTTGCGATAAATTTTTCGATCCCGTGTTCGTGGACGATAAAGGTTTTTTTCATCGCATCGGAATGATTCTTTGCTTTGACAGCGACGACAATTTTGGCTGATCCTGGATGGTCCACCCGCACCTTCCAGTCGATGCGTTTTTCACTCCCTGCCGGGACCACAATTTCCTTGATGCCATTAACCAAATTTCCGTCAACGATCGCGCCCAGAAGGGCCAAGCCGTTTGCCTTGATCGACGGATGGACCTTCATGGTCGTTTCCGTATTATTGTTGATGAGCGCGGAAACCGTGAGCGCATCCCCAACCACAAAAAATCTCGGAGCCTGCAGACGAACGATCAACGGTTTGCGCGTCCGCATGTTGGCGGTGGTTATTCCAAACTGGTTGTAGCGGGAGACGACTCGGGCGGTGGTTCGCCACTGGGTGAGCGAATCGGGAAACTTCACCTTGACGGCGGCTTTGCCGTTTCTATCCGTGACCAGGTTGGGTTGCCAGAAAGCGGTGGCGCGAAAATCCGCCCGCACCTTTACAGCAGGTCCTTGATCGGCCTCTTGCATGAGACTCTCCTCAGTTTCCACCATCGAAGCCAACTCTGAAGATGCAGGCGCCAGGCTGTCGGCCAACATCCCCGACTGTCTGGAGAGAGACGAAGGTTTGGCCGATTTTTGAGCGAATTCCTTTTTGAATTTGCGGCGGGATTTATTTTCATAGTCAAAACGGGCCGGTGTATTATTTTCATTTCGTATTTCTCGTTCATCCAGCAGTCTTCCTTTTTCTCCCTCCACAAGTTTCAAATAGCGTTTGAATTGAAACGTGCTTTTGGTTTTCGGGCGGTGTCTTCTTTTGTTGCCGAAGAAAAATTGTCGGGGGTCCGGGGCGAGATCCTGCTGAATGGCATAGACCGATTCGTCCACCAGAGAAAGCGCGACCTCTGCCGATACTGGATGGCCATCGTGATCGAGGGTCGTGACGGTCAGCGTTCCCTCTTCTCCCGGCTGATAGCGGTCGTTGTCCGACTCCACTTTGACTTTGAGGAAATTTTTCACAGGCGGGACGATCACCTGTTTGGAGTTCTGAAACATCTGCCGGTCACTGACCATGACGGCGTTTAAAAAAATGTTGGGGACGTGTTTTTCCTCGATATCCAATTGGATGAGTTTGACCGGGCCTTCCATGTGCACCAGTTGATAGCTGTAAAGGTCATCGCCTTCGACACTGAAAAGAACGTAGCGGTCGTTGGTGGGCGCCATCAGCATGACCGGCGTTGTTTGCCCGGAGTGAAACGTGTCTTTGTCGACGATGATTTCCAAGCCACCGTGACGGGTGTTGAGGTCGGTGGTTGCGGTGGTCGCCACCCAAACGGTGGTGGAACCCGTGACCGGAGGAGCGTTTTTTTGAGGACCCGTCCATTCCACTCGGTAATTGCCTTCCCGTTCCGGGGTGAAGCTGAATTGAGCTTTCCCCTCTTTATCGGTTTTGACGGAACGCGTAAGAATTTCATCGTGCTGAGTCCCGCGAAATTTTAGTTTCCAGGATGAGTTGGTAGAAGTGGGGGGCGGTGGAAAGACAGGAAATGCCTCGCGCCGATTTTTTAGCTCCTTGCCTTGCACTTCCCGGCCTTTTGGGTCGATCCAGATCTCGAACCAATGGTCGCGGGTGACGCGCACGGTTCCATTTGCCTGAACGGGCTTATTATTCGCATCCAGTGATGTGATGTTTATTTTGACCCGGTCCTGGGGGCGATGAATATTATGTGCAGAGTGTAAATAGATGGCGTAGCTCTGCCTGGTCACCCGGATTTTTTCGCTGGCGACGATTTCACGTCGGGAGGCGTCGGTCACCCGTGTTTCGATCCGGTATTCCAGATCCTGATTGCTTTCAGACGTGTCGAAGGTGAGTGTGGCCCTGCCTTTGGCGTCGGTCTTCAGGACTTTGCGGTGGACCTCCTGGCCTTTGCCTCGATAATAAGACCTGCGGTGCGAGGGCTCTTCGTAATACCAAGGGTAGGTGTAGGAAGGCCGCCAGTGTCGTTGAAACGTACGTTGGTAGACCGTCACCTCCACATTGGCATTGGCCACAGGGCCGCCAAAATAGTACTCCGCCTGAATGTTGACTTCGACTTCATCGCCTAAGCGAAAGGTTTTCTGTTTCCCGTTCTCGGAAGGTGTTTTGATGCTGACCTTGAATTCCGGGAGTTTGTATTCTTCAAGCCGGAACAAGGTAGCATGGCCGATGGTTTTCTTTTTGTCTTTGTCCTTGAACGTGACCTGATACGCGCCCAGGGGATTGGACTCGGTGAGGTCGAAAGAACCCCAGGCACTGCCAAACTCGTTGAGCTTCAGGGTTCCTTCTTTTAGTTTTGCGCCTCTGGGATCGGTGATTTTAAACTCTATGGTTTCGCCGGAAGGAATAGAATATGCTGACCCGTCGTAGTTGCGGGCGATCACCTTCCAATGCGCGGTTTCGTTGGGTCGATAGGCGGGACGATCGGTGAAGACGTAGAGTTTCCACCGCTCTTGATTGGAATGATATTTTCGGCTGTAGCCCAAGCTGAACGCCTGCCGGTCTCCCGCTTTTGCGCTGGCAAAAAGGTTCCCGTTATTTTTGGAATCCTTCAGCGAAAAAACCGCCAGACCTTGTTTGTTGGTTTTTGCGTTATGGTCTTTCCAAACCCATTTTCGGCCTGTGTAATACCGTTCCCATAAGGTGACACGGGCTTTTGCCAGGGGAGAACCATCGATGGCGTCGCAAAAATATACCAAAGCCTGGGTGCCGGAAGATTTCAGAATCAACGAACTGTCGGTCACCAGAACCAGGTCGCGGGCGTGTTTCCCGCCACCGGTGGCTTCGATGATATAGGCCCCTTTCGGCAATTTGTTTTCGAGACGGACGGTTTTCTGACCGGGATGATAATCGCCTTTGGCTTCGGTTGGGTGGGTGCTGGACAACAATTTGTTTTCAAGAGGCAGGTTGATTTTCTGGACCCATTGGTTGACTCCATTTTTATCATCGAATTCCAAATCGCGGGTGAGGTCCACCGGGTAAACGGAGTAAGAGACATTTTCGATGTTGCGCCAATTCAGATGAAATTGAATTTCCGATTCGGGTAAGAAAATATTTGCGACGCTGATCCCTAAAACAGGTTGGGTGATGTTTTTTATTCTCTGTTTGGCGGTGTCGTGATGCCGGGTTTCGCCTTTGCTGAATTCTTTGAGCAGGCGCCGATAGATTTTTAACGCTTCGGGGTAATTATTTTTGCGTTGCCTTTGGCCATTGTTCAGAATGACGACATCCCCGTAATTCGATAACCATTCTGCATATTGAAACAGGGCGTCGTCGTACCATTCAAATTGTTTGCCCGCAGAAATCACGGCCTGAAATTCTTCGACTACCCGGTCCTGCCGATAGATTCCGCCCTGGTTTCTAAGAGTCATGGCGATCAGGTAATGCGCCCGCGTTTTATCTTTTTTGGATTGAGAAATTTTGAGCGCGTTTTCCAGAATTTTGAGCGGCATCTGGTTGCCGTAATAACCATAATAATAATGCGGCTCCCGCCAGGTGGGGCTGGCGCTGGTCCAGACAATTTTCAAGTAGCGGGCACGGGCTTGCTCGATGTCTTTTGCTCCGGCCCACCATCCCAAAGCCTGCTGGTAATGCCTCCAACCCGCGCCCCAGTTTTTGGAGTTCGATCGTTGCCACCAGAAGTCTCCCAGAGATTCCTGAATTTCGACCCACACCCGGTCCCTGTCCTCGACACGATGGATGTCCCGAATGAGGATTTCAAGTTGTTGTCTTGCGGTTTCGTAATTGGAGGGATCGGGCGTTTTGGTTCCCGCCTGCGCTCTCCATAAAGTGTCTGCAAGGCGGAAATCGACCCAGCGTTTTTCTTTTGAGGAAAGGCGAAGGGCATTGGTTTCGATATAGAGTTTGCGGGCGCGGGAAAAGGAACCTCGATCGTAGTATTTTTCCGCCTGTGCTTTCAGATTTTCGTATTCGCTCGATTGGGCGTACCCGGGATTGAACGGGATCAATAATCCGATGGTAAAAATAATCGCCCAGCAGGTTTTTTTCAGTTTCATAATGACGTCTCCATCCAGATGGGTTCAGCGAGTGAAACGGTTGACGATGGACTCGACCGAAGAAAGATATGAATTTCCAAACAGGTTCAAGTGATTGAGCATGTGATAAAGATTATAAATGTCTCGACGTTCCTCGTAGCCGGGGTTCAAGGGAAAAGCCTCATGGTATGCCCGGTAAAAAGAGTGGGGCAGGCTTCCGAACAGTTGGGTCATGGCCAGATCGCTTTCTCTCAGACCGTAATAAACGGCGGGATCAAAAATGCAGGGCCGCTGATCCGATTTGGCCTGAAAATAATTGCCCGACCATAAATCGCCGTGCAACAGCGCGGGTTGTTCTCCGCTTGTGTCCATTAAGGATTCCAGTCGATCCGAAAGCGTGTCCAGCCTCTTGTCAAGCGGTTGGGGCAATTTCCCCGATGTCCGGGCCAGTTCCTGTTGAAAGCGGATACGGTGGTCACGGAAAAATTTGAGGCCGTTTTTTTCCTGGGTATTTTTCTGCACGGTGGAGCCGATAAAATTATCGTGGTCCAATCCATGAGTGTCCCGGGTCACGCGGTGCATGTTGGCCAGCGCCTGGGCGAATTGAAAATCAAACTCCTCAGTCGGCGAAGATTCCTCCACATACTCCATTAAAAAAAACCGAGCGCGGGGGCCGGGCTCCATCCCCAATGGTTTGGGGGTTCTAGGTCCGCCTTTTGTTTGCCGCAACAGATCGAGCCCCCTGGCCTCCGCCTTAAAAAAATTGTTTGGCGGGTGGGAGTTGATTTTCAAAAAAACGGTCTCCCGGTTCGACAAGGTCAGGATTTTCGTTTGATTGATAGAACCGCCGCCAACGGATCTGGAGTTTGCAATTTCCACCGCTTGACCGTAAATGTCTTCCAACACCTCAAGGAGGATTTCCTTCATATTTTTAAACCGTTGCGGGTCTTGATGAACTCCAGGATTTTTGGACAGGTGCGGTTGACGATGTCATAGACGATTTCGAATCCCTTGCCGCCGCCGTAATAGGGGTCGGGAACGTTGAGATCGCCGTGGCTTTCAGGGTCAAAAGACCGGAACAGTTTCAGGTTTTCCGCTTTTTTAGGATCGGGGCACAATTGTTCCAGGAGGATCAAGTTGCTGTCGTCCATGGCCAGAATGAGGTCAAAATTATCAAAATCCGCCGATTGAAATTGCCGTCCGCGAGAATTTAGCTGGAGGCCATGTTTGTTGGCGGTTTCCTGCATGCGACCATCCGGCGGCGACCCGATGTGCCAGTTTCCCGTGCCGGCGGACGCGACCCGGATTTGATCCTCAAGGCCCTCGTCCCGGACACATTTTTCAAAAACACCCTGGGCGAGGGGCGAGCGGCAAATGTTTCCGAGACATACAAAACAGACTTCGATCATAAGAAAAATCTCTTGATTGATTTAGCGTGCGAATGCGTTTAAGATTGGCGCATTATCATTGAGGGTGCCTTAAAAAAAATCATGGACGACAAGCCCGCCTCTTAAAATACAGGATAGGCGATGGCAACGGCCTGAGTGAGTCTATTTTTAGAGTTTCCCTTGATCCCCCTATTCTATAAAACTGCCGGGCCCCTATCAAATTTATCTGGGCTCCAAAAATCATGAGGAAATCGCTTTGATTGAACGTTATACCCTCCCTGAAATGGCGGCCATCTGGGAGCCGGAAAACAAGTTCGACCTCTGGCTCAAAATTGAAATTCTGGCGTGTGAAGCCTTGGCAAACCGCAAGGAAATCCCCAAATCGGCGGTCGCTGAAATCAAGAAAAAAGCCCGATTTGACATATCTCGCATTGATGAGATCGAGCGCGAAGTCAGGCACGATGTCATCGCCTTTCTCACGTGTGTGGCGGAGAATGTCGGCGATTCCGCGCGTTATATGCACCTTGGACTGACCTCCTCCGATGTGCTGGACACGGCTCTGGCGGTGCAGTTGAAAGACGCCGCAGCGCTCATCATTAAAGGGGCAAATGGATTGCGAGAGGCGGTGAAAAAACAGGCGTTTCTGCACAAAAACACGCCGATGATCGGCCGGTCGCATGGCATTCATGGGGAACCCATCACGTTTGGTTTCAAGCTTGCGATCTGGTATGAAGAGCTGGGGCGCAATATCGAGAGGTTGAAACGGGCAAAACAGAGGATTGCCTACGGACAAATTTCAGGGGCCATGGGAACCTTCGCCAGCATCGATCCGGCGGTGGAAGAATACGTCTGCAAAAAACTGGGCTTGAAAGCGGCTCCCGTGTCCAGTCAGATCATTCAACGCGACCGGCACGCGGAATATTTTTCCACCCTGGCGATTCTCGCGGGCACGCTGGACAAGATCGCGGTGGAAATTCGTCACCTTCAGCGCACTGAAGTTCTGGAAGTGGAAGAATTTTTTTCCAAAGGACAAAAAGGCTCGTCCGCCATGCCGCACAAACGTAATCCTGTTGTTTCGGAGCAAATGTCCGGCCTGGCCCGGGTGATTCGTGCCAACGCTCAGGCGGCAATGGAAAACATCGCCCTCTGGCACGAACGCGATATCAGCCATTCGTCCGTGGAACGGGTGATCGGCCCCGACAGCACCATCCTCCTGCACTATATGCTGAACCGCATGACTAGGATGATGGACCGCTTACTGGTCTACCCGAAAAACATGATGAAGAATCTTGAGATCACCCGCGGGCTGGTGTTTTCTCAGAGCATCCTGCTGGCGCTGGTGCAAAAGGGAGTGACTAGGGAGGACGCCTATCGCATGGTTCAACGCAACGCCATGCAGGTTTGGGAAAAGGGCAAAGACTTTCTGCCGCTTTTGAAGAAAGACAAAGACATCAAAAAATATCTGTCCGTTGGCGAGTTGGAAAAAGCGTTTGATTTGAAAGCGCAATTTAAAAACGTGGATAAAATATTCAAGCGGGTTTTTAAATAGAAGAATAAATCAATCCATCGCAATTATTTAAACGAGAGTTTTCATGAAACGACAGGAAAAATTATACGAAGGCAAAGCCAAGATCATCTATGCCACCGAGGACCCTGATCTTGTGATCCAATATTTCAAAGACGACGCGACCGCTTTTGATGGCATCAAAAAGGGAACCATCGTCGACAAAGGCGTCATCAATAATCATGTGTCCACGAAAATATTTCAATACTTGGAAGAGAAGGGGGTCGCAACGCATTTTGTCGAGCGCCTGAACGACCGCGAGATGCTGGTGAAAAGTCTGGAGATCATCCCGGTGGAAGTGGTATTCCGAAATGTGGCGGCGGGCAGTTTGTGCAAACGCCTGGGGATTGAAGAAGCCAAACACCTGGACCCGCCGATTCAGGAATTTTTTCTCAAAGACGATCCCTTGCACGACCC
>CAYPQH010000050.1:8473-13943 GCA_964412825.1 uncultured Nitrospinaceae bacterium | reverse complement strand
AGGCAGGGTTTGAGGAAACTGATCGAGAACTTTCGCCACTTTCATGTCGCCGGTGATCTCACTGGGCAGTTCGTCGTTAGACTGGGCCGGGGAAAGCACAAAATACAGGTTGTAGAACATCAGAAAAATCGCAACGCCGGCGAAAATCGCGAACAGTACAAAAAGCCCCTGAAAAATGCCTCCACGCCAGGCCACACCGGTTGCATGCAGGGCCATCATCCCGATCAGCCCGGTATTTTGCAGATAGAACTGGTATTTGACGCCGGCTGGCCAAGGGACCGGACGGGCGTTGAACCGGGGCAAAACATGAAAGGCGACTCCGGCCACAAACATCGTCATGAACCCCAGCAGGTTCAGATGAATGTGAACGAACCGTATTTTCCCCGAAAGCGAGGGGTCGATGGCCATCGCCATTCCCAGAACCGCGCCAATGAGGGCGTAGATCAGACTGGCTTTAATAAATAGTCGTGGGTAGTTTTCCATTATTTATTCATTTTCAAGTTGAGTATTTTCTTCCGCGCCACTCGGTTTCCTTTTTGACCAGAACCTGTAGCATGGAATTTATCATGATCGCGGACATCACAAAAGCGCCGAGGGGAAAAAGAAAGGCATTCCTTCGTTGCAAGCGAAGTTCGTCGCACAGGTGAATGGAAGCAGTCAAGGTCATGAGCCATGCGACAAAAGCAATTCCTGTCCACAAGATACCCGTTTCCGCCAAAATATTCCCAAGCAAAACCAGCGTGGGTGTGACCAGAAACCCAAGAACAACACAGAGATGATACATCGCACGCACAATGGATTTTTTCATGGCGATGAAAATATTTTTTCGCCATCCGGTCCAGATCTCCTGAAGAGAATGATACATGCGTATCGAAAAAAGGGATTTGGCGTCTGCGGCTAACAGCTTGCATCCTGCCTTTTTTGCGCGTTTGGCCAGCATGACGTCTTCCAGAACCTCGTACTTCACACTTTCATGACCACCAATGCGCTCGTACGCCGCCTTTTCAACCATGATAAACGCACCAAACCCCATCGCGGTGGTGTGATCGGGGCTGTTGATTTTTTTAAATCGGGAAAGAGCGGCGATGAAGCCGAAGATCACCGGTTGAACCGCGCGTTCCCAGAACGATCCAAATTCTGTAGCCGGCATCAGCGTCAGCATGTCCAGATCCCGCACCATCATGGTATGAACGGCGGTGGTCAGGGCATGGGGCTGAAATACGGGATCGGCATCGGTGAAAATTAAATAATCTCCTTTAGCCCGCTGGACGGCCTGATGCAGGGCAAAGGGCTTTCCCAGCCAGCCGGGAGGCAAAGCCTGGCCGACAAGAGGGACAAGGTTGGGAAATTCGTCGGCAAGAGACTGGATGATTTCACCGGTCGCATCTGTGGAATGGTCGTCGACGGCGATCACTTCAAAATGAGGGTAATTCTGCTTCAGCAACGAAGCCAGGCAGGCGCGGATACCACGCGCCTCGTTGCGCGCCGGCACACAGACCGAGATGAAGGGAGAATTTGGCAACGGCCCTCTAACAGGGTTCACCCTGACTAGATGGATGAGGTTCAAAGTCAGGTACACGACCACCCCGGAAACCAAAATCAACTGAAACACGGTGACGAGAACTAGCATGATGCGGACGATCTCCAAGGGAGCTGTTGATTCTCCAGGATGGGTTTGCACAACAAATTATTATTGCCCTGGAAACAAAAAGCACACAAAATTACTGCGGGACAATGAAGAATGGTTTGGATGAATCTATTTGAAATAATTGATCAGACAGACGTAATTTCCATAAATTTACATAGAAATTATAGTATACTAAATGGGTCATTATAATCAGTCATTCATCTTCCGTTATTTGTTCTAAGATTTTTTTTCGACAGAACTTTTGCGTCGGCAATCTATTTTCTAAATTAAACATGATGCTAAAAACCTTTAACAAACTTCTGATATTATTTTTTATAGCACTCCCTCCACTTTTTCTTTTTCCACAATCAAATGCCGATGCCCTTTGTATCGCCCAAAAAAAAGCCAATCTTCGGCAAGGTCCGGGAACGCATTTTGAAAAGCTTTGGCAGGTTTTCAAATACATGCCTTTCAAGGAAATGAAAAAAAAGGGCAAATGGTATCGAGTGAAGGATTTAGACAACGATATTTATTGGGTTCACACAAAACTGACCACCGATAAATACAAGTGCGCGGTCATCAAAAATAACAAGACCAACCTTAGAAAAGGACCTGGAACCAAGTTTGATCTGCTTTCCTGGAGTCCCGTGGACAAATACTTTTCCATGAAAGTTCTGAAGGTCAAGGGACAATGGGTTCGAGTTGAAGATGGCGTCGGAGACAAAGGCTGGGTTTCCAAGTCGCTCATATGGATTCAATAATCGACCCCGTAAAAGCTAAAAAAACCTGTTTCAGCTGTAAAACCTTCATCAGTAGACCCCTCTCCTGGCCTCTCCCAAAAACTCTCCACAATTGTATGAAATATTAAAAAGGTGTCTGGTTTGTCATAATTTTTTCAGAAAATTTCGCGCCGAAGAACCAGTAACCAGCTGATTATCAATGGGTTTTCTTTGGCATGAAGGTTGCTTCTATATTTCATACTTTCCTTGATTTCACAAAAGTTCCCGGAACTCACACTTTTTCAAGGTCTACGGGAACCTAGTGGACGCATATAGTAAATTTGTGATCTTAAATACAATCTATTGTCTTTCTATAACTTAGGATGTACATTTTAGCAGTCCCATAAAAAATCAGTGGGCAAATAATTGAGAGGGAAATCATGTATCAGCTAGCTTGCAAAGCTTTATTATCCACCATTTTGGCAATTTTTGTCTTTTCTCTGCCTGCCCTTGCACCCACTGCGGAAGGTCAAGGCAGCGACAAAATTCCTGCGAGATTAGCCACGGATTATATCCATTCCGTTATTCTCGCCAGTCGTGAATTTTATTCCAGTCAAATTGTTGGTCGCCTTAAAAAAGAAATTTCATTGAATGCATCTGAAAACTGGGAAGAGGAAAATACCCTCCCACTTCCTGCTCAATTTCTGAAGCTTTCGGCCAAACACTCTAATGACCTTGGAATTGGATTAAAAATTCGTCTTGTGGGACTGACGCCAATCAACACTAAAAACCTGCCCCGAACAGACCTGGAAACTCTGGGCCTGCGCAATTTGAACGAAGGATCTAAAAAACCCTTCACCTGGATTGTTAAAAGGGGGGGACGCTGGAGCTTTCAAGCGGTTTACCCGGATGTTGCTACTTCGCAATCATGCGTCAACTGCCACAACGCTCACCCCAAATCTCCAAAAAAAGATTTTAAGCTGGGTGATATTCTGGGCGGAATTCTAATCAACGTCCCGCTGGGGAACGTTCCTCTCGCTGAGAAAGGGGTGTCGTCGGACAATGAAGCTTTCCAGATTCCTCCCGCCATTGTTTCTGATTATGTACATGCGGTGCTCGAATCGGATCGATTTGTTTACTCCAAATATATTGTAAAACGCATGCAGGCCAGTCAAATCGTTGAAGCCAGTGAAAATTGGGAAGATGAGAAAAAGCTTCCATTACCTGCTCAGTATCTATTGAATACCAGCCTGCTGGCCCGGAAAAACAAAATAGGACTGAATTTCAGATTGATCAGCCTCTGGCCCATCAACTTCAACAACAGCGCCGCAAATGAATTTGAACGAAACGGCCTTGTATCTGTCACCGTCGACCCACTCAGGCCCTATATGGGAAAACTAAAGCGGGGAAGAAAGTCCTATTTCCAGGCGGTTTACCCTGACTTTGCGGTGAGCGAATCTTGTGTCGAATGTCATAACGCTCACCCTAAAAGCCCAAAAAGAGATTTCCAACTGGATGATATGATGGGGGGAATGGTCGTCTCCTTTCCTCTCAATTAACAAGAGATATTATATGAAACGCCAAAAACAACAATTGTGGGTCCCTTCTAAAACCACCCCAATGGAAGCATTGAATAAAAACATGGGAGATCCCAGTGGGAAAAAGGTGTATCTCCAATCCCCCCCAATGATGCAGGAAGAAGAGCAGAAATTTGCCTTCATGGACTTTTTTATTATTATTTTTTGTGTTGTTATTGGTGCCGCCCTTTCATTAGGGTATTTAATGTATTCGGACGTGATGAAAGATCAAATTACAAGTGTTGTTCAAAAAGAGATGAAAGCCTCGCCTGGAAATATTGATAAAAAAATCATCGAAATTGCGGTGGCAGAGGCCATTTCCAAAGAACAAACAGAAGGAACAAGTGGCTTGCCTGGAGCCAATGGAAAAAATGGCGCGCAAGGACTTCGTGGCCTGGCAGGCCTCCCTGGTAAGAATGGCGTGCAAGGAATTCCCGGTCCTCAGGGTTTGCAAGGCCCTCCTGGTGTGCCTGGACTTCGCGGTCCCGCTGGCGAACAGGTCACTAAAAGCAATCAATCGGCTATCAATGGAGTCGCAGGATGGGAGATGCTTGAAAGCAGGGGTTTCAAAGTGAACCCCGGTCAAAAGAAAACTGTGGTGATGAGTTGTTCTCCCGGAAAAATATTGCTGGGCGGCGGATACAATGCTTCAGGATGCCAGGGATGTTCAGCGGAAACCAACTACCCGTCCAATATCAACTCCTGGGAAACCACTCTGACCAATCCCGCAAATTCAAAAGCCACCAATTTAAAAGTTTATGTGACTTGTGCCGAACCGACCATCCTCCGCTGATCAATTGTAAAACTTCCCCCCCCTTTTTTTTAATTATCAAACTTCTTTCCCAGACTCCTCTGGCAAGGGTGTTTTTATAGGGCCCGCGACCCCGGTTTTCCATATAATACGGTCCATTGCATCTATTCCACCGAAAATCTCTAACTCTATCTGATGGAAAAGGGGTAAACCGTCATGACCAACGCCACGATAACGGAACCATCCGCAGCCACCCAAAAGTTTATCAGTTCATCGCATAAATTGGTGATCGATGGCAAACGTGTTGATGCGGTGAGTGGAGAAAATTTTGAGGTTATCGACCCCTCCAACAACAACGTATTATGCCGAGTCCCCAAAGGCGGCAGGCAGGACATCGACCTGGCCGTGCAATCGGCACGAAAAGCTTTTGACACCGGACCCTGGCGAAAACTGACCGCCTCTGAACGCGGAAAACTCATCTGGAAACTCGCCGACCTCATTGAAGAAAATGCGAAGAGTTTACCCAACTGGATACTCTGGACAACGGCAAACCTCTCGCTATCGCCCGTGCCGCAGACATTCCCCTGGCCATCGAACATTTTCGTTTTTACGCCGGGCTCGCCACCAAAATACATGGCGAAACGATAGACCTCTCCGTTCCCTATGCACCCGACAGCCAGTTTTTCGATTTCACGTTAAGAGAACCAATGGGCGTCGTCGGACAGATCATCCCCTGGAATTTTCCTTTGCTGATGGCGGCGTGGAAACTGGGTGTGGCCTTAGCGGCGGGGAACTG
>CAYPQH010000050.1:0-8373 GCA_964412825.1 uncultured Nitrospinaceae bacterium | reverse complement strand
CCCGGAATGCATTCCGATGCGGATATGGGCCCTCTGGTATCCACCGAGCAACAAAACCGGGTGTTGAATTACATTCGAGCGGGAGTGTCCGAAGGGGCGCAAACATTAGCCGGCGGCAAAGTTCCGGGCGGTGACATGAATGGAGGTTGTTTTGTCGAACCCACTGTATTTGGAAATGTCAGACAGGACATGAAAATCGTTCAGGAGGAAATATTCGGTCCTGTAGTGGTCGCGTCTCCTTTTAAAGATATTGAAGACGCCATTGCCAAAGGCAACGACACCCCTTATGGACTGGCCGCGAGCGTGTGGACCAACGACATCAATAAAGCCCACAAAGTCGCCGGCAGACTTAAAGCGGGGACCGTGTGGGTCAATTGCCATAATATCTTCGACGACGCCGCGCCGTTTGGCGGATACAAACAAAGCGGTTATGGACGGGAAATGGGAGTCCACGCCCTGGAATCCTACACCCAGGTCAAAAACGTCATCATCCAGATTCACTGACGAAATTTTACCAGTCATATTTAAAATTATTAGTTTTTTGATCCTCTATAGACTGGTTCCGGTTCCCCGAGACTGTGAGCAAGTTTACCCTCTGAGGAAAAAGTCGCGTGCGAAGCTATCGGTCGCCTCATTTTCCCTCGCGTGAAACGCGAGCGAGGTCAAAAAAGAATTCGACTTAAAATTTCTTAATTTTTCCACCCTCCCCTTCAAGTAAAGCCCACTCTAGCTTTCGGCCCTGGCTTCGGGCTCTTTCCTTTTACGCAGACCGGCGCGGACAACTTCCTTATTGCCACATAACACTCCATATGGTATAAATTCCATCTAATGCTCGCAATATGCAGCGACTTCCATGTAAATCTAAGCCCTTATCCAAAGGCGGTATTCTAAAGAAAACAAAGGTGGTTTGGGTCATTTTCCACACAAAAAAATGCACTGAGGCAAGTACTACAAGTAGGCTAACAATCCTCGCTCCCTAAAGAGGCAGGTTGATCATAACTCCTACAAAGTAAATATCATTCCAAATTACATTGGTTCTGGTTGCACTTCTATTTTTCAAAATATTTTTATAGCGGGGAATGAAATGTTGAAATTGGTAGTAGGGTTGTGCGGATTAATGTTATTGATTTTCGTAAATTTGGTTCATGCGGGTAACGATTCAAATATTTCAGGTCCGTATGCAAATGGACCTGATATAAAGAATTTTGGCTTTGAGGATAAATCTGAAAAGAAAAGGTATTTTAAGAAAAGGCTCTATAAGAAGAAGCGTTCCAAAAAAAGGCGCGTCAGAAAATCACGCTCTCCTTATGAATCTTCCGCATTTACAGCTCAAGCACAAAACGCCCCCGTTTTACAGAAGGTGGTGGCCCGGATGCCCGATGAGGGTTTTGGCCTGGAAGAAAGATTTGACAAGAAAAGATATTTTAAGAAGAAACCCTACAAGAAGAAACGCTCCAGAAAAAAGCGCCTCAGAAAATCCCGCCCTCCTTTTGAGCCTTCCGCATTTACAGCTCGTGCATACAACGACCCTGAAATATATAAGGCGGTAGCCCGGATGCCCGAAGAGGATTTGGGCCAGGAAGAAAGATTTGACAAGAAAAGGTATTTTAGGAAGAGAGCCTATAAGAGGAAGCACTCTCGAAAAAGGCGCATCAGAAAATCCCGCTCTCCTTATAAGTCTCCTTTATATGCGACTCATGAATATAACAACTCAGGTTATTTTGAGGCCGATGAGCATGCATCCAATGAAAATACTGGCTTGGAAGAGAGCCCCTTCCAGAAAAGATACTTTAAGAGCAATAAATGGTCTTCGCAAATTGAATTGGAGAGCAAGGTAGGAACAAGGCGTATTTTAGGAGAACCGCGGCTTTTCATTCCTCTGGCTGAAGGGGATCGTACTTTGTTATTTTCGGATATCCGGGGTACGTTTGACGATTTTGGCAGTAAAGAGGGAAATATTGGTTTGGGGTATCGCAAAATTTCGGATTCCGGCTGGATTTTTGGAGGCAGTCTCTTTTTTGACTTTCGCCGTACTGGAAATGGCAACAACTTTCTTCAGGGAATGGTTGGGGTGGAAGCCTTATCCACTGTTTGGGATTTTCGCGCCAACTATTATATTCCGGAATCCACCCAAAAGGATATTGCGGGGTCGGGCTCGGCCACCGTGGTTCAATCGGGGACCTCGTTAAGCATAAATAGTCAGGGTTTATCTCAGGAGCGCGCATTACCAGGGTGGGATTTTGAAATCGGCAGGCATTTTCCTTTAAAAGCCAACTCCGAATTTGCAGTGTATGGCAGTTGGTTTCGCTTTCAAGCAGATGGTTTTGAAGAAATCAGCGGTCCCAGGGGCAGAGTGGAAGTGAATTGGCGAGATCTTCCATTTTTGGGATATGGTTCCAGGTTTACGTTGGGAGGCGAGCTTCAATCCGACGATGTGAGAGGAACGCATGCATTTGCCACTGTTCGCCTGAAGATTCCGGTGGATAGTTTTTTTAGAATTGCTTTAGGAAAAAAGAGAAACGATTCCTCTAAGAGGCGGTTATCTCTCTTGGAACGACGGATGACAGATTTCGTTATTCGGGATGTAGATGTGGTGAGCGGCAAAGTAGATAAGCCCGTAGTCAACGAGGCTGTTCAATACGATGGGAATACGGTGAATCAAATTGTCACCATCGATGCCAATACCGCGGGAGGCGCGGTAGCGGCCATTACCGCCGCTGGCGAAAATTCCCTGATTGTTTTGGATGGAACCGCGGGCACAATAGACATATCCACCCAGGCAAACACTCGAGTGGGACAAACTATAGCGGGAGGCGGAGCCTCTTTGAGTTTCACCGGAGTCACTTCAGGCCAGACCGCGCTGTTTACCTTGCCGGGAACCGAGGGGACGCTTAACCAAACCAATGCGGCGGTGTATGCCATTAATTCCACTATCAATACAAACTATACTGACTTCACGATCACGGGCGGATTAGCTTCGATATTAGTAAATGCCAATGTCAGTGATGTGAGGATATCAGATATGACTGTGACGGGTGCGGGCAGGGGTATTTATGTGCTGAGTTCGGGCGATATCACTATTTCCAATTCTACGATTACTTCAGGGACTCTCGAGGCGCTACGCATGACCACAGTCAATAATGTATCTGTGTTCAATAATGTGATTAACGGGACGGGTACCGACGCGGTATTTGTTTCCGGTATTTTCGATATCGATTTTTCCGATAATGTAATAAACTTTACCGGATCAGACGATGCAATGGATATAGACGGTAATATAAACACGTTTTCAGGTTCCGGGAACACGGTGGCAGGCAACGTTCCCGGTTTGCCCTGCGAACTTGGAGCATCCGTTCGATTCAAATTTTCATTGACCTTTAAAAACGTGGAGTGTCGCTAAAACCCTGGCTTACTATTTTCTTCAAGCCTTGGCGGATTTCAAAGTTGAAATTTTGGGCAAACGGATTTTAAATTTCGTGCCTTTGCCCAGTTCACTTTCCACCTCGATATGGCCCTTATGCGCTTCCACGATGTGCTTGCAGATGCTCAAACCCAGCCCGCTTCCCCCCTCTTCACGGGAGCGGGATTTATCCACACGAAAAAACCGGTTGAAAATATTGGGCAGGTGTTCTTCAGGAATTCCAATGCCGGTATCCTGAATCGTTAAAAAAGCGGCGTCCTCTTTATCTTCCAGAGAAATTTTTATCTCTCCCCCCGGCTGAGTGTATTTGATCGCGTTGTGCAAAATATTCCATATCATCTGCCTGAGGCGGATAGCGTCACCATTGATTTCCACCGGCTCTAAAAACGCGATGGATATTTTTATATTTTTCTCATCCGCCAGAGCTTCCGCGTGACCAAATACCTCGTCAATGACCTCTCTTAAATTCATCGGTTTGCATTCCAGCTGAATCTGGTTTTCGTCCGACCGGGAGAGGATGAACAAGTCCTCCAACACTTTCGACATGTAGTTGATTTCCTCCAGGTTGCTGGAAATGACTTCCTGATACTCCTTGGCATCCCTTTCCTTATTGAGAACCAGCTCATTTTGCCCCTGAAGCACGGTGAGAGGGGTCCTGAGTTCGTGCGAGGCGTCACTACTGAACTGGCGGATCTGGGAAAAAGATCTTTCCAGCCGATCCATCATATCGTTGAACGTGGTGGCCAACTGTCCCAATTCATCGCGCACTTCTGGAACGGGAATGCGTTTACTCAAGTCCACGCCACCGCCGACTTCGCGGGCCGTCTGAATGATTTTTGAAACCGGTTTCAAGGCTCTTCGGGCCATGAACCGGCCCAAAAGCGCTGCGATGAGAAGCACCAGGGGAACCGTCGTGAACAAAAAAATTTTCAGGTTTTTGAGAGTTTCCTGAACCGAATCCAGAGAGGTCCCCACTTGCACCAGGTTCACCAGGTCCTGATTACGCAGGACGGGCATCGTGATCACCCGAACGGGATAAATCCCGTCAATTTTAAACGTTTCGTAGGTGGTCTGCCCTTTCAAGGCATCGGCATAGGCGGCCTGGGTGAGGGGGAATTTAGAGGCGTCGACATTTTTGGAACGGGAACCCACGTTGCCGGAACCGTCGTAGATCCTGTAAAACTTATTCAGATTATTATAGCCCAGGAATTGTTCAAAAAACCGTTCCATGCCGGGCAAAGGCGGCTGGGTGAACTTCATCGTCGCCGAGCGGGCGACAACCGTGGCGGATACTTTGAGAGAATTGTCTACACTTTCGTAAAGACGCTGGGAGAGAAAGAAATTGAGGAAAACACTGAACAGAATCAGAATGATTCCCAATAAGACCACGTACCAGGCGGTCAACCGGGTCTGGATGGAATTGAAACGCATGGCTATTCTTTCATGATATACCCCACACCCCGAAGCGTGTGAAGGAGCTTTTCAGGATAACCTTTGTCGATCTTTTTACGCAGATGGTTGACATAAACGTCTATCACATTCGTAAAGGTGTCGAAGTTATAATCCCAGACATGCTCCGCAATCATGGTTCGAGTCAGCACCTTGCCCTGGTTGCGCATAAAATATTCCAGCAGGCTGTATTCCTTCCCTGTCAGTTCAATTTCCTCATCATTGCGTTTGACTTTATGGCTCACCAGATCCAGAGACAATCCTTTGATCTGGAGAACCGTCTTGGTTTCCGCCTTGCCGCGACGAAGCAGAACCCGGAGGCGGGCGAGAAGTTCTGAAAAAGCGAAAGGCTTGGTCAGGTAATCATCGGCACCGGTGTTCAATCCGGTCACTTTATCTTCAACCGAATCCTTGGCTGTTAGCAGAAGAATGGGGGTGTCCACCTTGTTTCCCCGCAAGCGGGACAATACCTCCAACCCATCAATGACAGGGAGCATCAGGTCGAGGATAATCAAATCATACTGGTTTTCCACGCCCATGTGCAGGCCATCTTCACCGTCATACGCCACATCGACGGCGTAAGTTTCCTCCTCCAGCCCTTTTTTAATAAACGCCGCGACTTTTTTTTCGTCTTCAACAATTAAGATACGCATTTTCCAAATCCCGCTTCTTTACATCCAGTTAAATCAAAACACGCATTCAGGTGTCCCATTTTTTTTGTACTTTGTGCAGTTCCATTTCACTCTGAAGCATCTGGGTGTGTTTTTCACAATCCTTGAGAATGGCCTGATACATGGCTCTGCAACTATCGTCATTGGCGTCTATCATCGCCTGCTTGCAAATTTTCACCGCGTCCTGAGTGGCAGTCATTGCTTTGACAAGATTTTCGTTAAACTTTTTTGGCATTCTAATTTTCCCGATTAAATAAACTATAAATGTATTGGACCTCAGCGACGAGAGATCCTCTTCTCTTCCCCCTGTTCAGGGGTCTGCCGCCTGGGGTCCGGTTTTCCTTATAATATAAATTTCATTCCTGCTTCCGGTCCAGTTGATTGCCAAACAGCATTTTGACCAGAATGATCCCAAGCGCGGCTCCAAAGAGCGGCAGGGAATTGATCAATTCTAGAACAAACCGACCGAACCCACCGAAATTTTTTATCAGATAGTCCGCGAAATGGACACCCGATTGATCCAGCCAGTAAAAAACCAGATTGAGAATACTTCCGCAACCAAATCCTATAAAAGCCCCAAAAACATAATAAACAATCTTCATGATATTATTAACCCTACCGTTTGATTTCCGCCAGCGTACTCACAGCCTGTGGCTATTGCGGCTTATCCAATGAATCCGTTCCAGATATTCCGTCCGGTTTTCTTCCGGCAGGATCGATGATCCATGCTATATTTTGATCTTTAGTTTCAGTATGTTCATTCGCCCAACCATTATACATACGTTACGTTAGAGATCAAAAACTTAGGAGAAACCGATGCGGCTGGAAAATAAAATAGCCCTGATTACCGGAGGAGGCACAGGGATAGGATTGAGCTGTGCCCGGCTGTTCGTTCGGGAAGGCGCAAAAGTGGTGATTTTTGGCAGGCGGAAAAACCGGCTTGATGACGCCGTCCGGGAAATAGAGGAAAATGAACTTGGAGATAGTGTTCTCGCCGTTTCGGGAGACGTCACCCGTCATGAGGATATTAAGCGACTGGTCAAAACCACCCTCGACGCTCATGGAAGGGTCGATATTCTGGTCAACTGCGCGGGGGTTTTTACTGGCGCTCCTCTGCACGAGATAAAAGACGATGAGTGGGATGCGGTTCTCGACCTCAACATGACCAGTGTTTTCAAATTAACACGCGAAGTTCTGCCCCATATGATCCAAAGGAAATCCGGCAATATTGTCAATATCAGTTCAATTCTGGGCCTCGTCGCCGTGCCCGGCACAGCGGCCTACAATGTGTCCAAAGGCGCGGTGAACCAGTTCACCCGGTCGCTCGCGGTTGAGTACGGCAGTTCGGGCATCCGTTCAAATGCCATTTGCCCAGGCCTCATTGCCACGGAAATGACCGAAGAACTCATGAATAATGAAGATTTGATGCAGGAATGGAGCAAAAACTATCCAATAGGTCGCTTTGGTCAACCGGAGGATGTTGCACAGGCTTGTCTCTTCCTTGCCAGCGATGAGTCTTCCTTTGTCACCGGCGCCCTTCTTCCTGTCGATGGCGGGTTCACGGCTTTATAAACAAGGGGGTTGACTGCTTTCGGACAGGACATTACAATGCCTTACCGCAATAACTCGCAATATTTACAAATGTTTCCACGCTCTTCAGGATGAACAGCCACTTGTCGCTTTAAAATTTACTATTTTAAACAAATGAAATACGAAACTGTCATTGGACTGGAAGTACATGTCCAAATGAAGACCCAGACCAAAATATTCTGCTCCTGCTCGACAGAGTTTGGCCAACCCGCCAACGAAAACACCTGCCCCATTTGTTTGGGTATGCCAGGTGTTCTGCCCGTCCTGAACAAAAAGGCAGTCGAGTATGCCATGCAAGCTTGTCTGGCGACACATTGTAAAATTAACCCCAACAACACCTTCGACCGAAAAAACTATTTTTATCCCGACTTGCCCAAAGGTTACCAGATCACCCAGCTCAACCTTCCCATCGGAGAACACGGCCATATTAATATCGACGTGGCCGGCGTGCAAAAACGCATTGGCATCACACGCATTCACATGGAGGAAGACGCGGGAAAACTGGTCCACGGAGAAAATGAAGACCATGACAAGAGTTACGTCGATCTGAACCGAACCGGAACCCCGCTGGTTGAAATCGTCAGCGAACCGGAAATGCGGTCGCCGGAAGAGGTCAGAGAATATCTCGGCCAGTTGAAGGCCATCCTGGAATACACCGGGGTGAGCGATTGCAATATGGAAGAAGGCAGTTTCAGGTGCGACGCCAACATATCACTACGCCCCTTTGGGCAAAAAGAATTTGGCACACGGGCGGAACTGAAAAACCTGAACTCCTTTCGCTTCATACAAAAGGCCATCGAATATGAAGTCGAACGACAGACCCAGGTTTTGGATCAAGGAGACAAGGTCATTCAGGAAACCAGGCTCTACGATTCCGACAAAGGCGTGACCCGCTCCATGCGCTCCAAGGAAGAGGCCCACGACTACCGCTATTTTCCCGAACCGGATCTGGTGCGTTTGGCGATGGACGCGGAATGGATCGAACGCATCCAAAAAACCATTCCCGAACTGCCGGAAGAAAAGAGAAAACGGTTTGTGACCGAGCACGATATCCCGGATTACGACGCGGGAGTTTTAACGGCATCGCAGTCCATGGCAAATTACTATGAACAATGCGTCGCCCTTCATCCCCATCCCAAAACCATCAGCAACTGGATCATGGGCGAACTGTCACGCGAATTGAAAAATGACGATCGGGAAATCGAGGATTGTCCCGTGACTCCAGGTGCCCTGATCGATCTC
>CAYPQH010000049.1:0-14359 GCA_964412825.1 uncultured Nitrospinaceae bacterium | reverse complement strand
CAGTGTATTGGGTGGGAAGAAAAAGCCCGACAACGATGAAAATCACAATGACGGATACTAAAAATATTCCGAGTTTTTTCATAAGGTCTGCTCAGGAATTGTTGCGAACTACCCGTTTACTGAAAAACAATTAATACCCCTGACTGTCACACTGTGCCTACATGCCTACTTTTTCGCGGACTTCATCCATCAGGTTGGCGTCGATAAGAGTAACGCCTTTTGCGAGGGCAAAGTTGATGACGGTTTTCTTCGCCATGTTGCGCACAAAAAACGGAACCTTTTTGATCCGTACTTGAGCCTCTTCTGTCCAGACGAGGTTGTCTTCCGGTTTGCCTTTGTCCAGCTCCTTTTTGGCCTGGGACAATTGCGACCCGACCATGCTCATGGGGCCTGATCCGACGCTGGAGGCTCCACCCACTTCAACGCCCAGTTTGCTGACAAATTCGGTTTCAAATTGATTGGTCAGCATGGCGATCATGTGACCGCATTTTTTACATTTGAATTTCATGGCCAGATTTTTATTCTCAGTCGGCATGATTCCGTCCGTTTGAGTTTCCATCTGTTCATCGCAAGGTATGCAAAGGAATTTCATTACTCCCCCTAATTGGATTTATTTTCAATAAATTTGATAATACTATCAACCGCTGAGGAAATGGCTTTTCCAGTGATGGAATCCTTGTTCTCGGCGTAAAATAATGTTCCTGAATCTGTTTTCCTGGATACTCGTGTGTCGAAAGGAATTTTTCCGATATAGTTGATGCCTTTTCTGCTGGATAATTCCTCTGCATCCTGGCCTTCAAACAGTTTTCCCTCTTTGTCGCAATGTGGGCAGACATAGGTGGCCATATTTTCAATCAGGCCGATGATGGGAACCCCCATTTTATTGTTCTTGGTGATCGACTTTGAAACGATGTGCTGGGAAAGTTGAGAAGGAATGGTGATTTCAACCACCCCCTCCAGTTCGGGAATCAGATCGCGGATGTTGTCCATGCGGTCGCTTCCCGGAGGCATGTCGATCAGCAGATAATCGAGTTCGCCCCAAATAGTGTCGGCCAGCAGTTCCCTAAGCGCTGTCGATTCCATAGTGCTCACCCAGGTAGAAGTCGCACTGGCGTCATCTGTCCACATGACGGGTGTGTCCGGGCTGGCCAATAACATGTCCATCGACATGATTTTGATCCCCATCGCTCCTTCACCGGCCTTGACTCCATCGTCGGTGATGACAAGTTTCTGATCATTGCCCACGCCCAGCAGGTGGCAAATGCTGGGGCCGTTTAGGTCCGCGTCGAGGATGCCTACAGAATGTCCTCGATCGACAAGGCAGGCCGCTATATTGGCAGTGATGGAACTTTTACCGACACCGCCCTTACCGCTCATTAAAGCGACTTTGTGTTTAATCTTATCCAGCCGGGCACGAAGTTTTTCCCTTTGTGAAACCACCTGGCTGATAATATTTGATCCGCCATCTCCAGCGAGATCTTCATAGGTTTTCATACCTGCTCCTGAAAATCTGTAAGTATTTGGATTTAAATTAAATGGAAAATTTATAATCATAATATCGGAAAATTTTATTGTTGGAAAGAGATACTTTATATTTCGGCAAAACCGATAAAAATGCCCCCAATTTTACTTTTCGATTGACCTCACGGGAGAATCTAATCTAAATTACAGGGTTTTAGGTATTGGATGTCCGATCACGAAACTTTAGGAACCCTGCATGGAACTGTCGAAAGAAGATAAAAAGCTCATCGAGGAGGAAGAAACCCTGTTTTACAGGACCATAGAATCTCTGTGCGAAGAACTTCCTCAGGTTCGGGCATCAAAAATATCAGCCAATCAGGCGGCCAGGGAGCTGACCAGCCAAATGGTCAATGAGTGGAACCCGGAGGAAAGGCAACCCCTGGTTTCCGATGAGGCTGTGGCACACAAGATAACTGATATTCGTAAAGAAACCGATCATACGTTGATGGAGTTGATTGAAGAGCCCTATTTTGGCCGGGTGGTGACGGCGGAAGATGATGGCCGGGAAGTGGCTTTTCTGATCGGAAAAAAGAGCAACATAGAGGCGGGAATCGTCGATTGGCGTAACGGACCGATCTCCGCTTTATATTTTAATTACCAGCAAGGTGAGGAGTTTTTTGAAGAGATCAACGAGCGGGAGCGTAGTGGCAAGATCAAACTGAGACGGTCTTATCGGGTCGAAAGCGGCAGGCTGGTGCAGATCGACACCCCGGAAGGGGTTTATCATATCGATAACAACGGCCACGGCTGGAAAAAACTGGATATCGATGTGGAAATCGCCGCCCACAAGTCCCGCAATATGGGTTCCTCAGACAAAAAACTTCCGAACATCCTGTCCCTCATCACCAAAGACCAGTTCGAGATGATAACCACCGATCCGGACCGTCCCGTCATCATTCAAGGGTCGGCGGGCTCCGGCAAAACGACGGTCGCCCTGCATCGTCTGGCCTGGCTCCTGCACGAAGGCAATTCTTATTGCCGTCCGGAAAAGACCCGTGTTCTGGTGATGAATAAATCGTTGCAGATTTATGTGGACTCGACCCTGCCGTCTTTGGGGATTCATGGAGTGGAAACCTCCACTTTCAATAGTTGGGCGTTGTCGATCATACGAAAAGCGACCAAAGGAAAATCGCACTTCAAATTTCATAACCTTCCTGATTTTGTTGAGAAGATAAAATTTTCTGATGAAATTCTTTCGGCAATATCAAGCCAGGTGGATAAGCAGAGTAAGCGATCGGACCAGTGGATTCGCGAGACCTTTTCCCGTTGGCCGAATCTCGTAAAAAAATGGGAAGAGGGCAGGAGAGGGGCGGTTCTTCCCCGCCTCCGAAATTTTGTACACGAGGTCAATGGCGCGAAATTGCCCGAAAAAGAAAAAAAGCAGATCGTTATCTCCTTACGATCTCTGCTCGGAAAAATGGAAGATTACATCAATGATATTTACGATTTACTGGCGGACTCTGATCTTTTGCGTCAGCATCTGAAACCGGACAGGAAGCTCGACTTTCATCTGGATTATCTGAAACAACAAACCGAGAAGAACCGCAAATATAAAAATCTGGATTATTTCGACATGTCGCTCATTTTGTGCAATATCCAAATGAAAAATGGCGGGTTGCCAGAAAAAAATGGCGACATTTCCACTCTGGATCATCTGGTCATAGACGAAGCGCAGGATTTTGGCCCGGTGGAGTTCGCCATCATGATGAACGCCGTCCAGAACAAACACAATTTGACCATCGTCGGCGACGTCAGCCAGAAAATTTTATTTTCGCGCCGGTTCATCGGCTGGGACAAAATCATAGGCAATCTGAACCTGGATGAAAGCGATTTGATCCGCCTCGAAGTTTCCTTCAGGTGTACGTCTCAGATCATGACTCTGGCCAACCGGGTGGCAGGCAACCCCAAAAAAGTGGATGGCCGCCAAGGGCCGCCTCCTGCATTTCAAAATGTTGCGGATAAAGATGACTTGCTGGAAACCATCACCAACTGGGTGCAGGTGTGCCAGTCTACGGGATACAACAAACTGATCGCTCTCATTTGCCGCTACCCCAAACAGGCGATGGAATTAAAAGAAGACCTGGAAGAAATGCTACCCAAAAGTGCGGGTCTTCGCCTTGGGCATCGGGATCAGTTTTCTTTCGAGCCGGGAGTCATCGTCACCAACGTTCATCAGGTCAAAGGGCTTGAGTTTGACGCGGTGTGCATTGTCGAACCGAGTGAGGAAAATTATCCTCAAACCCGGCCTGAGAGCCGCAACCTGCTTTACGTCGGCATCACACGCGCAGAGGACGAGTTGATGTTGATAGGCACCAGACCCTTTGCCGGGGTTCTAAAAGGTTAAGAGTTGAACAGAGAAATATTAAATTAAAATACACGAAATTCAGTTGCGAAAAATCGCAACGGGACTACATTATTAGTGGAGGGTTTGAGGCAATTCCTAAACTTTAGATTGATCAAATAAAGGAGGCGCTTATAGAAGACGACAACAGTCCACCATTCCAAAAATTTAAGGTTAAGAGTACCGAAGTCCAATTATAATTTTGGACATACCCGATCGAGATTTGACATCGGGCCAAAAAAAAGAGAAAAAACGCGTTGCAAATCATGTAGCGCGTTTTTTTTATTGTTTTACGGAGAACCTTCTTTGACTCGAAAATTTAAACTCCTCATCGAATATGAGGGAACCCGATATCACGGGTGGCAGGTGCAACCCAACGGACTCACCGTTCAGGAAGTTCTGCAAAGTTGTCTCAATAAAATAACCGGGGAAAAGGTCTCTGTGGTGGGCTCTGGAAGAACAGACGCCGGGGTCCATGCCGAAGGGCAGGTGGCGCATTTTAGGACGGTGTCTTCAATGACCACGCATCAATTCATGATGGCCTTCAACAGTCTTTTGCCGCACGACATCGTCATCAAGAATGTCGCGGAAGTCCCGGACGATTTTCACGCCCAACGCTCTGCCGTCCGAAAAATCTATCGCTACACTATTTTAAACCGAGAGTACCCATCTGCCCTACAGTACGACCAATGCTGTTTCATTCAATATCCACTGGATGTGGAAGCGATGTCTCAGGCGAAAGTTTATCTTGAGGGCAAACACGATTTTTCGGCGTTCAGGGCGTCCAACTGCGAGGCCAGAAACCCGGTCCGGGAAATTTATAAAATCGATATCTCAAAAAAAGGGGATTTCATCACCCTGGATTTCGACGGCAACGGGTTCCTTAAATACATGGTGAGAAATATTGTCGGAACTCTAATAATGGTGGGTCGAAATAAAATGCAGGTACCGGACGTAAAAACCATTCTGGAATCCCGCGACCGCAACAATGCCGGACCCACCGCACGTCCATATGGGCTTTGTCTGGTGGAAGTGTTTTATAACGAGAACGTAGAGGATTCGCAAAAATAGGATTGCGAAAGACCGCTCTTTTGCATCCTTAACTCACAAAAAGAACAACCAACCAGGCAAGAATTTGATCCGGGTCTTTAAAAAAAGCGCTTTTGAGGCTTCCTGAGCTGGAACACCAAAAGCCACTGGATTTTGCCAAATTATTCGGAATCATTCCGCCCTGGCATTCCCCCGGTTTTTCATCGAATAATTTTTTCAGGAGCAGGTATTTATCGTTCCAAAGTAACTTCAAAGTGCCTGTTTGGTCATTTGCGGAGACTTCAAAATCGATGAGGTTATTTCTGTCACCTTCAATGGTGCCGGAGAGTGTCAATAGCGGGCCGTGTAACTCGGCCTGCGCTGAAATTCCCCTGTTGTCCTGAATAACGCCTCCATAACTGATCGACTTTCCCAGTTCCCAACGCTCAATGAGAGAGTCCTGTTCCCCAATACTGATTTTTAAAAATTTTGGTTCAAGAATGACTTCGATGGGGGTCAATACAGTATAGCCCTCGCGTATCTCACCAAAAAAATGGCCTTCTTCTTCAATGAGGGAGATTTTTATTTTGCCAATGTCTGTTTTGGCAACCAGCGTCAATTCCCCGAGTCCCCAGGCATCGCCACCCACAATAGAGAAAGTTGTCAGGATCAGGAGGATTCTTCCAAAGTGCTGAAAAGAATTTTTCATAAAAATCACCTTTTAAATTAGGACGAGAGCCCACAATTACAAATTAAAAAACTCTCTATTTATTAAGATGACGGGAGTGCAGGGAATATTCCCAATTCAGGCAGGATTTAATCTTTTGAGTTGGCCGTTAGTTTTTTTCCATTAGGATCAAAAATAGGAAAGGATTGGATTCCGTTTTTTGCCATGAAATACTTGCCCGCTGTTTGCAGGACACCCAATCCATATTTCATGCTTCTCCTGAAACTGATGGAGGAAGCTTCCTCAAAATATCGGGCAGGGCAGGAGACCTCACCCACCTTGAAACCGAAATACAAGGCTTGCAGAAGCATTTCATTGTCGAAAATAAAATCGTCCGAATTTTCCAGCAAGGGAATGGAGGTCAACGTTTCTACACTGAACGCCCGATAGCCGGTGTGGTATTCGGAAAGTTTCTGGCTGATGATCAGGTTTTCGGCCAGGGTTAAAAACCGGTTGGCGTAGTATTTATAAGCCGGCATACCACCTGCCATCGCCTGGTTGCCCAGAATCCGGGAGCCTATCACCACATCGAAAATACCTTCGGCGATCATGAAGGCCATAGCGGAAATGAGTTTCGGCGTGTACTGGTAATCAGGATGGAGCATGATGACGATATCGCATCCCCTGCGTACGGCTTCCCGATAGCAGGTTTTCTGGTTGCCCCCATAGCCCGTGTTTTTTTCGTGGACCAGCGTGAAAATATTGAGTTCTTTGGAGATCTCGACCGTATTGTCCTTGCTGGCATCGTCTGTGAGAATGATATCGTCGACCACAGCGCTTGGAATTTCCTGATAGGTCTTCAGGAGGGTTTTCCCGGCGTTATATGCCGGCATGACTACGGTGATGCGTTTGCCATTTATCATTGGGCAGGTGTCTAATGCAGGAATTTGATATTCAAGGACTGCCTCAGAACGCAGGTCTGGGGCTATGTTCGGCGTATAATAAGGCAAAAATATTTATTTACAATGAGTTTAATGCAGATATACTTGCGGGGGTTTCACTCCCAGTCAGGCTGAATTCCTTGCCGGTAAAGCGGTTCCTCAGGAATTTTTGAACTCAAAAAAATAACAGGAAAAGATATAATGAAGGAAAATTTTAAGATTGCCCTATTGCCGGGAGATGGCATCGGGCCGGAAGTCATACAGGAAGCAGTTAAAATATTAAAAATCGTTGGAGCCAAATTGAACCTGACTCTCGAAACGGAGCAGTTTCCGGTTGGTGGCGCGGGATACGAAGCCACCGGGCATCCGCTTCCCGATGAGTCGCTCAAAGCCGCCAAAAATGCCGACGCCGTTCTGCTCGGCGCTGTGGGTGGCCCGAAATGGGAAAACCTGGATTTTTCCCTGCGACCTGAGCGCGCACTGCTGGGCTTACGGTCCTCTTTGCAACTTTATGCCAACCTGCGCCCGGCAAAAATATTTCCGGCACTTTTGGAGGCTTCTACTTTGAAGCGGGAAGTGGTGGAAGGGCTGGATATTCTGGTGGTCCGGGAATTGACCGGCGGCATTTATTTTGGCGAACCAAGAGGAGTCGAGACTCTGCCAGACGGCACACGCAGGGGAGTGAACACTCTGGTTTATACCGAGCCTGAAATTGAGCGGATCGCAAAAATTGCGTTTGAAGTTGCGGGAAAAAGGAGCAAGAAAGTGTTGTCTGTAGACAAGGCCAATGTTCTGGAATGCACCGGATTATGGAGGGAAGTGGTCACCCATGTCCATAAGGATCATGCCGACATCGAACTCAAACACATGTACGTGGACAACTGCGCCATGCAGTTGGTGCGCGATCCCAATCAATTCGACGTCATAGTCACGACCAATATGTTTGGCGACATCCTGAGCGACGAAGCGTCCATGCTCACCGGGTCCATCGGCATGTTGCCGTCTGCGAGCGTGGGCGGTGAAACGGGAATGTACGAGCCGATTCATGGCAGTGCTCCTGATATCGCGGGGCAGGGCAAGGCCAATCCACTGGCGACCATTTTATCCGTTGGCATGATGTTCAAATATTCTTTCGATAGGGAAGAAGTCGAAAGTTGGATAGAACGCGCTGTTGAATCGGTTTTGAATCAGGGAGTTCGCACCCCGGACATCATGTCAAAGGGGATGAAGCAAGTGGGAACCTCGGAGATGGGAGACCTGGTGGCCGAGGAACTGGAGAAAAATGGCATTTAACAAAAAACAAAAATACAACGTTGGCATTGTCGGCGCCACCGGCGCTGTCGGCAGAAGAATGCTGACCACGCTTGAGGAGAGAAATTTCCCGATTGAACGTCTGGTCCTTTTGGCATCGCCCAGGTCAGCCGGGCAAACGTTCGAGTTTAAGGGGCAATCCGTCCCGGTCGAGATTCTGACTGAAAACTCATTTGCAGGGTTGGATTTTGCGCTTTTTTCCGCCGGAGCGACGGTGAGCCTGAAATATGCGCCATCTGCAATTAAGGCGGGGTGTATCGTCATCGACAACAGCAGTGCATTTCGCATGGATAAAGATATTCCGCTGGTGGTTCCCGAAGTGAACCCGGATGCTATCCCGGAGCAACCGGGGATCATCGCCAACCCCAATTGTTCGACCATTCAAATGGTGGTCGCCTTGCACCCCATTCACGTCAGATACCGGATCAAACGGGTGGTGGTTTCCACCTATCAATCCGTTTCCGGGTCGGGACAAAAAGCCATTGCCGAATTGACCACTCAAACGAAAAATGTTCTGGAAAATAAGGAAAACATAGCTCAGGTATATCCTCATCAAATTGCCTTTAACTGCCTGCCCCACATCGACATATTTTTGGAAAATGGATACACAAAAGAAGAAATGAAAATGGTGAACGAAACCCGAAAAATTCTTGGAGACGATTCCATTCAAGTGTCGCCCACCACTGTTCGGGTTCCTGTATTTTATTCCCACTCGGAGTCCGTCAACGTAGAAACCGAGGAACCCATTTCGGCGCAGGATGTGAAAAAACTTCTGAGTGATTCTCCCGGAATTCAGGTTGTGGACAGCCCTGAACAGAACGAATACCCTCTGGCTATAAACGCGGAAGGTAAGGATGAGGTAATGGTGGGGCGGCTTCGTGACGATATATCCAAAGAGAGGGCGATCAATTTCTGGGTGGTGGCGGATAACCTGAGAAAAGGAGCCGCCTTGAACGCGGTGCAAATCGCGGAACTGATTGTTCAGCGTTAGGTCCGCAGTCGTCTTCTATTCGAAGAAATAACAAAAAATCCTCCTTTTTCAGTGACTTGGCCTTGACATTAGGCAAACACTAAGTGTATATATAATAGCCACTTAATTGACTTAAGTTGCTTGAAATTTCCTCGATTTCAATCCACCTTCAAGGATCCAACCATGGCGGACAGGCCAAAAACAAACGAACCGGATGAATCATTCGGTCAAAGTAACCCCTCCAGGCCCGAAAATTTCAATGTCGCGGAGTTTAAAGAATTGCTGGATGTAGCCGCCCATGAGAGGAAAAACCTGCAAATGCTCGTCGAATATTTTGAGCATAAGACAGTGGAACTCGATGAGAAGAAACATTTTTTTGAAAAGATCGAAGCTCAGGTTCCCTTCACATTAAAAAAACTCGACACCTTCAATCAAAGTTTCCAGGAAATAAAAACCATTGACGTGCGCGTCAGGGATTTTCAGCGTGTTTCCAAGGAACTGGAATCCAATTACAACACCCTCAAGCGTGAGCTGGACGAATTGCATTTGCTCAGCGAGCACATCGACCACAAGATAAAAAGCTTGCATCAGCAAAGAGGGCTGGTGGAAAAAGCCAATGACGATGCCGGGCGTCTTAATGTTTTGGTCTGGGACATGGACTCCAAAGTCAAGAAACTTAAGGAAGAAAGTAAGCTGATCAAGTCGGCGGACCGAAGCATCAACCGGTTGGAGGGGATGATGGACATGGTCTCCGGCAGGGTGGATGAGATCGTCAGCTTCAAAGAGATGATGAATGCCGGTTCGATCAAGGTGGAAGAAATGAAAACCACCCTCAATGAAATAGATTCCCGGTTGACCGTCATTCACCAGGAAAAAGAGACCATTGTAAATTACACGCGTGATACAGAAGATTTAAAGCGGACCCTGGACATCGTGAAGGGGGATTATGAAACGGTACTGGGGAAAAGCCATCTGGTTCGGGAAACCCACGATTTATTAAGCCGTCTCAGCGAGGAAGTCAGCGACCTGAAAGTCGAATCCAAAAATATCTCGGTAAAAAATGAAATGATCCGCAGTATCAGCGGTCGCTTGCGGGATCTTGACGCGTTGTCCGTGGATGTCGAAACGAAAATCGCCCGCATTATGGATGAAAAGGTGGTTGTCGAAAAAACGGAAGAGAAAATCAACAAGTTGAATGTTTTCCTCATGGACAATCTGGGCAATAAAATGGTGGTCCTTAAAGAGGAAATGAAGTTAATTGAAGCGGCCAATGAAAAAATGAGTCAGTTCAACGTGATGGCCGGCGAAGCGGAAGAAAAGATCAAACGACTGGACAAGGAAATAGAAAAAGTCGATTCGATCGGAAGTATCATGCAAAAAATTGAAGAAATCAGTGAATCCACGCGCCTGCAAATGGATGAGGTGATTCGGAAGCAGAATCTCGTCGATCAGGTCGATAAAAAAATCAATGATCTGGGGTCTATGGTCATCAGCCTGGACGTCAAGATGGAAACCCAGATGCAACGGAAATCCCTGATCGAGAAACTGGAAAAAAAGGTGGACGGGTTGGATTTTTTCATAGAAGAAGCAAACATCAAAATCGTCAAGATCAGCAAGAAAATCGATTTTCTGGATAAAATCGATCAGAAGCTGGAGAGTCTGGATTCCATGTCCAGCCAGGTGGATGATAAAATTCTGGACATTGCCAAGGAGAAATCCACCCTGGACGATCAGGAAAAAAGGATGGGAACCCTTGTAGTCAGACAAAGTCAACTGGAAGTCGAGTTGCAGTCAAGGTTCACTGATCTACAGGAAGCCAAGGAGGAGATTGGCCAGATCGATCAAATTCGTGATGACCTGGAGAAAGCTTCCGCTAACTTCGAGTCCAAGGCGGATGGCGTGTATAAAGAGTTGGCAAAGGTTCAAAGCGTTCAGAGAAAACTCGATGAGATCGACCAAAAATTCAAGGATCTGGATCTCAGGCAGGAAGCGTTGAATGACAAAGAAGAATTTATTTTAAATTCTGAAAAGAAAATCGAGCAACTCAATAATTTAATGACGCAGGTTGAAAGAAGGCACAAGCAGGTGACCGCCGGTGAAGAGAAAGTCCGAAACACCGAGATGGCCCTTGGCAAGCTTTCCGCCGTGATTGTGCGTGTTAAAGCCGAAAAAGACCGGATTGACCGGGAACGGGAAAACATGAACAAGATCAACCTCAATATCGACAAACTCAATTCAATCACTGAAGAAGCGGAATCCAAGATTGATATGCTGAATAATAAAATCGGATTACTGGATGAAGTGGACAAACGGTTGAGCCATCTGAATCTGGTGGCCGAGGACGTCAATATAAAAATCCAAAGCCTGAACAAAGAAAAAGCCACGATGCGTGTTGCCGGTGAGCAAATCGCGGAGCTGAAATTCCTTTTGAGTCAGGTGGAAAAGAGTAAGGAAAACAGGGACTCTGAGCAAGGGTAGCCGGGCGCAATTCCGCAGGAGTCAGTAAGCGGACCCCTGTTTCATTCCCTTCTGCCAGTTTCATTTGCTGTTTATTTACGTTAGCATGTGCAGTGTTTTCGTTAGAAAGAATCCATTTTCATCCAGAGAGGTTCCATGCTTGGCGTGATTGGCGGTAGTGGTCTTTACCACATGAAGGAGTTGAAAATTTTGGAGAAGGTGGCGGTCGATACGCCCTTTGGGGCTCCGTCCGATGACATTGTGTTGGGAGAACTGAAGGGAGTGCGTCTGGCCTTTCTTCCCCGGCACGGAGCCGGCCATTTCATTCCCCCATCCGAGATCAATTTTCGCGCCAATATCTTCGCGATGAAAAAACTGGGTGTGGAGCGCATCCTGTCGGTGAGCGCCGTGGGAAGTATGAAAGAAGAATTAAAGCCCGGTGATTTTTCTGTGCCCGACCAGTTCATAGACCACACCACCCGCCGGATCAGCACGTTTTTTACCACCGGTCTCGTGGGTCATGTCAGTCTGGCAGACCCTATCTGCCCCGACCTTTCCCGGACATTGATTCAGGCTTCCAGACAATCGGGCGCAAAAACTCATGCGGGCGGCACTTACATCTGCATCGAAGGGCCGCAGTTTTCCACCCGCGCCGAGTCCAACCTTTACCGGCAATGGGGCGTCGATATCATCGGCATGACCAACGTGACCGAGGCCAAACTGGCTCGTGAAGCGGGGATCTGCTATGCCACGCTGGCCCTTGTCACCGATTACGACTGCTGGCTGGTGGAAGAAGAACCGGTGACCCTGGAAGCGGTCCTCAAAATCATGGGTGAAAACGTGGAAAATGCCCAGACCGTCATCAAGACTCTGGTGACCGAGCTTACGGATAAGCCAGACTGCTCCTGTAGCGCCGCCGCGACCCATGCCGTTGTTACGGATAAAAAATTGATTCCTGAAAAACTCAGGCAAGACCTTTCCATTTTATTTGAGATTTGATTGTGAACAGAAGCAGATCGGAAGAATTATTTTTGCGGGCTAAAAAGGTGATGCCGGGAGGCGTCAACAGCCCCGTTCGGGCTTTCAATGCGGTTGGGGGAAACCCTCTTTTCATTCAAAGCGCAAAGGGACCTAGAATTACCGACGTCGATGGCAATGAATTCATCGACTACGTTTCTTCCTGGGGGCCACTCATCCTCGGCCACGCCCATCCTGAAATCGTCGAGGCGATCAACCGTCAAGCCGGTTCCGGTACAAGTTATGGAGCACCGACCGAACTGGAAATCACCCTGGCCGAAAAAGTGATTGCGGCGTTTCCTTCGATGGAAATCGTGCGCATGGTCAATTCCGGCACTGAAGCTGTGATGAGCGCCACCCGTCTGGCGCGGGGCATTACCGGGCGCGATAAAATTTTGAAGTTTGAGGGCTGCTATCATGGCCACGCGGACAGCATGCTGGTCAAGGCCGGATCGGGTCTATTGTCATTGGGGACTCCCGAATGCCCCGGAATTGTCGCCGATCTCGCGAAAAAGACCCTGACATTGCCTTATAACGATTCAGACAGCGTGAAAAAATTGTTCGCCGATCAGGGGGATGAAATCGCCTGCATCATTGTGGAGGCGATTGCGGGAAATATGGGAGTGATTCCTCCCAAAGAAGGTTTCCTGCAAACCTTACGCGACGTGACCCGGCAATCGGGCTCGCTACTCATCTTCGATGAGGTCATTACAGGGTTTCGAGTGGCACTGGGAGGCGCTCAATCCATTTATAATGTTCAGCCGGACCTCACCTGTCTGGGAAAAATCATCGGTGGCGGGTTGCCTGTCGGAGCCTATGGCGGAACGAAAAAAATCATGGATCAAATTTCCCCGACCGGCTCGATTTATCAGGCAGGGACGCTTTCGGGGAATCCGCTCGCAATGGCGGCGGGCATTAAGATGCTGGACCTGTTGTCCGAGAATAACGTCTATGCCGATCTTGAAAGAAAATCCAACCTGCTTTGTCAGGGATTCCAGGAGAATGCCAGGAAACTGGGTATCACCGCCCAATTTAACCGCGTTGGCTCCATGTTTTCCATGTTCTTTACCTCAACCGAGGTTGTTGATTTTCATTCTGTCAAAACCTGCGACACAGAATTTTTCAAACGCTACTTCAATGCCATGCTAGAGGAGGGAATATACATCGCCCCCTCACAGTTTGAGGCCGGCTTCATGACAACGGCGCATACGGAGCAGGATATTGGAAAAACCATTCAAGCTAACTTCAAGGCCTTGCAAAAGGCTAAAGGGTAGGGCACCCATTTTTTAAGGATAAAAGAAAAGAGATTTTTATGAGTGATATCGCTGGTTTATACGCAAGGCAAATTCTTGATTCACGAGGCAACCCCACCATCGAAGTCGAAGTCATTCTGGAGGACGGTAGCGTTGGGCGTGCCGCAGTGCCTTCTGGCGCGTCTACCGGCTCGAGAGAAGCGGTCGAACTGCGCGATGGGGACGCCAAAAAATACCTTGGCAAAGGCGTATTGAAAGCCGTCCAAAACGTAAACAACAAGATTGCCCCTGAACTGGTCGGCACCGAGGTGACCGAGCAGGTTTTGATCGATAAGATCATGATCGAAATGGATGGCACCAAAAATAAGAAAAAGCTGGGGGCAAACGCTATTTTGGGCGTTTCTCTGGCGGTCGCCAAAGCCGCCGCCAACGAATTGGACCTGCCCTTATTTCAATATCTCGGCGGAACCAATGCCAGGGAGTTGCCCGTTCCCATGATGAATGTGATCAATGGCGGAGAGCATGCGGACAATAATGTCGATATTCAGGAGTTCATGATTGTGCCAGTGGGCGCGGACACCTTCTCCAATGCCCTGAGAATGGGAGTTGAGATATTTCATCATTTGAAAACGGTTTTAAAGAAACGCAAGCTCAATACCGCTGTTGGCGATGAAGGTGGGTTCGCACCCGATCTCAAATCAAACGAGCAAGCGATCGAAGTGATTCTCGAAGCGGTGAAAGCCGCGGGCTACAAGGCCGGGCGCGATATTCTTCTTGCTTTGGACGTTGCCGCGAGCGAATTGTATTCCAATAAAAAATATGTTCTGGCCGCAGAAAAAAAATCCAAACTCA
>CAYPQH010000048.1:0-14439 GCA_964412825.1 uncultured Nitrospinaceae bacterium | reverse complement strand
CCATTTTCGCCAGATTGTGCGCGTACCAGGGGAAACACACCAACAGCGAAATAAATGTCAGGGTGATAATGTTGATGATTTTATTCGGCGAAACACTTGCCCAGGAAAAATACCGCACCAACCCCAATACCAAAGCGAATTCCAGAGCCAGCACAAATCCTTTTCCATCCACAAGAACGAAGAGGACCAAGGGAAGGAGCATGATGGCGCATATCATTCCAAAATAATACGTCGCCTGCTTCGCTGTTTTTCCGAAATCCCAGACCCCGGATTTAAACAGCCCGATTAAAACCGCAGGGAGCAGGTAGATAAAAAAAGTCCACTTGACCATCAACCCCACAGCAAACGAGCAACTGAACCAAAATGAAAATTTCCGGTTCTCCAAATTTCCCGAGCGCAGGAAAAGGTAATAGGACAAAGTGACCACTGCCGTCAGCGTGACCCCCATCAGGTTTTGCCGGGAGCTGTAAGCCAGAAAGGGATAGCAGGAAATTAAAAACGCCGCCAGCAGTCCGGTTTTTCTGCCGTACAACCGGTTTCCAATTCCATAGGTCGCAAGAATAATGACCGCCAGATAAATCGAATTGAGTACCACCGCGTTGTCGGTGGAGATCCCCAGCAATGCGAAAACGGGCAATAACGACAAATGGTAAAAAGGTGGATAAAACGATTCGACACTCAACAGATCCAGCCAAAAACGCTCCGTCCCTGAAACGAATACACTCCAATAACCAAAAGCAATGCGAAGATGGGCGGCCTGGTCCCAGGAAGGCGGGCGTGTGTCCAGAAGAACCCATATCTGATTGCAGGCATAGGTCCAGAGGATCATCGCCAGAAGAAGAAAATAATGCCACCGGGAACCGGGAGATTCTTCCGCCTTGTTTTTGGAATCAGATCCCGCGTTGAAGTCTGGAGGGTCTTCGTCTGGGATTTGCGAGGAAGGTTGATTGTTCATGATTATTTTTTAATCGGATTTTTACCGAACCTCTTGCCTTCTTTAAAATGGGAACGACATTAAATTAGGCTCAAATCCATTTTTCGATTTTGTGAAAAAGGAGTATAATTCATCCTCTTTGACATTTCACCTTAAAACCAGCGCGCACACTGCGTATCGCCCGACAAAATCAAGTTTCTTATCCAACTAATCCATGCAAAATCTTCCATCTTCAATCAGGACAACATCCGTCAATGGCCTGGCGCTGATTTTATTGGCCGCCCTTTGCCTTTTTTCCTTTTCCTATCAATTGGGGGAAGTGCCGCCTTACCACACGGACGAAAACTTTTACATTCTCTCTGCTAAAAACATGCTTCAGTCGGGAGACTACCTGACGCCCATGTTTCACGAGAAAAAGAGGTTTGCCAAACCCATTTTATTTTATTGGCTAGTGGCCGCGTCCTACAAAACTTTCGGTATCAATCTGGTTTCCGCCCGTCTATGGTCCGTCGTGTTCGGAACCTTGTCCGTCGGGCTGGTTTTTCTAATAGGACGGCGTTTACTGACCTCCCAGGCCGCCCTTGTAGCGGCGTTTATTCTCCCCTCCATTTACCTGCATTTTCAAATTTCCCGTTGGGCCACGACGGACATGACAATGAGTTTTTTCATCCTGTGCGCATTTTATTTTTTTATCAAAGGGTTTCAGGACGAATCCCACCGGAGGCGAAACTTTTATCTGTTTTATTTTGCCATGGCCTTGGGCTTTCTCACCAAAGGCCCACCGGCGATTCTCTTACCCGGTCTGACCATTGCCGCGTTTCTTTTTGTCCGCGGAGACTGGAAAATGATCTCCGAAATGCGTTTGCTCCACGGTCTGCTGATCCTCCTGGTCATAGACGTTCCATGGTTCGCCGCCATGTATTTTTTGCACGGCGACGAGTTTTTAAACCACCTGCTGGGAGCCGAACTGCGCGACCGAGTTTTCCATCAAATCCCATTCAGCTTTTACTATATTGGAGTTTTTGTTCGATATTATCTGCCCTGGTCCTTATTTCTTATTTGTTCCTTCGCCGTTTTGACCACGGACTTTAAATCGCGCCTGCTCAGGTTTTTCGACAAAGAAAATTATGGTATTTTATTTTTCACCCTCTGGATATTGGTTCCCCTCATTATTTTCACCGCATTTAGAATCGAACACAGCCGTTACCTGCTTCCGGCATGCCCGGCACTGGCGTTGATCCTGGGCCATTATTTCACCTCCCTCGCAAACTCGGAACGGGGCTTTAAAAGGCCGATGTTCAAAATCCCCTTCTATCTGACTCTTTTTATCTTCTTTCTATTGACCCTCCTCGCCGCAGTCGGGGTCATCGCGTTTCAATCCACAACCAGCGTTCCCTTCAGGATCATGTTTCTGCCCTTGTTCCTGGCCACAGGCGCCGCGATCCTGATCGTGATGTTCATTGTCCGGCGAAAGATCGTTTTGATAATCACGCTCGCCGTGTTCCAGACACTCAGCCTGGCTTTGATTCATGGTGACGCGATTCCATTTTTCACCCGCTATCCGATGAAAGTATTTGCCCGGGAAATTTCACAAACAGGCAACGGGCAGGAGAAAATCGGGGTTTACCGGCTCGGCAGTCATCAGGCCCGATTGGGCGCTTTGACAGGGCAACATTCAAAATACATATTCACGCCCGAAATGTTGCACACGTTTCTCGACACGGATCAAAAAGTATTTGTCGTCATACGAGAATCCGTGTGGAAAGAGGAATTCAGCGACCTGCCTCTGTTTCGGCAATCCACCGATACGATCTGGAAAAAACGCCGGGTCGATAAAAAATTTCTTGAGAAATTATGGAAAGAGGGCTTCAAATTACAGGAATCCGATCTTATCGAGACAATCCTTTTGTTCAGTAATCAGCGTATCAAGGGCAAAGTCATCCCGGAAAAATCATAGCGGATATTTTCTTTGTTCTCAAGGGAAGTGAAGTAGGCGTATTTTCGGTTGGCCTGAATCAAATAAAATTGGCCCGGATGACTCTGTTGAAGTTTTTGAAACTCGTATATAGAGGTCAACCAGGTCGACTTCGGTCGATTGTCCACACGGCTCAAAAGTTCCAGCGTGTCCGCGATGGGATTATCCAGATAACGGTCCGAGTAAAACAAAAGGGCGTTTCTCGGATTGTGGATGGACAGGCGGTAACTGCCCAGTTTTTCTCCCGAAGGCGAATTCAAGTGGATCACCGCCGCCAGTTGACGAACCTCGACGCTGTTTGGCGACAACATGACCTTCACCTGAAAAGGGGTGGCGTTCACGAATACCACGCTGACCATGACAATGCCAAAAAGGGTCGGCAGTGATTTTTCTTTTACCCTTTCTGGAAGCCAGTTTGCCATCGTCTTGGCGCTGATGATGGCCAGCGCGGGAAAAATCATGAATAGATAACGCAGCGTTTGATTTTGGCTGGTGCTCATCACCAGAAACACCGCGACGACCCAGACAAAAAGCAACTGACAATGGATTTCCTTTTCCATAAAAGCGCGCCTGCCAAACTGCAACAAACCAATAACAGCCACCGGGAGCCAGGGCCAGTAATTTTTAAGGAAATCCTTGGCATAGCCAAGAAAATAAAGTGGCTGGGCGGGCTCGCCATAGGCGCGGTTCAACAACAACACGCCAAAATTTGCGTCCAGGAAAGGTTGGCCAAAAATGAACCAGTTCACAACATGCCAACTGAAACCCAAAGACAAAGCAAGCGCCGTCGCCATGATAAAATGAACGCCGAACAACTCCTTCCATCGACCGGACCAAACCAGGGTGATGACCGCGATGAACAAAGGAAACCCACCGAGAACGCTTTTGGTCAGAATCGCCAGAGCGGTCATCAATCCAAATAGCAGATAAAATTTTCTATTCTCCAACCCTTTGACAAAAAAATACATCGCCCCGGTCACGCAAAAAGCCAGGATGATATCCACCATCCCCCGGCGCGAGGAGTCCACAAACATACCGGGAAAGATCAGCACAAAGGCGGAAAAAAAAGCCACCCAACCATTCCTGAAAAGGTGAAGGCTTAAAATATAAGTCAAATAAACCGTGGCAACACCAAACAACGCGGTGAAGAAAACCGCGGCGTACCCCGACACTCCAAAAGTTTTAAAGGCGAGAGACGTCAACCAGAAAGGCAGGGGCGGGTTGGCAAAATCAGGAAGCCCGTTATGCGTCACCACCCACAGGTTTCCCGAGGCGAGCATCTCCTTGGCTTTTTGGGCGTAATACGTGTCGTCGAAATTTGGCAATCCCACATTCAACTGCCGCCCCAAAAACATCAAGGTGGAGGAATAAATCAGAAAAATGATCTGGAAATTTTTATTTTTTAATAAGGAGTTCAAAGCTTTCTCTATTTTTCAGGAAACATCCAAAACCGGAAGGAAAAAATTTTAAAGACGGGAGTTCAAGCGTTGCTTATCTTCTTCAGATTGATCGGGCAAATGAAGAAACCCGAACGTTTCCAGCCGCCAGACCAGCACGTCCAATCCCTTCAACATAGTAAACCAATAGGGCAGGACCCAAATAATGGATTTACGATTCATCCCGCCCCGGCACAAAAGAAAATCCCGCAATTGCTTGCATGAGCGGCGAATGAGTGGCAAATTACCTCTCTCTTTAAAGATCGTGATCAGCTTGCAAAGATTGATCAGCCTGTCTACCATGGACGCGTCCTGAGTGGTGTCTAGCGTGGACTTTAGGGAGTATGGTTTTTCTCTGAAAAGTCCGCTAAATTATTGATAATGTGAAGTCATAATATATCATCCACGGAAAAGAAGCAAAAAAGCAAAGAAGTAAAGCAGCGTCGCCCAACAAAATTTTTACCAAACTCAACATTAAACTCATCATCAGCCCATGAACAAAAATGAATTGGTCCAAATTGCCAGCCGGGGAATTCAATCGGAGTCCGACCTGGTCGCCTGGCATTTGAAATTCCTCGATAAAATGGTGGGGATCGACAGCAGGAGTTTCAACGTCAACGAATTTGAGGGCGACCGCACGACTCCAAGCGACATGCAGGAAATTCTCCTTTGCGCCCAAGACTATCTCAGCCAAATAGGATTCACCTGGATAAAAATCAACCCGCCGCCGCCGGAATGTTCTGGCGCAACGCCGATATTATTAGCAGAAATTGCCGTGTCGAAAGAAAAACCGACCGTCCTGTTTTATGCCCATTTAGACAAGCAACCTTATATGGACGACGGGCAATTCCTCAAATGGGAAGGCGTCCCTCCCACCAAACTACGCTGGAACCAGGACAGAACCCGCGCCTATGGCCGGGGTGCGGCGGACGACCTGAGCGGGGTAGTGTCCATCGGCATGTCGATCGACGCGCTGATAAAAGCCCTGCCGAAAGATTCTTCATCCCAACCTTGTCTCAACGACCTGCCCTGCAACATCAAAGTGATTTACGAAACCGAAGAAGAATGCGGCTCGCACTCGCTGGCCCAGCAGATCCAGCAGAACCAGGAATTTTTCTCCACAGTCGATTGCGTGATCATCACCGATGTGGTGAACCCCGCGACCGGGATTCCCGGTTTGACCACTTCACTTCGAGGCGTCATCCAATTAGAAGCCACCCTCACCCCAAAAGAAGAAACCCTGGGCATCGACGCTCAAACTGCCTTATACAAACTCCTGGCTACCTTGATTGATGCCGACCATTCGCTGGCTATTAAGGGAATCGCCCAAGCCGACACAGCAGAAACAGCAGAAGAAATATCCGGCTATGCCAATGTCCCCATATCCATCCAGATGATGAGAGACGCAGGCGGACTGTTGCCCGCAACCCAATTGACCGTTCCCGCAAATAAAGAAGCCCTGCTGGTGGCCCAACTCAGAAAATCCTTTGCCAACGTCCGACCGGGCCATCGCGTATCCGGGTCCATTATTTTTGGAACCGCAGGCGTCAGGCTGACCTTTGGACCTTGCCCGAATGCTGACGCCCTTAAAATTGCATTGAACCGGTTACTGTCCGAATGGAACCCGTTCGACCTCAATCTGACAGTCACAAAACTCCCGTCCGATTCGGGGAAAGCGGTCTTTGATCTTGTTATGCAATCCGCCACAAAAGACCCGCATTCGGGGATGCATGGCGGCCCCTTCCCCATCGCCGAACTGCAACTGGCAAAAATAATCGACCGGCTCATTGAAAATAACGGTTCCCTCCATCCAGAAATCCGTTCTTTTTTGTCATCTGATGCAGGAACGATGAGAGTTCAGTCCTTGAGGGTAGCTCAAGGCGAAGGTTCCAGTCTCTTCGACAATCCGACAGCCAAAGCGATCGTCGAAGTCCGGTTGGGGCCGGGCAACGAGGAAACGGCGGCGGGAGAATTTTTGACAAACCACCTTAAAACGCATGCTCTCCCCGGATTCGAATTGGACTTGAAAATGGAAAAGGGTTGCAACCCCTGGATGACGGCATGCAAACATCCTGTTTTTCCGCTGGTTATGGAAGCTCTGGAAAAAGGGTTTGAGCAAAAAAGCTGTCTGTACGGTTGCGGGGGTTCCATTCCCTTTGTCGCCAAACTTCTGGACGCGTTAGGAGACGTGCAACCCCTTTGTCTGGGGGCTTACGATGCGGATTCCCGTATGCACGAACCGGGAGAAAGCTTGTCTCTGGTGGATTTACTTGGCTGTACCCGTTCCATTATTTATTTCCTGGCACATGTAGAAAAGGCTTATCCATCTCAAAAAACCATCTGATTAAAATCGATTCCGCTTCCCTGACCTGCCGCCTATTGATAACTGCCAATCTATCAAAACCCTCCCAAAATAAAACTAATGTTATCAACTAGTTGAAAGGATATCGGACTTCGTCTACAATGAGAACATACCTTATTTATTGATAATACAAAACCATCCCCTTTGAGGTGAACTGTTGGAAACTACGGTAAATCAGGAAGAAGGGCTGTTCAGACTGATAAATATCGAATATTTACAAGTTGGCGCGGCTCAATATTATGACCTCTATTACAAATCTTCCGTCTTTGGCTCGGCTCAGTACGTCAAGTTTGCCAGTAGCCATCCCTCCCACCAGGACAAAGTCCGAAGGTTGATCGAGTATGGGGGCAATAATCAGGATTTTTATATTCGCGAAGAAGATCTAGTAAAGTATTACCAGCAGGCCACGCTGTCCCTCCGCAAAATGATCACCCAGCCCAAAATGCCGATCAAGGAAAAAACCAGGAAGGTTTACGACATATCCAAAGGAGTCATGAAGGATTTTTTTGAGCACAACGCTTCCGAAAAAATTCTCCAGTCATCCGATGAAGTCATGGAAATTATGGAGCAGTGTTTATCCGCGCATGATTCAGCGTTCCATTCTCTTACCATGATCACCAATAAAGATTATTACACCTATACGCACAGTGTGAATGTCGGATTGTACTGTCTGGCCTATGGGATCAAAACCAAAATGAGCCCGAATGACACCCGCGACCTGGGGCTGGGAGGCATGTGGCATGACATTGGAAAATCTAAAATCGATGCCGACCTCATCAACAAAAATGGCAAACTGACGGACGAAGAATTTCAGACAATGAAAAGCCACGCCCCGCTTGGGCAAGAAATCCTGGAATCCATGAAGTGCTATAGAACTCATGTTGTTGAAATGGCGGGCCAGCACCATGAAAAGTTCGAGGGACATGGATATCCCAACGGTCTGGTCGGAGATGAAATTTCGCATTTCGCCCGTATCTGCAAGGTCATGGACGTCTATGACGCTTTGACCACCCGACGGTCCTACAAAAAAGCCCTGAAATCCTTTGACGCCATCACCCTCATGAAAAAAAAGATGGGAGGGGAGTTCGACCAGGAAGTTTTAGGAAATTTTATTCGCTATTTGGGTCCCGACCTTTAACCCTCACCACTCTTCAAAAAAAAACACGCCTTACATTTCAATGGTATTGCAAAAAAAGCACTATTACTTTACAATAATAGTTATAGTAATATTTTTGCATACAAGGCTTATGAAAACAGGAATTGACGAACAACAAGAGCTGTTTCGACCCATCGACCTGGAGCTTTTAAAAGTTACTAGTTCCGAGGTTTTCGACCTCTTTTACAAAACCAGCTCATTCGGAAACACTCAGTATGTCAAGTTTGCCAGCACCCACCCTTCCCATCAGGACAAAATCCGTAAGCTCATTGAGTCTGGAGAGAACCAACAGGAATTTCACATCCGCGAAGCGGACTTAGGCAAATATCACGGTCTGGCCACCAAGTCTCTTCGCTCCATGATGACCAACCCTGAAATACCTTTTCAAGAAAAAACTCAGAAAATATACGACGTTTCAAAAGGAATCATGAAAGACTTTTTCGACAGTAACGCGTCAGAAAAAATCCTTCACTCGTCAGAAGAAGTCATGGATATCATGGAAGAATGTTTATCGGGAAACGAGGCGGGGTTCCATTCCATTTCCATGATCACCAGCAAAGATTATTACACCTACACCCACAGCGTCAACGTCGGGCTTTACTGCATGTCCTACGGAATCAAAACCAAAATGGGCCCCAATGACATCAAAGACCTTGGCGTCGGCGGCATGTTCCACGACCTCGGAAAATCGAAAATCGACGCCGACCTCATCAACAAAAATGGCAAACTGACAGATCAGGAATTCGAAGCCATTAAAAGCCATTCTTTTCTGGGAGCGGAAATACTGGAGTCCATGCAATGTTATGGCACCAATGTGATCCGAATGGCGGGTGAGCATCACGAAAAATTCAAAGGCAGGGGTTACCCCAAAGGTCTCGTGGGCGATGAAATTTCCCAATTTGCCCGGATCTGCAAGGTCATGGACGTCTACGACGCCTTGACCACTAGAAGATCTTATAAAAAAGCCATGGCCCCTTTTGAAGCGCTCACCCTCATGGGAAAACAAATGGTGGATGAATTTGATCGCGATATCCTGGGAACTTTTTTCCGCTATATGGGCCCCGACCTGTAAAACCTTTCTATACTTTCCGAAAAAACATTCTTATAAGCGTGTCGCCAGCACCAACTGAGCGAAATTATTATCCCTGGGCCTGCACAACCAAATCCACATTTTCACGCAGTTGCGGCATCCATTCCTCCAGGTCTTGTTGGGAAATATTCAAAAAAGAGAGCAACAAGTCCCTGTCCACGAGCGCACCATCATAAATATCGTCGGCAAATCCCCAGGAGTTGGCCAGATTTTTTGCCAGACAAACCACTCCTGATAATGGATCGGAGACTTCATCATGCTCCTCGGTATAACAATTGTTGAGAACGTTGATCAATGGCCCCGGGAAACCATAAGCCTCGGCAATCCTCACCCCAACCTCCACATGCGTGAAACCGAGCGTGTTCATTTCTGTCTCGATCAGGGAGGACTCTTCACTCCTGGCCAATTCCACCCCTTCCAGTAAGGAATGAGGACGGTAGGCTGACAGGGCAATTTTTCCGATGCCATGAATCAGCCCCGCCGTGAAATAAACATCGGTGTCGGTATGCCCCAGAAAACGCCCCAGACCGCTGGCCAGAGCTGCCGTCACGGTCATGTGGAGCCAGAGCCTGGAGTGGTTCAAGAGGGGATGAACCCCGTCATTGTCCTGATAACGTTCCAGAATGGGAGTCGTCAATACAATATTTCTTATGGCTCCCGGACCCAGGAGGCCGGCGGCTTGTTGCAGCGATGAAATTTTAGAAGCGTAACCGTAGAGGGGAGAATTGGCCACTTTCAAAACACTTGCCGCAATCGCCGGGTCGTATTGGATTTTTTGCAAAATCGTATAATCCATCGCCGAGGTCCGGCACAACTCATCCAGTATATTGAGGATCTGTCCGGGAAGCGAGGGCAGGCCCTCCGCCGTTACAAATTCATCGACCTTAGAGAATTTCATTGCCGCCACCCAATATGGTTCGGTTTCTTCCGGATTCTTTCGCCTGATAAAGCGCCGCGTCCGCGACGCCTATCAAACCCGCAACATCCTGATTCTTCTCATTGTCAATCTCCGCGATACCACAACTGATGGTGACAGAATGAACCTTTCCTTCATGGGTGAACCGGTGGTTTTCCACTTCCTCCCGCACCCTCTCTGCAATGATCTGAGCTCCGGAACCATTGGTTTCCGGAAGAATCAGCAGAAACTCCTCACCTCCGTATCGGGCCGCAACGTCTTGCGATCGACACAAATTTTTTATGATAGCGGCAACGCCTACTAAAACATCGTCCCCCTCCTGATGCCCGAAGGTATCGTTGACACTCTTGAAATAATCCACATCCATCATCACCAGGGAAAGCGGAGAGCGATACCGCCGGCTTCGATGAATTTCGCTCATCAATAACGCTTCAAGATGTTGTCGATTGGTCAAACCCGTGAGCCCATCTGTCACCGACAACCGTTCCGCTTTTTCAAAGGATTGCGCGTTGCTGATCGAAAGCGAAATGAATTCGGATACGTTCAGGAAAAAATCCAGATCCGTCACATTAAAATATCCCTTTTCATTGTCGTTCATGTTGAGGACTCCGATGATTTCGTTTTCAATCATCAAAGGAATGGTGATAAAAAAATTGTGCTCAAACAAAGGATTCTTCCCGCCCTGGAAAAACCTGGATTTAAAGTAATCCGACTCCAGAACGTAAGCCCCCTTGGCGATGGCCTCGCTCATAATTGCCGAATCGCCTGGGCGAAGTACAAGGTCTTCTTTTAAGTCAGGGTGGTTGTGACAGGCAAGACGCAAAACTTTTTTACTTTTATCAAAAAGGAATAAAGAAAAATAACGAATGGAAAGGATGTAAGGAAGTTTATCCGACAAAGCTTTACTGATCGCCGCCAGGCTCATCAAACTGATGTTTTTCTGTAAATAAATCAGATGGTCCAAATGCGAAAGTGATTGCCCCAGCATTTCATTTTGCTTTTTCAGCAAACTGCGAACCACGTTCGCTTCTTGCTTCTTCAGTTTTTCAAACCGATCTTTATCCATTATGAACCGAGACCTTTGGCGGTTAACTGATCGATGATCGATAAAAAATTTTCACGGTGAAAAGAAACGTTTGTCAAAAAAATGACGAAAAATACAGAAGTTTTTCATTCACTGAGTTTTAATCCTAAAACCTGTTTTGAAACGTCAACCACAATATTATTCAATAAAACAATACTTTCCACAAGAACAGAAAATTTTAAATATAAATCTTTCAAACAGTTATATGAGCCATTCAAACTTGGACTAGAGTGGTATGAAAATTGCTTTATAATAAATCAAATATCGAATCGGTGCCCAAAATAATGACCGCGTCTAAAAAAATTCACTTCCTCCTTCGGCCCCTGCTATTGGCATTTGCCCTCAGTCTGGCCCTGCCCGTTTTTTCCAGAGAAGCCCCTGCATCGAATATTCAAAACACACCTTTGATCCAGAATGTTCGAATCGGACCGCATCCAAGATACACCCGAATCATTGTGAATCTGAGTGCGCCCGCACCCTACAAGGTGAAAGCCGATTTTTTAAAGAAGAAGATAACGTTGACTCTGAACGATGTCCGGTTGGACCCTAAAGTCCGAACCCGGTCGTTCAAAGACCAAAACCTGGAAAAAATAGACATCAGCTATTTGCGGAAAACCCTTAAGATCGTCCTGCACATCAGGAAAACCAATACCCGGTTTTTTCATTTTCTCGACACCGCCAAATCTCAAATTATTCTGGATATAAACGGCGAAAACAAACCCATCCTGCAAACACAAATTGGAAAACCAAAGCCCGGGACCGCCCCCAAACAGGAAGAATTCCGACCCAGAAAAAATAAATTCTTGCGCCCGCAAAAAAAATTCAAGCCCAACAAACATGTCCGCGTGGCGGGAATGACCCCGGGAAAAATACGCGCCCTCAATCGTCAGGACACTGAAAGTAAATTAAAAAACGGCTGGGACGAATATCAAACCTCTCTCAAACTGTTTCAGGAGAAAGATTTCCCCAAAGTCATCGAATCCTTTAAAAGTTTTATAAGCGCATTTCCTGACAGCAAATATCTCGCGCACATCTATTCCCTGCTTGCGGAAGCGGAATATCGGATTGCCTTTCGAGAACCCCATCCGGTTTACGAAAAAGCCTTGGCGGCTTATAAAGAAGCCGCCAGGCGCTTCCCAAAATCCAGGTTCACCGATCATGCCAACGATAAGATCGCGCTCATCTACTCAGAGATGGGCTACATCCTGGAAGCAAAAACCAAGTATGAGGAAGGCTTGCGAACCAACCCCAAAAGCCCTTATACCTTTGCCCGAAAAAATAACCTTGCCCTCATGATGTTACGCGATGGCAAATACGAAGAAGCCTACACCGCGTTCAAAAGGTTGCTGATAAAAAGCCCAAAAAATATTGCCGCACGTCCGGCCATATTTGAAATCGCCCACCATTATTACGAGCAAAAAGACTTCGATCGCTCCCTCGTAGTTTACAAAGATGGCGCCGCCCGCTGGCCAAGCGAACTCAACGAACAACAGGAAATTAATTTCAATATGGGAAACATTTATTTCCTGAACAAAAAATATTCTCAAGCACGAAACCACCTCTACGACCTGATAAACCTCGAACCCGACCACCCAAAAGCCCACACGGCTTTGAATATGATTGGGGATACTTATCTACTGGAAGCCAGACACAGAGACGCCCTTGCCATATTCGACGAATCCGCAAAAAGAGACTCCGGGAGTAGCGCCGCCCAATATGGAAAAATAAGGATGGCCGACATCGGAGTCATCGACTCCAAGCTGAAAGTGAAGGACATCACTTACAATACCCAACCCTATTATCAACCTTTCCAGACCTACGCGGAAATTCTGAGCAACGCAAACGATGTAGAAATCCTGGCGGAAGTTACATTGAGCATGGGCATCGCCTTTCTTAAAGAGCAGAATTATCTGAAAGCCATCGAAGAATTTAAAAAACTATTGCCCTTAGGGCCCGATTCTCCATTCTACAATAAGTCCAAAAAGTATATCCAGCAGGCCCTGGCGTTCTCTGTCGATAAATATTCCCGGCAGGGAGGGGTGTTGCCGATCCTATATTCCTACAGTGATTTTGCCAGCTTGTCCCTTGGCAAAGTGAACAGCCTAAAAACCGTTCTGCAAATTGGAGAGGCGTATCAAGCCATTGGAATGTTTCCCGACGCTCTCAGGTTTTACGAACGGGTTAAAAAACTGGACGCCAACAACCTGTACCGGGACCGCATCTTTCTCAACCTGGGGCAAATTCATCTGGAGCAGAACAACTTTAAAGAAGCGGAGCTGGTGGCCCGGTCGTTCCTGAAAAATTATTCCAATAGCTCGCAGGTTCCCGTCGCTCTCAAACTTTTAGCCAGTTCCCACACGGGCAGAAAACAATACAATCGAGCCTTGAAAGTGTACAAAAGACTCCTGGTCGGCGATAAAGACAATACTTCCGAAACCCATTTCCTGATGGGCGAAACTTATCAAAATCTCAACAACCATCGCGCCGCCATCAAAGAATACCGGAAAGCCATAAAAATGTTCGACCGCACAGCCAAGATCATTCCCAACAGCGTGCGCAAGGCTCACTACAACCTTGGCTTTGCCCTCTTCCAGGCCAGGAAATACGCCCAGGCCGCAAAGGCTCTGGAATCCGCCCGACTGTTGTTTCCCGAACAACCCCAAACAGACTGGGCCGATTACCTTCTGGTGGAAAGCTATGAAAACATAAAAAATCCCTCTAAGGCCACTGCTACCCTGAACAGCCTGATTCAATCAAAAGACACAGACAATCTTTTGAAACAAGCCGCAGAATCCAAACTAAAATTTCTCGACTGGGAAAAAGAATTTAAAGATACCTTATAATCCTCTATAATGTCCCCGCTATAGATTCGACCCTCACCTTGCCAGACAAATAGTTCATGAACGAATCCCTCCAGGGGAAAAATACTCCTAAAGAAGAACTCGAAATCCTCAGCCAGGCGTTTCAGACGTTCAACGACGCCACGCAACAACTTCAGGATTCTTACAACGACTTAAAAGCGCGCGTTAAATTGCTCGACCTTGAGCTGGCAAAAAAGAATCAGGAACTGGAAAAAAACCTCGCCGAGAAAGAAGAAGTAAAAAACTATCTGAACAATATTCTAGAAAGTCTGACCACCGGCGTCATCGTCATCGACAAGCAGGGGCGAATCACCACCTTCAATAAAACCGCAGGTTTGATCACCGGGCTGACGCCTGAGTCTTGTCTCGGCAAACCCCTTAAAGACTTATTTCACGACGATTTGTTTGAGAACATGGTGTCGCGATTGACCAAAATGGGGAGGAACCCTTTGAACGTGGATCGGGAGATCACCACTGCAACAGGAAGCAAGATCCACATCCAGGCTTCCGCATCCCCGGTGCTGGACCCTGATGACACGCAGATTGGAAGCCTGCTCATCGTAAAAGACATGACCCGTATCCGGCATCTGGAAATCGAAGCCCAGAGAAACCAACGCTTAAGGGC
>CAYPQH010000047.1:0-14603 GCA_964412825.1 uncultured Nitrospinaceae bacterium | reverse complement strand
GCTGTATCCGGCCAGGAAACGGCCGCTACGCTTTATCAAAAAGCCGTCCAGTTTGATAAAGATGGTTTTTTAGATGAGGCCGCCGAGTCCTGGGAACAAGTGCTCGAGGCCCAGCCGGAAAAAAATCTCAAGACACTGACTCAACTCAGGCTTTCAAGTGTCTATATAAAATTAGCGGAAACGATCAAAGCTGTGGAAGTGGGAAAAAGCCTCGTTCTTTCCCAGCCAGATTTTTTCGACGCGCAGTTTCATTTGGGAAACGCCCAGTCGAAATTGAAAAACTTTTCTGAAGCGATTGAAGCTTATAAAAAAACCATACAACTTCGGCCCGATGAAGGCTTGGGATATATCGCTCTGGCTCTCGCCTATTTTGGCAATAGGAATCCGTCTGCCGCAATTGAGCAATTGAAGGTGGCGAAGAAAATTTTTAAAAAGAAAAAAAATATCTCCTGGTATCGAGACGCCCGAATCATGGTTCAACAGATCAAAGGGTTCGCCCCTTACCCACCCAATTTTTCCGACCTTTGGATGGCAAACAATCTGGACCTTGTGCGTAATACGTATGAAAAAAATGTTTTTAATCCAGAGGACCTAAGCAAATAGGTCGCCCAAAACCAGTGCTTTCAGCCAGAGTCTGATCCTCCGCACGACTCCAATATTAATAAAAATTAATCTACGGTTAATAGTCGTTTAATATGAATTTTTTATAATTGATTTAATACTTTTCTTCTCCTTTTTGTTGGGGGTGGGTTCGATGCCACGATCGTCCCACCCCCTCCTCCTTTTTGGGGTCCAAAACGAACGGAAAGTCAGCCTTTCCCCTCATCAGCACGAATTCAGCCAGCCAAAAACTGCAATTTCTGCTGGCAAACGTTGTCGTGACCAAAAAGTTTATTGCCTATTTGCCCCTACGACTGGTCGCGGATGGGATTTAAGTTCATATTTTTAGGGAATTGAGTTAAAATTGCCATTCATGAACCTGGAAAGTATTTTTTTAGAAAGGGTTTGCGGTTTATCCCCGATTTTTCGCCTATGCCCTCAATGAGCAAAAACCATTTAAAAGAGAATCAAAAATTTTTAGGCTCGAGCCTTCTGCTCATTGCTGTTTTTGTTGTTTCCACAGCCTGGGCCGGCACCCTGAGTCGATTTGAATTGATGGATGGAAGCGTCATTCAAGGGAAAATTTTGTCCTTTTCTAAGGGGGTTTACCGAGTCAACTCAGATATACTGGGGACCATTTCCCTGCCAGAGGAAAAAATCAGGACGATAAAACCGGCACACAGTTCCGGCTCCCAGGCAGAAAATAGCAATCAGCCGAAAAAATCGGCCCAGGGTATCCAAAAAATTGATCAGATGCAAAACCGGATGTTGAGTGATCCTGAAACAGTCCAGTTGATCGAGAAACTACAAAATAACCCCTCGGTGCAAAAAATTCTGCAAGATGAAGAACTCATGAAAGCCATTGCACAAGGAAACCTCAATCGAGTGAGTGAGGACCCAAAAATCAGGGCCTTGATGAACGATAAAACCATCGGAAAAATCATAGAAAAAAACCAATAGGATTGATATCGGCCGAGCCATCAGGAAAACCGTAAACTCCTCCCAAGTATCGGAAAGAAATATGAGCAAAAAATCGTCGAACAATCTGGTCTGGATGGATCTGGAGATGACGGGCCTGGACCCGGAAAAGGAATTGATCATTGAAATCGCCACTCTGGTCACAGATGGGGAATTGAATATTCTGGAAGAAGGGCCTTGTCTGGCGATCAAACAAAGCAACGCGATTTTGTCCCGTATGGATGCATGGAACACCACCACGCATCAAGCGTCCGGGTTGACCGAACGTGTGATGAGTTCTAAAATTTCCTGCCGGGAAGCCGAGGAAGCCACACTCTCATTCATCAAAAAACATTGTCCTCCAGAGACCACACCCCTGTGCGGCAACTCCATCGGTCAAGACCGTCGGTTCCTGGTCAAATATATGACAGAACTTCACGACTACCTGCATTACCGTAGTGTCGATGTCACGACCATCAAGGAGCTGATCAAGCGCTGGTATCCAAAGGGGCCCAAATTTCCAAAGAAAAGCGGAGTCCACCTGGCCAGTGTCGATGTTAGGGAATCATTGGAAGAACTGATTTTTTACCGCAAACATTATATTTTCAACGGTTTACCATCCCCCACCGTGAACGAGAAAACTTCCTGAAATATCATGACTAAAGGTGCTCTTTTAACCATCGGCTTTCTTGTATTTGTCAGCTACCTTTCTTTCACCCTGATCTGGACAGGCAATAAGTTTCAATGTCATGTGTGTATCGTTTTTAAGGACAGAGAGGTTTGTCAGACCGTCAAGGGAATGGACAAACAGGAAACCATGATGACGGCCATCAGCACCGCCTGTGCCGGAGCGGCCAATGGCATGACAGAATCCCTCGCGTGCCAGGCCAAGCCCCCGACCAAAATGGAGTGCAAGACGCTGTAAGAGCTGTCAACTCCCTTCTCATTGTCGCACCCGAACCACCCCTGTTAGACCAAGTTCAGCATGCGCTCACAGCCCGTCTTCTTCCGGATGTTGGAATTCCCGGCAAATGAGTTTAGTGTCCGCCCGGCTCAAGTTTTCCTGAGTCAATTCGCAGAAGAACTTCCCATTACTTTTTTCGCGGTTAAAGTGGCAGGTCCGACACACGCCAAAAGGTTTCATTCCGTTTAACTGTTGCATCATTTTTAAAAGTTGTTGGAGCTCTTTTACCCATTGATTTTGCTGCGACTCCGATACGCCCTCCCAAGTCCTTCGCACTGTCTGAGTGGGTAGGATTTTTTCCAAAAGCTTCCGGCCAACCTTCGTAAAATTTAAATGAACAATCCGTCCATCTTTTTTGTCGGGCATTTTTTGTATCAGCCCCTTCCGCTCCAGAACCATGAGAGTTTGCGACACCGTTCCCTTGGTCAAACCCAGATATTCCGTCACGCCCTGGGGAGTGTCTGAATAACGGTTTGCCCTGTTAAGAAAATGCAGAGCGTCCAGTTGTATGGGTTGAAGGTCGTAATCAGACCCCGCCCGGCGGGTCTCGGAGCGAAGTAAGTGTGATATTCGCTCGAAATATTCATGTAGTCGTAAGGCACTCATAATTATTTATTGTATCGGATCAAAACTAGTTTGACAAAGTAATTCTCATGAGCTAATATTCTTTAAGGTAGCGAGTCGATACAAATTTAGCGAAAATATAGATTGCGGATCCATTTAACCAGGAAAGGAAAAGAACAATGAATAAAGCTATATTTTATCACGCCGGATGCCCGGTTTGCGTTGAGGCGGAACAACGGTTTGTAACTGCCTTGAACCCATCAAATTATCAGGTGGAAGAAGTTCACTTAGGCAATGAAAAAAATCGGGTTAGCGAAGCCGAAGCGGCGGGTGTGAAATCCGTCCCTGCTCTGGTGATCGAAGGAACGCCTTTCCATATAAATTTTGGAGCGCCTCTCAGCGATTTGAAATAAGCTTTAGGGAATGACCGGTGGTGGGTTTCGCCATCGGTCATTCATTATTTTCCGATCAACTGGCCCATTTTTTCAAGGAAAATTTTCTGATCGAAAAGCCCCGCTCTTTGTTCGCAATCTGCGCGCATGGCAAGCGCCCGTTTGGAGTTAAGTTCATGAACAGCGTCGATCAGGTCTTCCGGGGAAGGGTTGGCCGGAATCAATAATCCAGTTGTTCCATGTACAAGCGTTTCCATAACTCCACCTTCAGCCACGCCCAGCACAGGTTTACCTGCGGCCAGAGATTCGATGGAGGACATGCCGAAATCTTCGTCTCTGGGGATGTAGATACTGGCGATGGATTTTCCCAGCAGGTCTTTCAACTGAGAGTCATCGACAGGCCCCGTAAACGTGATGTTCCCATGGCCTTCGGCCAATTGCTTCAGCCTTTCCATTTCAGGTCCGGTTGAGGCGATGACGAGACGTTTGTCCGGCATTTGATTGAAGGCCTTGACGATGACGTTCACCCGTTTTAAAGGGTCCAATCGGGCGAATGAAAAATAATAATCCTCCTGCCCCCGCCAGCGAAAGCTCTGGGTGTCGCAGGGGGGATGAATGACGACCGAATCTTTTTTTAAATAGTGTTTGATCCGTTTTTGGACGTTGACAGAATTGGCGATGATCACGTCCATCTTGTCGATCGCGGATTCGAACAAGGGTTGGAAACACAGGTTGAACATGTGATGATTCAGGCGTTGCATCAAAGGCAAGGACGCCAGCCGGTAGTCTTTGAGGTCGTATAAAGAGCGCGGCGGGGTGTGGCAATAATAAATATTTTTTCCGGCAGGGTGATTGTGGACGGCGAGCGGTGAATTCTGACCGCTGTAAATTACTGTTTCGTAATTTTTCAGAAATTTGGTTTTGAAACCAAAATGATAAAACCGCTGGACGGTGCGTATTCCCCACAAATGAGAGCGTATTTTAAGGTCAATGAGTCTCCCCGGTAAGGCTTCCAAGTCAAACCCTTGATCCGATTGATCGCCAAAGGCCAGATCCAGTTCCAACCCCTGGCAAAGAGAGTGGACCAATCGCTCGCCGCCGCCTTTAAAGGCGAATGAATCATGGAGCATAATTGTTTTATCGCGATTCACCGTCGATTTTCCTTCTCTTCAAATACCAGGAAGCAATTCCCGATCCAATGAAGATCAGTAAAAACGCTTCCGTGATAAGGGTTCCAATGGCCGCGCCCTTGGGGCCGTAAATTGGTATCAGCCAGACGTTTAACGCGATGTTCAACAAGGCCGCGCTGACCGCTGCCAAGGCATAGTGGTTTTCCCGGTCTATGGCCAGGGCGGCCTGTGTCAGGACGATATTGGGAATCATAAAAAATAATGAAACCAACAACCAGGTGATCACCTGGGAGCCCGGCTGATAGTCCGAACCAAAACATAACTTAATGATGTCCTCTCCCAATAAAATTCCGAGCGGAACGATAATAAGGGTGAGGCTTCCGGCATAAAAAATCAGTTTGATTGTCAGCTGAATAAAGTTTTTTGGATGGTTTGCGTGCAGGCGAAGTTCCCGAAAAAAAACACTGGCAATGGGAAGCAGGATAAAAATCACGCCCTCCAAAATTCTCGATGCGGCGGCGTAAAACCCGACTTCGTCTAACGACTCGCCCAGGTGTCTCAGCATCAGGATGTCGATCTTGAAATAGATCAGTGTGGCGATTTCGATGGTCAGCAAGGCGGCGATGGATCGATAGGTTTGGGAGTCGGGCTTTCCGATGAGAACGTTTTTTAGAGAAACCGAGCGCTGAAAAATAATGGCGATCAGAAATCCCGTTATCCATCCGATGAATATCCATTGCAGTTGGAAGGAAAGGAAAAAAAGGCAACATATAACACCCACAGCGGTCAATGAACGAACGATCGCTCGCCACCTCGCTTCCTGGTCAAAGTCTCCCTTGCCCTTTAAAACCGATGAAATAAAATTAGCCACGGTTCCAAGTCCGAAAGCGGAAATGGCAAGGACCAGATAGCGTTTATCCTGAATGGGTAATAGAACGGTGACGACCATTCCGAGCCCCGTGACCATCAGGAGGTGACCGAGAGCCGAGGGAAACAGTTTCTGCGTTTTTAAAGACAGAGGCGAGGACGTGAATTCGCGGAACAAAAGGGTCCTGAACCCCCCATCCTGAAGGATGGCGAAAAGCGCGGCCAAAGTGATTATATAACTGTACTGGCCAAAAACTTCAGGGCCGAACGATCGAGCCAGGAAAAAAGTGATCAGCATGGAGACAGCCGCAACATAGACGGTTGCCAGCCACTGAACGCTTAAAGACCGGGCCAGGGTCATGGGGAGGGAAGGGGACGGCTGGACCGCAGAAAATACCAGGCAAGCGTTCCGGCAAGAATCACCCCTATGGAATATAAAACCATTTTTGCGATGGTGAGGGCGGAGTCATGAAAATTAGAAATGAGAAGTAACATCATTAGCACTCCCATAGCCAGAGGCCAGAGGAATTGGAACTCGGACCGGGCCAGACAATAGATGAAAATAACGTTGGCGACTGCCAGCATGGCCATTGCCAGACTGATGATTTGCAGCAATTCGGCCCCTGCCTGGTATTTTGCACCAAACAGAAGGACGATGATTTGTTCCGGCCAAAACGTGCAGACCAGAGCAACGCTTCCACCCAAAAATGCGGTCATTGCAAGGCTGACCCACAGGATGCGGGAGTCTTCTTTTCCTGCTGACTGCGCTTTCGATGCCTCGGGGAAAAGAACGACGATGAGAACTCCAGGAAGAAACAAGGCGATTCTTCCCAAAATTGCGGCGATGGAATACAGACCGGCCTCCTCCGGCGAGCAATAATGCTTCACTAAAACAATGTCCAGGTTTCCAAGGGCCATCACCATGGTCGTGGAAAGAAAAACCGGAAACGAATATTTTCGCATTTCAGAAAAAAGGTCGTGGGGCAGGGGTTCGCCAGGCACTTTCAATATATCCCGAACGGCCCACAGCCCGATTCCCATGGCGATGCACGTGCCGATGGTTCCCGAAAGGAGGGCTCCATTGATTCCCCATCCAAGAGTGAAAATAAAAAGCAAACCCGATAAAAATCGACCGAGTGAGATACTGCTACCACAAATTCCAAAGGCGGTGAAGCGGTGCAAACCCTGAATCACTCCCAGAAAAACCGGCAGCACAAGAGACAACGACAACTGAGCCAGCATGATCACGATGGGCGTTTTTTCTTCCAGATGGAGGAAGTTTTGCAGCCAGGGAATTGTGATCAAACCGATAACGAACAGGGCGCATGCAATTAAAACCATTCCCCTGAAGCCGTCCGTAAGGAGGGTCCTGACCTGCTTCAGGCCCGACTCCGCTAATTGACCGGTGTAGCGGGAAAAGACCAGCGGGAGGACGGCGACGGGAGCGGAAAGAATGACGGCCATTGAGTTGACCGCGTTGAAGCTACCATAATCAATTGTGGTCAAGCCGCGTCCGGCGACCAGTTGGAACAGGTAATTGAAAATATTGCTGGAGTTCAACAGAATCAGGATGAGCATGTTATTGCGCAAAAATCTACGCATCACTTGCCTCATGCATCGTGTTTGCCAATTCGTACCTCTCTGGGTTTTAAAAATTTACTTGCACAAACTACTAGCCGCAGGAGCAACTTTCAAGACTTCGTAGCGTCGGGCTAATGTTTACAGTGCAAAAATGTATTCATCATTCAGGTCCAGCGTCATGCGGGTCGCAGGGTTGTTTCAGGGGGAATCATCCAGGTAACGTTTGAGGGATTGCGAACCTTCATATTTTTTATGTTCGGTTTTCAGAGGTTCGTTTGGGGAAAAGCTCTTTTTTTCATCCTCTGTTATATCTGCTTCTATTGCCTCAGTCATGGTTTCATTGGATGGGGTGTTTTCTTTTGATGTGGTTTTTTCAAACTGATTTTTCTTTTCAGGTGTGGATTGGGTTTTTTCGCATCCAGTCAAAAGAAACGCTATTGTAAATAAAGGCAGGAGTGAAATCAAAAGTTGTTTTATCATTTTTTAAATTAGTTTCGACCGGAAAACGATCATTTTTTCTTCCGTCATTTCCATCATGGTGGGAACGATGCCGCCAACCCCCAGGCCAGAAGCCTTGCGGCCCGCAAACGGCATCCAATCGACGCGAAACGCCGTGTGGTCGTTGATCATCACCGCAGATGCGTTCAGACGTTTGGCCGTGTCCAGCGCGGCATCGATATTTTTGGTGAAAACCGCAGATTGAAACGAAAAGGGAACCCGGTTTGCCCGCTCGATGGCTTCTTTCCGGTCCTTGAACGAGTATAGTGTGACGACCGGGCCAAAAATTTCCTCCGAAGATACTTTAGCCTGATCGGGCGGATTTAAAATGACTGTCGGAGCGTAACAGGTGGCTCCGATCTTTTCACCACCGGTGAGAACTTTAGCGCCGGCGGACCGGGCTTCCTCCACCCACTCATGCACGCGGTCGACTTCCTTCTCCGTAATGAGGGGTCCGACCTCGGTTTTTTCATCGAGAGGATCCCCCACCACGAGTTGTTTCGCCAGATCTACCAGTGCCTTGGAAAACCGGTCGATAATTTTTTCATGTACGAACACTTTTTGCACGGACACGCAAACTTGCCCGGCATGATAAAAGCCGCCCTTTGCCAATAAAGGCAAAGCGTCTTCGATATCGGCGTCTTCGTCAATAATGACCGGGGCCGCGCCGCCATGTTCAAGCGAACATCGCGCGCCGGGTGCCAGTTTAGAGCGAAGCCCCCAGCCGACCCTGGCAGAACCGATGAAGGTGAGAAAAGACACTCTGGAATCGGTCACCAGTTTTTCAGAAGTTGCCCGGTCGGCCAAGATGACCCGGCACCAGTCTTCAGGCAATCCCGCTTCGTAGAGACATTTCACCAGATTGAAGCAGGAAAGTGGCGTTGTCGATGCCGGCTTTACAATGACCGGACACCCGACGGCGATTGCGGGTATCACCTGATGCACGATCAAGTTGAAAGGATGATTGAAAGCGCTGACGGCCACGACCACTCCAATGGGTTCCCGGATGGTGAAGGCCATGCGATTCGTGGAAGAGGGCGTCAAACCCATGGGGATCTCATGCCCCACCATTTGATTGATGGATCGGGCGGCCTCCCTTATGCCCTGAACCGCGCGGTTGAGCTCGACTCTTGAATCGATCAGGGGTTTTCCTCCTTCTTCCGCCGCTTGCCGGGTAAAATCCTCCATCCGCTTTTCCACCAGGTCGGCGGTTTTTTCCAGAATGCGGATGCGTTCGTGCACTGGAATTGCGCGGTCGGGATCATGAGCCAATTGGTGCGCCTGCCCTAGAGCGTTTTCCACTTCCTCCTGACTGTTGAGTTCCAGTTCAGAGATCAAATGACCGTCAAACGGAGAGAATACTTTTAACTTGTTCTTCATTGAAGGTTCCCCATATTGGTTCGGGTTTTATAAAACACTTGTTTTCTTATTGAGTTCTTCGATCAGCACGCGCTCATTTTCGGAATAATCGATGGGAACCTCCACAAGATGAACGCCGGGTGAATTCAAACAAGCGTGCAGGATTTGAACCAGTTGGTCGGAGCTTCCCACCCTGTGACCTTTGGCCCCATAGGCCTCGGCATATTTTACAAAATCCGGGTTGCCGTAATCCAGACCAAAATTCTTAAACCCCATTCCCGTTTGTTTCCATTTGATCATTCCGTAAGCGTTGTCACGAAGAATGAGAATGACGAGGTCGAGTTTCAACCGGACGGCGGTTTCCATTTCCTGAGAGTTCATCATGAAACCCCCGTCGCCGCAAATCGCCATGACTTTTTTTTGGGGGTAAACAATCTTGGCCGCCATGGCGGACGGGAACCCTGCTCCCATAGTGGCTAACGCGTTATCCAACAAGACCGTATTGGAACAATACGCTTTATAATTTCGGGCAAACCAGATTTTGTAAACCCCGTTGTCGAGAGCAATGATTCCGTCATCGGGCATGACCTTCCGCGTTTCAGCCACCAGATACTGAGGAATGATGGGGAACCGATTGTCTTCATTTTTTTCATGGATATGAAATTCGACTTGTTCCCGGACCCGTTCAAAATAACTGAAATCCCAATGACCCAGTTTTTTCAGATCGCTTGAAAGGGCTTCAACGCTACTGGCAATGTCTCCCACAACATCCAACTGGGGAAAATACACCTCATCCAGGCTGGCGGTGAAATAATTGACGTGAATGACTTTGGCTCCTCCTTTCTCCATGAAGAAGGGGGGTTTTTCGATCACGTCGTGGCCCACATTAATGATCAGATCGGCTTTGCCGATGGCATAGTGCAGGTAATCCCCGCTGGATAAAGCCGCTGTTCCCAGGAAATTGGGATGCCTTTCATCGACCACCCCTTTTCCCATCTGGGTGTTGAAAAAATAGATTCCTGTTCGGTCGATGAAATCACGCAAGGCGCCGGAGATGCGGTTTCGGTTGGCTCCCGCTCCAATCAGTAAAAGCGGCATTTTGGCTTCTCGAATCATGCTCACGGCTTTTTCAATGGCCAGCGCATCCGGGTGAGGCCGCCTGGGATGAAAAATTTCAAAAGGCTCTGTGGAACATTCTTCAGTGGCAATGTCTTCCGGCAATTCGATGTGGACGGCTCCGGGACGTTCTTCCTGAGAGAGTCGCACCGCCTCGCGGACGATCTGCGGGATGCTGTTTCCGTGCACCACTTGTTTGGTGTATTTTGTTAAGGGGCGCATCATCTCGATGACATCTATGATCTGAAAACGGCCTTGCTTGCTTTTTTTGATGGGTTTTTGCCCGGAAATCATCATGATCGGCATCGCGCCTAACTGGGCGTATGCGCTGGCGGTCACAAAATTGGTCACCCCCGGCCCCAGAGTGGACAGACACACGCCGACCTTCCCGGTCAGGCGTCCATAGGTCGCGGCCATGAACCCTGCCGCCTGCTCATGGCGGGTCAGAATGAGTTTGATTTTTGATTCCCTCAGAGATTCGAGGAAATCCAGATTTTCCTCTCCGGGGATGCCAAAGATATATTCGACACCTTCATTTTCAAGAGACCTGACAAAAAGGTCAGACGCTTTCATGGACCACCCCTCTACAATTCAATCAAAGTTTTTCGATACAAGCACGAGTGAGGAAATACCAGATTTTTAGTTTGTCGATTATACCTCAAAACCCTTACACGTCCCGTTCCGTAGAGGTCGGTTCAACCCGGCCTTTTTAAGCCCAGCTTTTTGATTTTTGAGTGCAGGGTGGTGGGCTTTAGTCCCAATAGTTCCGCCACGCCATCGGGTCCGGTGATTTTCCAGTCACACTGACTGAGGGCATCTATTAGATTTTCCCGATAACGGGATTCCATTTCCATTTCAGTGAAGACACGGGCTTTGGTGCCCCTTTCATTTTGAACAATCGCTGATGCTTTTCTCCTGATATTTTTCTCACCATTCGATAGATGGAACAAAAGTTTACCGGACCGGGATGTGATCACCGCTCGTTCAATCACATTTTGTAACTCGCGAATATTGCCCGGCCAATCATAGCTTTGGAGTTCGATAATATTGGCTTGAGTCAGCCGGGGAAGAGGAACGTTTAATTTTTTAGCCGCCAGGTTTAGAAAATTTGCGGACAGCATGGGGATATCTTCTTTTCGATTGCGAAGGGGAGGGGCTTCTATCGGGAATACATTCAGGCGATAATAAAGATCTTCGCGAAATCGTTTTTGGTCCACCTCGTCTTTTAAAGACCGGTTTGTGGCGGCAATGATGCGCACGTCTACGTTGCGGGTTTTTTCATCGCCGATCCTTTCAAACGTGCCTTCCTGCAATACACGTAACAGTTTGCTCTGGAGGTCCAAAGGAACTTCCCCGATTTCGTCGAGGAACAAAGTTCCTCCGTCCGCAAGTTGGAATCGTCCGGCCCGGTCTTTTACGGCTCCTGTAAATGCGCCTTTCACGTGGCCAAAGAATTCGCTTTCATAGAGTTCTTTGGGAATGGACGCGCAATTGACTTTGATCATGGTGCGTTTGCTACGCGCACTTCGATTGTGGATTTCCCGCGCCACAAGTTCCTTACCCGTGCCCGATTCCCCGGTGATGAGAACACTGGCGTTGGTTGGGGCCACCACTTCAATTTGTCTCAGGATATTTTTTAAAACATGGCTACTGCCAATGATTTCTCCGTAGGCCTCAGCATCTGACACTTCTTCATTGAGGTAAGCGTTTTCCAATTCCAGTTGATGCCGCAGTCTTTGTATTTCCTCCTCAGCTTGCTTGCGTGCACTTATATCCCTGAAGACGACCACGGCTCCCTTTAGTTTCATGTTTTCACGGATGGGTGTGCTGACATACTCCACCGGGAAGCTCGTTCCATCTTTTCGCCAAAATACTTCTTCTGAAGTTTGAAATACTTTTCCCTTTCTAAATGCCGCGTAAATGGGACATTCCTTTTGAGGATAGGGCGTGCCATCGGGCTTTGAATGGTGAACCAGTTGATGCTGGCAGTGGCCGATCATTTCCCGAGCCGAAAACCCGGTCATTTTTTCTGCCGCCTGATTGATGAAAGTCGTCTTCCCTTCGGCGTCGAGCCCGTAGATTCCCTCACCTGCCGATTCCAGAATCAGCTTGTTCAGGTTGAGAGCCTTTTTTAATTCCTGAGGAGGCGTTTCTGATGGCAGGTCGCTCTTTGAGTCCGGTTTCATGGACCAAGTATATTCCTGACAAATCTTCATGTCCACGAAAAATCGCCAAAATTTAATTTTTAATAACTAAATATCGGTATTAATGAAATGTCGCTATTTTTTTTTGGATTGAAAGATAGAGGTTATCACTTTAAAAATAATGAGTTAAGTGAATCAAATATTTTTGGCACGGAACCTGCTCTATACATGTTGCAAAAGCCGACATGGAGTTTGGCTCAAATTTAAATCCATAAATTGAGGAAAATAAAATGAAAACAGCAATCATTGTTCTATCAGACCCCAAGAGTGGATCAGAAGAATCTTTAGGACGCGTATTCAACGCTCTGGCCACAGCCTACGATTTTAAGAATGCCGGCAAGGAAGTGTCTATTCTTTTTCAGGGCGCCGGAAGCAGATGGCCTGAGGCGCTCGAAAAAAAAGACCACCCCGCGCACGAATTGTTTGAAGCGGTTCAGGACAAGATCCTGGGCATCTCCTGCGCTTGTGCCGATGTTTTTGGAGCCGACACTTCGGGCTACGATCTGATCAAAGACAACTCGGTTCCCAAAACCACCGGTCTGCCCAGCCTCAGCAATCTTCAGGAGCAGGGTTTTAATGTGCTCACATTCTAAAAATCAAACAGGTCCCCGGTTGTATACGGGGGCTACGATTTAACTTTCGAAAAAAGGAAATCCATCATGGCAAAACATTTTATGGAATTCGCGTTCAACGACAGCGTTAGAAAAGTTCAGGAACAATATGGCACGCGGGCGGCTTATCAAAAGATGGAGAGCAGGAGTGAATTTCGCAACCAGCTCACCTGGCAGGAAAAGGGCTATATCAAAAACAGGGACAGTTTTTATCTGTCGTCAGTGGGTGAAAACGGCTGGCCCTATATGCAGTTCCGTGGCGGACCGAAAGGATTTTTAAAAGTACTCGATGATACTACGTTGGCTTATGCGGACTTTCGTGGCAACGGACAATACATCAGCACGGGAAATATCAACGCCACGAAAAAGACCGTCTTGTTTTTAATGGATTACACTCAGCAACAAAGGTTGAAAATCTGGGCAGAGGCTGATGTCCTGCACGCTGAGGACCATCCTGAGTTGTTGGAGAAAGTTAAAATGTTGGATTATTCAGCCACGGTCGAGCGAATTTTTGTCTTCAAAGTTCATGCGTTCGATTGGAATTGTCCGCAACACATCACGCCACGCTACACCAAAGAAGAAATTGAAAAGGGCAGGGTGGTGGGTTTGAAAGCAGAACCGACTCTATAACATTAAATCCAGGGAAGGAGCGGGGGGGCTACCGTTCGCTAAAAGTCGAACACGGGGTGAACATCCGGTAAAAAGCCATTTACCGTTTTACCTCAAATGCCCCACTTTGTGCTAACTGCAAACCCGTTGTAAAACCGGATCTTCCTCTTTCATTTAGCAAGTTTAAATTTATAAAGGATGAAATTGAATTGCCATATCTATATTAGATAATGTCAAAACACAATAAGTTGAGTTTTTATTGTCGGTTCGATATCAAGGGTTGTGGCTTTTAAAATGCGACTAATTTTTTTGGGAAAGTGATATGGAAATTGAGCAACGATGTTGTGTTTCCGGTCAGCTTAAAATGGAACGATTGAGTTAAAAGTACTTAATAAAATACGTTTATCAGTTCCGAAAACACTTTAAACAAACCACATAGCTACCAGTTGCGGAAAAAACTCCCATGATAGGGTTTATAAACGGTATTTGACTGGAACGTTAAGTCCGCGCGCGATGCCTAATTCCTCGAAAAACTCGTCCTCTTTCCCTGGAGATTGATGCATTTCATCTCTCAGCCAGTCGATACATTTTTCAAACCGATCAAACAAATAACTTTCGGGAATCAATCCGGGAATCACATTGATTCGTTCTAACAAGCGGCGCGGTTGATCTTGCAGGCCCGTAATTACCACGGCAATATTCCGTTTCTCCAAAGATAAAATAACTTCTTCCATGGCGTATAGGCCTGTTTGGTCAATATGCGGCACTTTTTTCATGCGAAAAATAACCACCCGGATATCGGGAAGACTTTCCGCCAACGCCTGAAAAGTTGGAGCAAACCCAAAAAATAACGGCCCGTTTAAATGCTTGACGAAAATTTTATCCGCAATGGAATCGGGAATGTTTTCGTCTGCCCATGGGGTTTCCCTGGGAATATCCTTCAACGGAGTGATCTTAACCTCGCGCCCGATCTGGTCGCTCATTTGTTTCATAAATAAGACGGACGAGAGAATCATTCCCGCCGCAACAGCTTGTATAAGATCCACAAAAACCGTCATCGTCAAAACAATCAGCATCACCACCGCATCGGTGCGCGGCACCGATTTTATATGACGGAGACCTTTGTAGTCGATGATTCCGATTCCCACGGT
>CAYPQH010000046.1:7824-14688 GCA_964412825.1 uncultured Nitrospinaceae bacterium | reverse complement strand
GCCATCGCCGATCACAAGATCATCGACATGAGCATTATCCACCGCATCGGCGAAATTGACATTGGAGAAAACATTGTTCTCATCGTCGCCGCCGGTGAACATCGAAAAGAAGCTTTTTCGGCCTGCGAATGGGCTATCACGGAACTCAAACGCACCACACCTATCTGGAAAAGAGAAACGACCTCCACAGGCGAAGTCTGGGTTCAGGACACGCCATAATTCTTCGGTGGCATCAAAAACCGATTCCGTTCCACTTAGCCTTTTTAAAAAATGCCCAATTCTGCTAATTCTGCCGAGGGCGAAGCTTGGCCCACACTCACAGTCAATTCCCGCCTGGCCCGCTGGCGGCTCCTTGAATATAACGAAGCCCAAAGCCAGTCCGGGCTGAAAGCCTGGTCCACCCCCAAAATTCTACCGCTGACCGCCTGGTTGAAACAAGTCTGGATGCAGTCCTGGCCTGACCAATACATTCTCACTCCCTTGCAGGCAGAAAAACTATGGGCCCAAACCGTTAAGCAAACTTCCTGGAAAATTAAGCTCGACCTGCTCCATTTAAAAGAGACTGCCAAAAAAGCCCAGGAAGCATATTCGTTGATCCAACAGTATCGTTTGCCTCTGGACCAGGAAAAATTTTCCCGGACTGAAGAAGGATATCTGTTTTTAGGCTGGGCGCAAACCTACCAAAAGTGGCTAACAACATACAATGCACTCGACCCTTCATCTGTTCTTGACGCCGTGAATACCGGCATGGGCAAGGGTCTCATTCCCCTGCCGAAGGGAATTATTTTTGCCGGATTCGAAGAAATAACTCCTCAGTTCAAAGCGTGGCTGGACTTTCTTAAATCACATAATGTTCAAGTGCATTTTGATCCAATCCTCCCCGAAAAAATTTCGTCGCCCTTGTCTTCTCTTAAAGAAGCCCGGAATACTGAAGTTCGCGAATACACAAATAATGCGGAAGAAACAATTCAATGCGCCCGATGGGTTCGCACCATTTTCCAGCCGGGAAAGAAAATCGGAATTGTTGTTCCCGATATGAAATCGTACCGCTCCCTGCTCAGCCGGGAATTAACTGCTGAATTGAGCCCCATTTCTGTATTCCCCTGGGTGGAAAAGGAACGACTGTTCAATATTTCGCTGGGGACTCCGCTAGCGGAAGAACCCATGATAAACATTGCGCTACAGATATTATCGACACGCAACACCGCAGTTTCTGTGCGCGTATTTTTATCGGTGATAAAAAGTCTGTATTTTTCCGTTGGGCAAAATGAATCGGCCCTGTCCCACGAATTGGAAATTAAACTGCGGAAAAATAATTTCGTCACCGTGTATCTGCAAAATTTAAAAAAACAATTTAATTTAAAAAACTTTGAATACCTGACCCCTTTTATCGATAAATGGAAAGAATTTATTGGAAATAGCAATGAAAAGCATTTGCCTGGACAATGGGGAAAGGAATTCACAAATTTTCTACGCGATCTGGGCTGGCCCAAGGCCGATAGTTCTTTAACCGGCAAAGAATTTCAAATTTACGAATCGTGGAAAGAGTGTCTGGACAAGTTGGCTTCTCTGGATTCCATACTGGGGCAGATAACCCAGCGTCAGGCAACGGAAACATTAACCGATATTGTCCAGGAACATTCTTTTCAAGTAAAAACAAATGAATCGCCCATTCAGGCGGTGGGTCTTTTGGAATCATCGGGAATGCGGTTCGATCATCTTTGGATCATGGGATGCCACTCCGAGGTTCTTCCAGCCCTCCCCTCCCCCAACCCGTTCCTACCCGTTGAATTCAGAAAACAACACAACCTGCCACACTCTACCGCGCACCGCGAACTGGAATTTGCAGAAAATTCTTTACGCCGATTAATGACTTCCTCTCAAAATATTATTTTCAGTTTTCCAGCGCTGGAAAAAAATACCGAACTCAAAATAAGTCCTCTATTATTGAAGCTTCAACGATTAGAAGATGAGTCACCAACACCCTTTATTTCGGACTCACATCGCCTGAAAGACCAGGTTTTTCTGGATAAACCCCTTCAGCTATTTGACGAAATGGTCACACTCCCCGCAACCGCACAAGAAAAATCTTTTTATGCAGAAAAGGGACCCGGAGGCGGCTATGGGGTTATCAAAAATCAGGCGGAATGTCCCTTTCGTTCCTTTGCCAAACACCGTCTCAACACCGATACCATGGAATTTTCGGAACTGGATTATGATAATCGGGAACGTGGCATCCTCGTTCATCAGACACTGGAAATTTTCTGGCAAAAAACTCGGTCTTTAAATTCACTGTTGAACCTGGCGTCCAATAATCGCTTGAAAGAAACCATCGAGTCGGCCGCAGAAAAGGCTTTAATGACACATCACGAGTCCCGATTTTTAAAACAACCCCGGTTTTATAAATTGGAAAAGGAACGCATCGTCAACCTGCTCCAGCATTGGTTAGACCTGGAGATGAGTCGCTCCGACTTCGAAGTGCTTGACCAGGAAAAAGAATTGTTTCTCACCATATCGGGAATCAAGCTGAGATTGAGAATGGATCGGATCGATAAAACCAGTGACGGAAATAAATATTTAATCGATTACAAAACGGGAGACATCAAACCAAAAGACTGGTTTGGCGACCGAATCAAGGAACCGCAACTTCCCCTCTACGCGTATAAGCAATCCCCTCATGCCATCCTGTATGGCCAAGTCAAAAAGGGCAGTCATAAATTAACTGGAGCCATCGACCCAGAGGTTACTGACGCTGGAGTGAGCCCCATAATTTTTAAAAATTTTTCGGATTGCACTGACTGGGACGAACAATTGCAATACTGGCAACAGAAACTACCGGCGCTGGCCGAACATTTCTTGTCGGGACAAACAGAAGTGGACCCTGTGGATGGCGCAGGCACTTGCCGAAATTGTGGATTGCAAACTCTTTGCCGTATCCACGAAGTAGACTCCGTCGTTCTTGAGGAGGAAGAGTGATGCCTGCCATTGTCGACCAGGACGCCAGAGAACAGGCTCTGGACCTCACCCGGTCTTTCATCGTACAAGCCCCTGCCGGCTCCGGGAAAACTGAGTTGCTCATCCAACGGTATCTCGGCCTATTGGGAAACGTTCAATTTCCTGAGCAAATCCTTGCCGTTACTTTCACCCGAAAAGCCGCTGGAGAAATGAAATCACGCATCATCGATGCGTTGCACACGGCACAAAACCCCACTCCTCCGCAATCCGATCACCAGCGCAAAACCTGGCAGTTAGCCAAAGCCGCACTCTCGCAAAACTCTAAAGAAGGTTGGCACCTGCTGGAGAACCCGAGCCGTCTTAAAATTCAAACCCTCGATTCATTTTGCGCCGGGTTGACCCAGAAAATGCCCATTTTATCCAAAACAGGCGGTGGTCTGTCCATTCAGGAAAACGCTCAAAATCTTTATTCTGAAACGGCACACAGAATACTCGCTTTGGTGGAAGCAGACAGCCCTGTTGGGGATTCCGTTCGAATCATTCTCGGACACCTGGACAATTTGAAATCTTCTTTTCTGAAACGAATCATCCAACTGCTCGAAAAGCGTGATCAATGGATGATCGAATTTTTTGAAAATTTCCAAGTCCCGGAAAATCTGAGAACGGATCAGGAGAATATTCTTGCGGCCTTAATAGAAAACATCTTGCTGGACGCTAAAAATTTATTTGGTTCTCCGTTGGCGGCCAAACTCATTCCTCTCGCCGTTTACAGCGGACAAAACCTCGCCATTACAAAACCAGACCACATTAATGTCTGCCTGCAATCCTTGACAAATGCCCTGCCCAATCCCTCTATTATTGATTTGGACCAATGGAAAGCCCTGGCCAATCTGCTTTTGACGAATGCTGGCGATTTTCGTAAAACAGTCAACGTGAGCATGGGGTTTCCGACAAAAAAAAATGATCCAGAAGCCCGGCAAATGAAAGATGAGTTTCTAGAACTTCTGGATGAACTCCTCCCGGAAGAAGAATTGCTCAACATGCTAAGGGAAGTGCAAAAACTTCCCGACCCAAAATTTTCCGATGAAGAATGGACAGTTTTGCAAGCGACTTTGACCTTGCTCCCTGAAATTTCAGCGACCCTGCGCAAAGTATTTATCGAACACCAAAAAACGGACTTCACTGAAATTTCCCTTGCCGCCTCCAACGCGTTAGGGGAAGAATTAAACCCCACGGATCTTCTGCTTTATCTTGACACCAGAATCCAGCACATTCTTTTGGACGAATATCAGGACACTTCATTCAAACAACACAGGCTCCTCAAACTGCTGACCGCAGGATGGGAGCCGGAAGATGGAAGATCTTTATTCATTGTCGGCGATCCCATGCAATCCATTTACCGATTCCGCGACGCTGAGGTGGGGATTTTTCTGCGAACTCAAGAAGAAGGGCTGGAAAATATTCGTCTCAATTCTTTAAAGTTGAAAACTAATTTTCGATCACAAAAGAAATTTGTAGACTGGGTCAACACATGTTTTTCCACTGTGTTTCCAAATTTTAATGATGAAGATCTGGGTGCGGTTGAATATTCTAAATCCAGTGCGGCTCTCCCGGAAGACCCGGAACCAGGACACGTCCTCCACCCCATGCCTGAGGGCACTGATTCTGAAGAGCAGGCGAAGGAAGAAGCCCGGCAGATAGCGGATTTGATTCGATCCATTCGAAATAATGACTCCGATAATAAATCAACCATCGCCATTCTGGTGCGGGCCCGGACTCATCTGCCCGCCATCGTTCGCCAGTTACAAGAAACGAAAATACCTTTCAAGTCCGAAGATATCGACCCTCTCACTTCCCGTCCCTCGATTCAAGATTTATTAGCGTTGATGCGGGCCTTGCTTTCGCTTTGGGATCGCACCTCATGGTTGTCTATCCTTCGAGCCCCATGGTGCGGGCTTTCTCTCAAAGACATTCACCGTCTTTGTGAATTGGACAAAGGGTCCACAATCTGGGACTTGCTCAACGATCCCAAACGTTTTTCAACATTGAGCCAGGATGGGCAACTCCGAGTAAATACTTTCGTTCAGCGAATTGAGCCTGCCTTGAAAATATTTCCGTCCGCAAATTTCCGTGATTTATTGGAAGCCTGTTGGATACAATTGGGCGGTCCTGCCTGCGTCGATGCCTCGACTAAAGACGATATCGAAGTATTTTTTAATGAAGTCACGAATACTCTGGAAAATGGCGGTGTCGCTCTGCTGGAAAATTTTCATCGCGTTCTGGAAAGCTTATATGCAAGCCCCGCAGTCACCGAGAACAATCCGGTCCAGATCATGACCATGCACAAAGCCAAGGGACTGGAGTTCGACTACGTCATCCTCCCCGGTTTGGGAAAAAAGCCTAATCGGGAAGAAAAACGTCTGGTGTTCTGGATGGCGCATGGTGACAACATCCTCATCGCTCCCATCGAAGAAAAGGGTGGAAAGAACTCACAGGTCTACGACTTTCTTGCCCGACTGGACCGGGATAAGGACCAGTTTGAATCCATGCGTCTTCTTTACGTCGCCGCGACCCGCACTAAAAAACAATTGCATCTTTTTGGGCATTTAAAAAAATCAAAAACCACTCAAGCCCCTGAATTAAATTCGCTCCTGAATAAACTCTGGCCACATGTTGGAAAAGAATGGTTGAATGGCCTGCCGCCACAGGAAGTGCAAGAAATCTCAAACACTTCTCCATCAGCTCCTGAAGAAAAAAAACATGTCACGCATCGTTTACCTGCCAAATTCAAAATCCCCGAACCTCCATCAGATATCACTACCGGGCCCGTCACGCAAATAGAGGAAGAGGCAGACTTATATCCTGAGTATGTCTGGGCGGGAAATAAAGCCCGTTTTCTGGGAAACGTCCTGCATGCATTCTTTAAAACCATTACCGATCAGGGTCTTGAACAATGGACGTTGTCAAATTTGCATAAGATCGAACCCCAGCTAACAACCGCACTTCTGGCTGAGGGCCTGTCGCCGACACAACTCAAAACCACCTTGTCGGTTGGAATGAGGGCCCTTAAAAATATTGCGGATGATAAAACCGGTCGGTGGATACTTAAAGATCACGAAGGGGCACATTCAGAATATCCGTTGACAGGATTTATCAATCAAACTTATATTAATAAAATTCTGGATCGTACTTTTGTCAATTCGGATGGGGTGCGATGGATCATCGACTATAAGACAGGAGAACATCAGGGAGCCAATTTGGACCACTATTTTTTAGAAGAAGCAAAACGCTATAAACCTCAGTTAGACCAGTACGAAGAACTGTTTAAACTCAAAGGTGAAACCCGCCCTATTAAAAAGGCTCTTTATTATCCATTGCATAAAAGGTTGGTTCAAATAATATAAATTTTAAATCTCAAAAAGATTATGAAACTATGACTGGAAAAGACGCCTTGAATAATTTTAGGAAATAAACGATATCTGGAGGAAGCCCTCTCTCATCCCCACCAAACAAAACAAAGACTCAAAGAATTGGCAAGCGGACAAGAACCGTTCGCATGTATCTTGAGTTGTGCGGATTCACGTGTTCCCCCAGAGATCGTTTTTGATCAAGGACTGGGCGATCTGTTTGTATTGCGCGTCGCTGGAAATATCGTCAACGATATGATTGTCGGGAGTCTGGAATATACCGTAGAACATTTGGGGTCGACTCTCATCGTCGTTATGGGACACAAAAGATGCGGCGCGGTGGCGCCAAACGTTCAAGGGGAGCAACTCCGGTAAAAATTGGTTGTCTGGTTGAAGCCATCCAACCCGCTGTGGAAAAAGTGAAGAATCAAACAGGCGATCTTGTGGACAACGCCGTCAGAGAAAACATCAACCGTGGAGCCACCGCACCGAGTCTTTCTGG
>CAYPQH010000046.1:0-7724 GCA_964412825.1 uncultured Nitrospinaceae bacterium | reverse complement strand
TTCTTCTAAAATTTTCATCGAAATCGGGTCCTGCAAATATTTTTGCACCGCTCTTTTTAAGGGTCTTGCCCCAAACACCGGGTCGTAACCCTTTTCAGCCAATACATCTTTGACTTTATCGGATAGATGCAAAGTCATCCTTTTTTCTTCCAGGCGTTTTCGCAAGTCAGTCAATTGAACCTCGACGATTTCTTTGATCTGCTCACGGCTCAAATTGCGAAATAAAACGATGTCGTCGATCCGATTGAGAAATTCAGGACGAAAATGGTTTCTGAGTTCCAGGCGTACCGCTTCCTGAACTTTTTCATATTCCGCTTCCCAGACATCCGCCCCCCCCTCATTAACCTGATTTTCAATTCTAGCCGCTTCCATTCCGGCATCTTGAATCATTTTGCCGCCGATATTCGATGTCATGAGAATCACGGTGTTTTTGAAATCCACCGTTTTTCCTTGTCCGTCTGTCAATCGGCCTTCATCCAGAATTTGAAGAAAAATATTGAACACGTCCGTATGGGCTTTTTCAATTTCGTCAAACAAGACCACGCTATAAGGTTTGCGCCGGACAAGTTCGGTGAGATAGCCGCCTTCCTCATAACCCACATATCCAGGAGGCGCACCGATCAACCGTGCTACAGAATGTTTTTCCATGTACTCGGACATGTCTATGCGCACCATGGACTGTTCGTCGTCAAACAAAAATTCTGCCAGCGACCGGGCCAGTTGGGTTTTTCCCACACCTGTCGGCCCCAGAAAAAGGAACGTACCGATTGGACGATTGGGTTCTTGCAAACCCGCACGTGCCCGACGAATGGCGTTGGCCACCAGTCGCACAGCATCGTCCTGCCCCACCACGCGTTGTCGCAAAGTTTCTTCCATTTTTAATAGACGAATTTTTTCCGACTGTTGCATTCTCTCCACCGGGATTCCCGTCCACCGGCTGATGATGTTGCAAATTTCCTCTTCCCCTACTTCTTCATTGAGAATTTTTCGCTCTCCCTGTGCGTCCTTCAATCGTTTTTCAAGGTCATTCGCGTCCTTTTGCAGACGTGGCAAAGCGCCATATTTAAATTCCGCCGCTTGTTCCAAACGTCCCTCTCTCTCAGCGTTTCCTGCCTCCAGGCTGATCCGTTCGATCTCTTCCTGAATCCTTCTTTTTTCCTCAATGATTTTTTTCTCTTTGTTCCATTGGTCCTGCATGGACGTACAAACCGTTTTCAGGGATTCGATTTCTCCGCCGATCTGCCCCAGCCGCAACTTCGACTCAGTATCGTTCTCTTTTTTGAGAGCTTCCCGTTCGATTTCCAATTGCGTGATTTTTCTCTGGTAGGTATCAATTTCCGCAGGCATGGAATCGATCTGCATGCGGAGGCTTGAAGCCGCTTCGTCAATCAGATCGATGGCTTTATCGGGAAGAAACCGGTCGGCAATATACCGATGGGACAGTCGCGCCGCCGCTATTATGGCCGCATCCTGAATGCGAACCCCGTGATGGACTTCGTATTTCCCCTTCAAACCACGGAGGATTGAAATCGTATCGTCCACAGACGGTTCTCCCACGATCACCGGCTGAAACCTGCGCTCAAGTGCTTTGTCCTTTTCGATATATTTTCTATATTCCGAGAGCGTGGTAGCGCCAACACATCGGAGCTCTCCTCTGGCTAATGCAGGTTTGAGCATATTGGATGCATCCATGGACCCTTCCGCAGAGCCCGCCCCCACAAGGGTGTGCAGTTCATCGATGAACAGGATGATCTCCCCTTCGCTGTTGTTGATTTCTTTAATAACCGCTTTGAGACGATCTTCAAACTCGCCCCGGTATTTTGTTCCCGCAACCAGCTGACCAAGGTCAAGCATGAGAATGCGTTTATCTTTCAACCCTTCAGGAACGTCCTTGTGATTAATCCGTTGGGCCAGACCCTCCACAATCGCGGTTTTACCCACCCCCGGCTCGCCTATGAGTACCGGGTTGTTTTTGGTTCTACGGGATAGAACCTGAATGACTCTGCGGATTTCTTCATCGCGCCCAATGACGGGGTCCAACTTGTCGTTACGCGCCCTTTCTGTCATATCGATACAAAATTTATCGAGCACCTGATATTTCGATTCTGGATTCTGATCAGTAACACGATGACTTCCCCGGATGGTCAGCAATGCCTGCAATAGGACATCGCGTGAAAGCCCAAGGGATTTAAAGGTTTTTCCTGCGCTGGATTTGGCACTTTGAGCCACTGCCAGAAAAATATGCTCGGCACTTAAAAACTCATCCTTCATTTTCCTGGCTTCTTCAAACCCTTTCTCAATTGCTTCTTTCAGGGAAGACGAAATAAACACCTGACTCGACCCACCGGAAACCTGGGGGAAATTTTTCCTCGTGGTATCCAGTTCCGTTATCAGTCTTCCGGGGTCCACGCCCACTTTCTTCACCAGAGCTGTGGACAGGCCATCTGCATCTTCCAGCAGGCACAAAAGCAAATGCTCACATTCTATTGCTTGGTGATTTTCTTTTTCCGCAAGGGATTGCGAGGCGGTAATGGCTTCCTGAAGCTTTATAGTCATCCGGTCAAATCGCATGATCAATCTCACAAGTTAAATTGTAATTTTGCGTCTAACTTGAAATAAGACCTGAAAACCGGCTTGTCAAGGTGGAGGGAAAACGGAGGATAAAACGGCGCTTAGGAGCCACTCAGGCTATAAGTCCTGGGCAGGACTTCGGATAAATACAAAAATTTTACATGCTTTTACATGGGGAGGGGAAAAACCTGATTTGTCATATCAGGCCATTTTCGGCAAGCCAGCGCTCCGCTTCCAGAGCCGCGGCACAGCCGGTCCCAGCTGCGGTGATCGCCTGGCGATATTTTTGATCGTGAACGTCCCCGGCGGCGAAAATACCTTCCACACTGGTTTCCTGCGTTCCGGGCTTTAGGGTGATGTATCCTTTTCCATCTAAATCAATCTGGCCTTTGAATACGCTGGTGTTGGGAGTGTGTCCAATGGCGTAAAAAATTCCCGCGACTTCCAATTCTTTAACTGCGCTGGTTTTGACATTTTTGATTCGAGCGCCAGTGACGTAGTCCTGCCCCACCGCATCTTCAAAAACTGTGTCCCAGATGATTTCAAGTTTTTCATTTTTTAACGCCCGTTCCTGCATTATTTTTGACGCGCGTAATTCGTCTCTCCGATGCACCAAATAAACTTTCGAGGCGAACTTGGTCAGGAATGTGCCTTCCTCAACAGCGGTGTCGCCGCCGCCGATCACCATCAGCGGTTGATTGCGAAACATGGGCAACGCGCCATCACAAACAGCGCAGGCGGACATGCCGTTGTTCCACATTTTTTCTTCGTTGGGTACACCCATCCGCTTTGCCGTGGCCCCGGTGCTGATAATCACAGAATTCGCCAGTACCTCGGTTTCATCCGATTTAATTCGAAAAGGACGTTTACTAAAATCAACTTCCACGACATCCTGCTGAACCATCCCCGTGCCAAAACGCTCGGCCTGTTTGCGGAACAACTGCATCAATTCGGGTCCATCGACGCCTTCCGGAAAACCCGGATAATTTTCGACATCTGTAGTGGTGGTCAACTGTCCTCCAGCCGACCCACCCATCATATATCCTTCATACATAAAAGGGGAAAGGTTGGCCCTGGCCGCATAAATCGCGGCTGTGTGACCTGCGGGACCCGACCCTATAATGACTACATTCTTAACATCTGACATGTACGATCAACCTTTCTATGAAGAAGGGGTCACACAACGGAACCCGACATCGCTGTAACGCAATTCGGGAGACCGGAAGACCCGGTCTGACGCCCTCAAATAATGACTGGGTGAATTCCACGATCCACCTCGAACAACTTTATCTTTTCCGGATTCCGCCCCTCTGGGATTGACAGACAATCCTTCCGATCCAAACGGACCATACCAATCCTCGGTCCATTCATTCACATTTCCCATCATATCGAATAGTCCGCCCGAATTGGGAGCAAGCCCGCCAACTTTTTTAGGCGCCCCCTGCTTATACTTTTCACCAAAATGGGCTTCTCCAGGATTATCTCCCTGAGCTGCGCGTTCCCATTCCGCCTCATAAGGAAGACGCCCGCCTCGCCAATGACAATATGCCCTGGCATCTTCCCAAGTGACAAACACCACCGGTTGACTGGGTTGATTGAATTCCTCTGGCCGGTCTTCGTGCAGAGCATTGGGGCCGCACTCTCCGGCTGCAAAACATTCCAGATAATCGGAGTTGGTCACTTCATGGGTATCGATGAGGTACGAATCCAACCGGACTTTGTGGGGAACTTCGTCACTGCACCAATCTGAATTGCCTTGTTCATCGACGCAATAGGTATCCCCCATCATGAATTCGCCCGCTTCAATCTGCACTTTGCCATCGGCTTTCGGTTCCGCGAACAGGAGTTGTCCGCCGCCTAGAATCAAGATGATAAAAAGAACCACAGAAATTTTACTTTTCATTTTTGCACACAGAAGTTTAGGCACCGATACTTTCCAATATCGTTGCTCGAACACGATCATAATCTGCAGGAAGTTCCACCGCAGAAAAAGGAAATTCCGACTCAATGCCTTTCAATTTATTCATGTGATATTTGGTGAGGAAATCCGTGAATTTCAATCCATTGGCCGTGGAAATCACCACCACCTTATCGGCAGGTTTTATCACTCCCCGTCGTGCCAGCTTTTCCGTCACTGCCAGCGCCACCGCCGTATGCGGGCAACAGAGCAAACCGGTGCGATTGGCTCTTCCTGCGGCATTGGCGAGCTCGCTTTCGGTCGCCTCCTCGACAATACCGTCAAAGGCTTCCAGCGTACGCATGGCTTTCTTCACACTGACAGGGTCGCCGATTTGAATCGCCGAAGCCAGTGTCTTCCTAGCCCGAATAGGCTTGAAATTTTTAAAACCATTCTTAAAACTGCGATACAACGGGTCGGCGCGTTCCGCCTGGGCACAGACCAGCCGGGGAAGTTTGGAGATGATATCTAAATCGTAAAGCATCTGAAAACCTTTTCCCAATGCGCTGACGTTGCCCAAATTGCCACCAGGAACCACAACAAAGTCAGGCACTTCCCAGTTTAACTGCTGAACCAACTCAAAGCTGATGGTTTTTTGCCCCTCGATTCTGAGAGAGTTCATCGAATTGGCGAGATAAATCTCGTCCTCGGCGCATAATTTCTGGACCAGTTTCATGCAACCGTCAAAATCGGTGTCCAGGGAAAAGGTCAGCACCCCATGCGTGATCGGTTGAATCAACTGGGTGAGAGAAACTTTATTCTTGGGTAGAAAAACGATGGCGGGAATTCCGGCCACGGCGCAATAAGCGGCCAGAGCGGCGGATGTGTCACCGGTGGAAGCGCAGGCCACGGCGCGAATGTTCTTGCCATCGGCGATCATTTGCTTGACCATGGAAACAAGGACGGTCATCCCCAGGTCTTTAAAAGAGCCCGTATGAGCCATTCCACATTGTTTGATCCAAAGGTCTTCGAGCCCCCATTGCTTGCCCAATCGTTCCGCCCAGAATAGGTTCGTCCCGCCCTCAAAAGTGGACACCACGTTATCGTTGTCCACATTGGGACAAACCAACTCCTTCTTGCCCCACACCGAACTGCCGTAGGGCCAGTCATTGGCACGATAACGCTCTACAAAAACTTGTTTCCATTCATCGCCGGATCGTTTCCTGAGCAGGTCCATGTCGTGCTGAACTTCCAGCAGTTCCCCACAATCGGGACAACGATAAATGATTTTTGTGAGTTCGTATTGCCCCGAACAACCGTTGATGCACTGAAACCAGGCACGCAATTCCATGATTATTTTTCGACTCGAATCAAGTTGGATTTTTCACAAACAACGTCTAAACGATCGATTTCGATCAAGGCATCCTGAACGTTTTTCTCTTTAGACTGGTGGACCATCATGACCAAAGGCACTCCTTTGCCGTTATCATCCCGACCCCTTTGTATCATTGATTCTATACTGATCGCATGGTGCCCCAATATTCCCGATATCTTCGCAAGAACCCCCGGCACATCCTTGACGCGGAACCGCAAAAAATATTCCCCTTCTATCTCGTCCATGCTCTTGATAGGAATTGGCGTCATTTTTTGGAACGATTGCGCCGGAACGCGAGTTCCCGTTCCAACCAGCGAATTGCGCACAATCTCCATCACATCTCCGACGATTGCGGCTCCCGTCGGCAAGGCTCCCGCCCCATGTCCGACAAGAATGTTTTCTTCCATCAAATCATCGCAAACGCGGATGGCATTCAGCACTCCGTTGACGTTCGCCATCGGGTGACCCACGGGAATCATTGCCGGATGGACCCGTACATCGATCGATTTGCCGTCGAACTTGGAAATAGCGAGCAGCTTGATCCGATACCCAAATTCCCGGGCGCAGTCAATGTCTTCCGGAGTGATACTTGTAATTCCCTGGACTGTTATCTCTTCGACACTTATCGGTGTCCCATATGCCAATCGCGTCAATAAGGCAATTTTGTGGGCCGAGTCAACGCCTTCTATGTCAAATGTCGGGTCAGCTTCAGCATATCCTTTTTCCTGCGCCTCTTGCAAGGCCGTTTGAAAGTCGCAATTTTCATCGGACATTTTGCTGAGGATATAGTTTGCCGTCCCGTTGACAATGCCTTCAATGGAGCGGAACCGGTTGGCTGAAAACGCCTCGCGGATGGAGCGAATGATAGGAATCGCCCCACCGACCGCCGCCTCGAACCCTATGCCCAAACCTTTCTCATCGGCGGCTGAAAATATTTCCTCCCCGTGCTTTGCCAGCAGGGCTTTATTGGCGGTGACGACATGCTTGCCATTTTGAATGGCTTTCAAGACAAACGACTTCGCCGGTTCGTATCCACCGATCAGCTCGATGACGATTTCAATTTCAGGGTCGCTCAAGACAGCATCGACATCGGTTGTTAACACACCCTTCGCCACCTCAACCCCACGATCCGTGGTGATGTCCAAATCGGCTATTTTTCCGATTTCGAGGGTCACACCCAACCTCTGCCGGATCACTTCCGCATTATCCGCGAGGATTTTGACCACACCCGCGCCAATCGTCCCAAACCCAATCAAGCCTATTTTGACGTTTTTCATTTACTTTAAAATATCTTCAATCGATTTATAAAATTTCCCGGATGCCGCGAATGGCCTGGCGGATTCGGTGTTCATTCTCTACCAGGGCAATACGCACGAAATGGTCGCCACCGTCTCCGAATCCAATTCCTGGAGACACCGCGATTTTAGCTTTTTCAAGGAGCAGTTTGGAAAACTCCAGCGACCCCATTTTTTTGTAGGCATCGGGAATTTCAGCCCAAACGAACATGGTCGCTTTGGGAGGTTCCACATGCCAGCCGATCCGGCTCAACCCTTCGCACAGCACGTTTCTTCTGCTCAAATAGGTCTTCCTGATCTCCTCCACGCAATCGCGCGGTCCGTTCAAGGCAATGATGCCGGCGATCTGGATGGGCTGAAACATTCCGTAGTCCTGATAACTTTTAACCCGCGCCAAAGCCTGGATAATGTCTTTATTTCCCACGACAAAGCCAACCCGCCAGCCCGGCATATTATAACTTTTTGACAGCGTGAATAATTCCACGCCAACATCTTTAGCGCCGGGAACTTGTAGGAAACTTGGGGCTTTGTAATCGTCGAATACCAAATCCGCATAAGCGAAATCATGAATCACAATCAAGTCATG
>CAYPQH010000045.1:0-14917 GCA_964412825.1 uncultured Nitrospinaceae bacterium | reverse complement strand
CTTTTCGCGAGAGGGAACTCGCTGACGACGTGCAATATCCCTCTATTTGGTTCGGACTTTCTCCTTTCTATCAAACTCGCTCCTTAAAGGAGCGTACCGCCGGTAACGCTATACTACTCTGTGACTTAGAAACGCAAGGTACCCCTCCTATTTCCTCCGGGCAGGCAACGAAAAAAATGTCAAGCGTTTGCACCGCGCAATTTCCTCTCTTCTATCAGCAGACTTTGCCCCCTCCTTCTTTGGTCTGGTATCACCCGCTAAAACAGGGGCTATACGAGAAACTTTTGTGACCTAGGTTTTTGATTATTGAGGCGGATTGATATATGATAATCCTATCGGTATCTGATAATTGATTGTTAAATAATGGGAATCGGCGTGACCCCGCTTTAAAATCGGGGGGGTCTATCGAGCGCTGGCTTATTCATCCGTTTTCTCATTGCCGCATAAATGGGGAACTCTCTGGAAAGGCAGGTAAATCATGAAGAAGGCGCTGTTAGCAGGTTTTATGTTGTTGTTTTTAGTGGTGGGTTCTGGTTGCTCCAGCACTGCCGGGAATGTGGGTCTTGGGGTCTTGGGAGGTGCGGCAGCGGGTGCCGGTGGATATGAATATCACCTGAAAAATCAAAAGGACAAAGTGAATGCGGATTTAAAGGGCGGCAATATTGATCAAAAAGAAGCCGACATAAGGTTGGATCAAATCAAAAGAGATTCGCTATTGCAATAGCGGTTTGATTGCCTTCTAGCTGATTTTCTTAGAATCGCGCAGGTCACGGTTTTAAGAGAAGATCCGTTTGCAGGGCAAAAATAAATTCCGACAGGTAAACCGGGCGTTCCTGAAAACTGGGGACGGCCCGGTTTTTTTTGCCTAAGATGATTGTGTCAATAATCGCACGGATACAGGATGCGGAATGGAAAGCAGTTTTTTCTGAAGAATACGGCGCTTTAAAATGAGGCCGAAATGCGAGGGGTTCGGTTGTGGGACGAAAGGGGGCTTTAAGAAACTGCCCCGACAGAGATCGTTCTCTGCCGGGCAGAGTTTAAAATTTATTTGGGCACTACTTTGGTGGCCTGCGGACCTTTTTGCCCTTGAACCATCTCAAATTCAACCGCCTGGCCTTCTCTCAATGTTTTAAATCCCTCTCCCTGAATTTCGGAAAAATGAACGAAACAGTCGTTTCCTTCTTCTGTTTCTATAAAGCCAAAACCCTTACTCTCGTTGAACCATTTTACCGTTCCGCTAGTCATGCTTGAAACTCTCCTTCTAAACGAGGAAACGACTTTGAAAATTGCATGAATTTTAAAAGTATTCCCATTTTTAAAAAAGGCCCGATATTTCCAGACCTTGTGGGAGAGAGAAGACAAGGCACAAACAAAAAAAAAGCCAACCCAATATGGATGGCGGTGTTGTTTTAAATTTTTGATCTGCCTCTGATAACCATTTCTTTCTTCCCGAACCCCCAGCGATGCAACGATCTACCAATTTAATTTGGTAGATGGTTTCATGGAACCCGCAGGTTGTCAAATTTTTTTGGAAACTCACCCAGAGGTTTTATTCTGCCCGAATTTTAGGGGCTGTGAATCCAAATGCCAATCGGTCTTTTTTGCGCTACGGGATAGTGCGTATTAAAGAAACGGTTTTTCTGAGGCATGGAATCAACTCGGTGAATCATGCCGATTGAGGGGAGCGAACCTTGCGCTGTGCTTTTCTTCAGCGCTCAAAAAAAAGATTTGTTTGGTGGCGCAGGAATTTTCTTTCAATGGGATTGTTTTTTTGTCCCCGTTTTTCCAGAGGTCAGGATACAGGGTCAACTCTTTTTCTTCGAGGATCAGGTCGTTCTCGCCTTCAAGAAGGATATTCATGGCGATTTTATTTATACTGACATAATAGGTTTCCGGGGAATTGAAAGTGAGCACAAGTTGGCAATGGGATATATCCGGGCGTTCGATTGAGAGATCAAAGTGGTCCCAATAAGATTCTGGGAGGAATTGGGTTCGGGCATTTTTATTTTCATAAATGAGGGTGTCGTCGAATTGTTTGGACAATTGAAATTTCCCAATTTTCTGGGTGGCCCATTGGGGAAATTGATTCTGGACTTTGTGAATCAGTAAATACTGCACCCCAAATGCATACAGCGACAACAACGTTTCCTGCTGAGACAAATTTTTCATTTGGCTCAATTTTTTATGTCCGTTCCACTGGTAACTTCCAAATCCATTGACCAAAGGTTTGTTGTGGATTATCGACCTTGCCACATACACAGCTTCCCCATCGAAGGGAATATGGATCGGCCACTCCAGAACGGGCCCCATGTCTGCCTGGTTTTTCAGCCACACGTATTCGTCTCTGGATGGCGGGTCTTTTTTGAAGGGCGGGTTGAACCCTTTGGCGGGGTATATTTCTATCAAAAGAAGGCTTATGAATAATGCGTACAGCAGGTTTTTTAAATAGACTTTTTGACACCGTTGTCCGATCAGCATCAGGCCGAGTCCTGAGGTGATGGCAAGCCCCAGGGGAACCAGCCCGGAAAATCTTGAGATGGCGCGAATGGAGTCAAACCCCGGAAAAGAAAAAAACAACAATGTCGTGACCGGATTCAACGCAAACTCAAAATCGTTTGTTTTCATTGCCGGTCCGAGGGAAATCAGGAAAGCCAGAAACGCGATCGCAAAATAAAGAAAAAACAGGTTCTGTTTGCGCAGACCCGAAAAAACGCTTCGGACCATCCCCGTCAAACTCAGCCGGATCATGATCAGCCAGGAAACCGGAGTCAGAATGATCAATTGCCAGACGAGAGGACCCCAGTTTCCTGTGAACGGAAACGTATTTACAAATACGGGAACCCATGTCACCTGGGTCTTCCAGACGAAAAATGAAATTAAAACCGTGAAAATGAGAAGCACGTCGAGCTTGCGGATAAAAGACAATCGCCTGACCTGAGTGCGAAATAAAATGAGGGCCGTGGCGGTGAGAAAAAGTGCGGTGAACCGGGGGGAGGCGTATCCTTCCATGTGTCCGAATCGTGCGGTGAGCGGGCCTAAAAAATAGGAATGCGCCGCCGACAGGTAATTTTCGAGGTCGGCTCCATAGCCGAACTGGTTGCTTAGCGACCTGGAAAACCCAAAGTTTTGAGTGACTTCCCAGTAAGGAAAATAACACACTCCGCCCACGATCAAGGTTGTGATCACCGGCCCTATGCCATCGCTAAAAAATTTTTGCCAACTCCAGAATTTCTGTTGAAAACATAAAATGCAGACAAAGGTCAATACGATGATTGAGAAAAAAATCGCATAATGTGCGCTGGCTGTTATCTGTAAACTGAAAAACAATGCCGCCCAATAAAGATGGGCTTTCTTGCCTTCATCAAAATATTTGTGAATGAATAAGAATGTAAAAGGCATCCATTGCATGGTCAACAAAGTAAGATGCCCGGAGACATAAAGCCGGAATTCACTGAAAGCAAATATCAATGAGGCGACGATTGCGCATGCTATGTCGAGCTTTAAGCGGCGGGCCAATAAAAACATTCCCACTGCGCACAGAATTGAGGAAACTTGAATGGATGCGTAGAGGGAAATCTCCGGGTCGCCCGTGACCCAGAAAAGGGGGACGTTGAGGAGCACCGTTGAAAGCATGTTGATGGAGAACACCACCGAATGTTCCAAGGGATAGAACATATTGCCGGTGAACAGTTCCGCAAAATTCCCGGAAGATAAATGGCTCAATTGCCAGTTCAGTATCCACAGGGCGAGTCGCAAATCCCACCCGCTCAGATATCCCCCACGGCTGAGAATGTCGAGAGGATGAGAGTAAAGGTAGGACAGAAAGATAACCAGGAGGAGCCAAAGACCAATGAAGATAAAAGATTTTTTTGAACTCATATGTTCATGGGAACCGCTGATAAATTTATAATTTGCGGCTACGGATATCTCCAGCTCCTGTTTTAGGAGTTGGCATCTTGCGCAGGGTTTTTTTGAGAGGTGCTTAAACTTTCAAGACAACGGGTTCTGATTTTAAAGCCGGTTCAAAAAACCTGGAATTTGGAGGTTGCATAATACCTGTCTCGGAGTATTTTTAGAAATGAAATTTTATCATCCGTGAAAACCTGTCCCGCATAAAATAATGGCGATCAACGACAGGCTGAGAAATAATCAGGTGCGTTACCGGGTGGTTCTGGAAAATTGAAAAAATCAGTTAATGGCTACTACGGGCTGTTCTTGCCTCTTCAGTTTTTTTAGACGGGTGGAATTCCCCAGGTGTATAGGGAACCCAATATCAGGAGTGGGGATGCGCGGAATTTATTTTTAGCATCGTCAAGATGCGGGAGCTTCGGTTGAACTTAATGTCATTATCTAATTCATTGATCCACCCACAATGGTCACAGGGATAACTGGTTTCCAATTCCGCAGGAAACTGAAAGGTATCGTCGATCTTATTTTTGCGCTCGCAATCCGGGTTTTTGCAAATATATCCACAGAAATGATCTGACATTTTTAGTTTTCACACTCCGGCTATAGATAGATAAGCAGTTCAATCATCATCATTTAGAACCTTTTCAAGCCCTCTCAACCCATAAAGCCCCACAGGCCGCTTAAATTTCGTGTTGTCGTGGTTTCATCAACGACTCAACCGGGTCAGTTCCCTGAAGGGAGCTATTTCCCCGGCAGATTCTAGCACATTACTGGAAATGCTCCCGGTCGTTATTTTCGGGGATTTAAAAAATTGAAATACAAGATGAAACTTATGCTCATTTGAGGTAAATTTCTACAATCAATCCCAGTTAAATTCCGAAAATTAAACTCAGTTTAATATTTCCATACTCCTTTATTGGTGGTTCGTTCATGACCGTTCTATCTATTTTAATTCAACTGGTGGCGGCTGTTTTAGCCCTGAGGCTGATGCGCGTTTCAGAACGGTGGCCAGGGTGGAATCTGGTCTGGATGTTCGTCTTTTTTGTAATTTCCTTGAATGTTATTTTCGGTGCGATTTGTTTTTTCGATTGCGTTTCCCTTGACGGGTTCCCGTCATCCCTCCCTTCGGCTCCCTATGTGACCCCGGAGATTTCTTTTTTCATGATTTTGGGCGTAGCGGGAGGGTTTCCTGTTTCAAAATTTTTCGAGCGGTTAGAAGAATCTATCGTGACAAACGAGGGGGTGTTGCAAAACTTGTACAAGGTTTCTCCGGTTGGAATTTTTCGGACCGATCCGCGTGGGCAATGTTTTTATGTCAATCTGCGGTGGTGCGAAATCGCCGGACTGTCTCTCGAACAGGCCAAGGGAGATGGATGGACAAAAAGCCTGCATCCTGAAGACCGGGATCGAGTGGCAAGGGATTGGCATGAGGCCGCTGAAAAAGGACTGCCGTTTCAAGCGGAATTCCGGTTTCAACACTCCAATGGAAAAATCACCTGGGTACTCGGTCAGGCCGAGGCGGAAAAGGACTCGTCTGGAAAAATTTATGGATATGTTGGAACCATCACCGATATTGCCAAACGGAAAAAAGCCGAATCGTTGATCTCCGGTCGCAACAAAATCCTGGAACTCATCGCAACGGGATGTCCCCTGCAAGAAACTCTGGATGCCTTGACCCTTTCAGTCGAGGAACAAGCTAACGATCTTTATTGTTCTCTATTATTGCTTGACTCGACCGGCAAGCGTTTGTTCAATGGTTCCTCTCCCCATCTGCCGAAAGATTATGTCAAATCCATTGATGGGGTTTCCATAGGACCGAGTGTGGGCTCGTGCGGAACGGCGGCCTATAACAAGGAAGTGATAATCGTCGAGGACATTGCGAGCGACCCATTGTGGGCGGACTATAAAAAAAACCCTTTATCATATGGCTTGAGAGCCTGTTGGAGCGCTCCTATATTGAGTTCCAAGGGGCAATGCATGGGCACCTTTGCGCTTTATTATAATGAAACTCGAACACCAACGGAATGGGAGCTGGGCTTAATAAAAAATTCCGCTCACATTGCCGGCCTCGCGATTGAGCGCCATCGGGACGAGAACGCTTTAAAGGAGGCAAACGATCAGCTTGAACAGCGCGTTCAGGAGCGTACGGCGAAATTGAAAGAAGAAGAGGCGTATCTTCAAACCATCTTGAACAATGTCATGGACGCCTTGATCACGGTCAACCCAAAAGGCGAGATCGAATCGTTCAACGCCGCCGCCGAAAAAATATTTGGTTATGCATCCGGGGAAATCGTTGGTGAAAGTATAACCAGGCTCATCCCCGAACCTGACCGGGAAAAGCACACTCTGGGGTTTGACCAGTTTGTGGAAGAGCAGGATTTAGCAAAAAATAATAGAACGGATCGGTCCTTCTATTTTTGGGGTGACTTAGAGCTCAAGGGATTGCACAAAAATGGGTCCATCTTTCCTTTGGAAATATCCATCAGCGATATAATTTACCAGGACCAGGTTTCCTTCATCTGCGTCCTTCGCGATATTACCGAGCGTAAGCGGACGGAAGCTGTGGTTTTGGGGCAAAACCGGACGCTGGAGATGCTGGTCAAAGGGGATACTCTTTCCGAGGTCCTGGACACCCTTTTGAGATCGATAGAAAGTTTGTCGGACGGCGTACGTTGCTCCATAATGACCCTGGATGAATCGGGTTTGCACTTGCAAAACCTGTTAGCTCCCAGCTTGGCAGATGCCTACCTCAAAGAATTGGACGGGCTTTGCATCGGCCCTGATGTTGGCACCGGTGGATCGTCGGCGTATTTAAATAAAATCGTTTTTGCTGAAGACGTTGCCACCGATCCTCGGTTTGAAGGACTTCGGGACCTGGTGCTGGGACAAGGATTTAGAGCCACGTTATCTTGTCCCATCCGTAACGGCGATGGAAATGTTCTGGGAATTTTTTGTATGTTTTTTAACAAGGCAAAAAAACCCCTGCCCCATGAGATGCAATTGATTCAATCTGCGGCCAATTTAGTCGGCGTTGCCATTGAACGGAAACAAGCGGAAGAGGAGACCAAAAAATCCCTGGATGAAAAAGAATTGCTGTTAAAGGAAATTCATCATCGCACCAAGAACAATATGCAGATCATTTCCAGCTTGCTCTGGCTTCAATCCAAGGACATTCAGGAAGAAAAATACCGGGAAATGTTCCGCGATTGTTCCAACCGGATTTTATCCATGGCTCTCCTGCATGAGAAAGTATATGAATCCCCCGATCTTTTAGAAATCGATTTGCATGCGTACCTGATCTCCCTTTTTGAAGAACTATTTGTTTCTTATGGGGTAACCGCCGACCGGATTGGATACCGTGTTGAGACCAACGGCATTTCCCTGGATCTGGATTCGGGAATTCCTTGCGGCCTTTTGATTCAGGAGTTAGTATCCAATTCTTTGAAGCACGCATTTCCAGATGAACGGCGGGGAAATATTTGGTTGGTTCTCAAGCCCCGCGAAAACGGACAAATTGAATTGATTGTCGGTGACGACGGCATTGGGCTTCCCCCGGACCTGGATTTTCGCCATACCCCCTCCCTGGGGTTGCAGTTGGTCACCACGCTGGCGGAAAAACAGCTGGGCGGGTCCATTGAAATCGGTGAAACGAAAGGAACCGTGTTTAATGTTGTTTTTTGGAAAGGCAAATTATGAAACTCACGCACAGTAAAATTCTTGTCGTTGAAGATGAAAGCATCGTAGCCACCCACATCGCTGAAACGTTGAAACATTCTGGATACGAAGTCACCGACACGGTATCCTCTGGAGAGATGGCCCTTCTTTCCGTTGAGAGAGAAGAGCCGGATCTTATTTTGATGGACATTGTTCTGAATGGAGGAATGAACGGCATTGAGACCGCCGAAAAAATCAATGCTCGCCTCGATGTTCCCGTGATATTCCTCACGGCCTATTCGGATAAAAAAACCCTGGACAAGGCAAAAACTATTGGCCCGTTTGGATTTATTGTCAAACCGTTCAAGGAAAAAGATTTGCATAGCGGTATCCAGGTGGCTCTGCAAAAACACAGGCAAGTCATCGATTTAAAATACAAAGAGGAGTGGTATAAAGGTTCACTCAAAAACCTTGGGGAAGCGGTGATCGCCGTTGACAAAAAGGGCGATGTTTCTTTCATCAACCAGGCAGCGGAATCTTTAACCGGATTCACGGAAGCCAAAGTGATTGGAAAACCCATTCAGGAAATTTGTTCTCTGGGAAAAGAAAATAAAACGGATCGGGACTTAATTCTAAACGTGATTGAAACCGGGAACCCAATCGATCTGAGAAATAACCTCATCCCCGGCAAGGGAAAAAAATGCTCAGTACGTATCAATGTGACGGCGGTGCGGGAGGGGAAAGGCAATATTCTGGGAGCCGTTATGGTCCTTCATAAAATAAATGCAGCCGAGACGGCGGAGAACCAGGCAGGCAATGGGAAGCAAACGAAATTTGAGGAAGGATCGGATAAAGCCTTACATATGGTGAGTATTTGTCCCTGGTGCAAAAAATTGTTTAACGAGCAGGAGGATAGATGGGAGTCGATAGAACTGTATTTTAAAAACTCCAAGCCTGATTCGGAATTTTCCCATTGCATATGTTCGGAATGCGCCAAGGGATTGGGTTTGTTCGACCCCAATAAAACCAAATAACCGAAGCAATATTTTCGCACTCATTAGGGCGGCGGATGACAAGCTTTTGCCACTTCATCGCGGATGATTTTTTAATAGGTTTTTCCTCCGGGGTCCGCGCCAGAGAGAAACCCGAAGAGATGCGCCTTTTTTTCAGGGTCGCCATGATTATAAATGCGCACGAGTTTTCCCATCAATTCCTTTAATTTCTGGTCCTGACCATATTCTTCCATTTCCTCGTAGGCAAAAGGTGTGTCCAGATCGTCACCGGGCAGACTGCCTTTTTTCATGGCTCCCCGTCCAGTGAGCAACCAGATAATATTTATATTTGTATTCAGATAAATTTTGGAAATCGTGTCAGCAGAGGGAAGAGATTTATTATTCTCTATGTCTGACAACGATCCCTGCGAGATACTTATGAGCTTGGCCAGCTCATAAGACTTCAAGGGAAGAGACCGTCTCCATTCACGCAGCCGATCGCCCAAAAATTTTGCAGAACCCGAATTATTTCCTTGCATTGTTCCGTAGTCCGATATAATATGTTGGAATTCCAGTAGTGTTCCCAATAGGAGCTGGATACGAAAAAAGAATTAAATCAGCAGAAACGCCAATTTTAATTCTCTGTTACGAATTATACCAATAAATAAAAGGTCACTACCACATTATTTGAGCCCCCTCATGCCCTGATTTTAAATTTCCATAAGCTAATTTGTTTTAAAATTATTTCATGGCATATAAGTAATTGAAATAATTTAGGCTAATTGATTGTCCTCTTGAGCACACCCCCTCCTGCCCGGAATGTCACAAAATAAAAATGATCTGCATTTAAAAAAAAATAGTAGACTTGGAGGAATATTCATGGTCACTATCCGATTTTTGGCCCAATCACCATCCGTTGCATAAGTCCTTCTAATTTTTTATGCTATCGAGACATGAGAAAGAATCGGAGAAAATATCTGTATAGGGAAAATTTAATTTGATTTTTTATGGAAATCGGATATTGTGGGGCGTGGGGTTAATTTGATTCCAGGAGTTAAATAAAGAATTGAACGTGGATGTGATTCTGAGTCGATTGGACCTTTGGTTGACCCAGGATTTTCCCGGGAAGAAAGGCAACCGGATGATTTTTTCTGGCATTCCTGTATCGAGAAACAAGAGGCTCCGTCCAAAAACGAGAGCAAAAGGTCGGTCAGCGTCTTTTGTCCAGGGGCGATCCAGGTGCATGGAGCGTCTTTCTGAAACCATACAGAAGGCCAAAAAGGTGGACGCCGCAGTTGTTTTGGTCGGGGAAGCGGGAACCGGGAAAAAAATGATTGCCCGTGGGTTGCACGATGCAAGCCTAAGAAAGCATCATAAATTTATTGTCATCCATTGTTCTTCCATCCCGGAAAAAATTCTTGAAATAGACCTTTTTGGTCCGGAGGCCGGAGAGTCGAACGGGGCCTCCCGCCTTAGAACAGGAAAGTTGGAGTCCGCCGCCGGCGGCACTATTTATCTGGATAAAATCGACCGCCTGCCCTTGCGCCTTCAAGACAGGCTCCTGTATGTTTTGCAGGAAGAAAATATTCAAAGACCCGGCCAGGATGCGTTCAAGCCGATAGACATTCGTGTGATCGCCTCAACAAAAGCGGATCTCAAAAATGCCTGTGCAGACGGAAAGTTTCTGGAGAGTCTTTTTTACCGATTGAACGTGATTCAAATTGTCCTCCCTTCTCTTAAAGAGCATCCCGAGGACATCCCTCTTTTGTTCCAGCATTTTGTTCGCCAGGCTTGTGCAAAATACCAATGCCCCACTCCGTTATTGACTCAAGAAATATACGAGAAATTATCAAGCCGGGATTGGCCGGGAAATGGTTGCGAATTGAAAAATGTCGCCGAACGGTTTGCTCTTGGATTTGGATTGGACCTCCTTGACCCGGCCGATCAAGAGGAATCGATGGACCCCGATGGACAAAATTTTGAACAGGAAATGACCCTGGTTGAAAAAATGAACGCCTTCGAAAAAAAGTTGATCGCTGAAGAACTGGCAAGAACAAATGGAAGTGCCAAGACTACGTACCTGGCTCTGGGGTTGCCCCGAAAAACTTTTTACGACAAAATGAACAAGCACGGCTTAAAGCGAAAAGATTTTTTCGCTTTAAGAAATTTTTCCAACGGCAGTTCATCTCTGCAAAAATAAAAATACGGTTACGGGTTTTGTTTGGTCTGCCTTGGAAGAAGAATCTGAAACAGGCCGATTATTTCATCGAATTGATAATATTCAAGGAGAAACGCATACAGGGTTGGAGCGTAATTTGCCAAACGTCTTTCCTCTTTTCCATCAATGGCGATGTCCACAAAAATAACCATCTTTGGTCGATTCATTTTTAATCCCTCCACCATCTTTTTTTCCTCCTCCGCAGTCAGCATGCCCGGCAATATCCAGTCGTAGCGGGTGGGGTTGATCCGGTCGGTAAGAAAATAGAAAATCGGGTTTAACGGCAGAGCCAGAATGGCGTCGCCCTGGTCCGTGTATATTTCAATCCGGTCCACCACCTCCTGCAACCATTTAGCCTCTTGAGGATTGGTGAATACCCCCAACCGATCCAGCTTCACCCGTTGAATTTCCTTTTTCATCGCCCCGATGCTTCCGGCATAAAACCCGTGATGCGTGTTCATCTCGTAAATAAACAGGAAGGGAAGAAACACGATCAAAATATTTACAGGAGTTTTTTTAATCAAGGAACCCGAACGGGAACTGAAGCCAGCGCGTTGTTGCCAGCCGAGAAATTTTTCGTGGACCAAATATAACAAGTAGCAGAATAAAATATAAAACGGCGGCAATGTCCGCAATAAATTGTCAAAACCGGCTCGCCAAATGACCAGACCAAACACGCAAATTCCAAAAGAAAGAATCGTTAAAAGCGCAAGCTCCTGTGTCGAGACCGTCGATTTGGGTTTGGAAATCCGGATGAGCAGGATAACACCCACCCCAGCATAAACCCATAGAGGCAGATAAAAAAGCAGGCGCTCGAACATTTTGTGTGGGCCGAGTTTTTCGATCAGCGGCCCGACAGGAAAAATGTCAGGAAAAGGGTTGCCCCAGACGTTGTGCGCGTCCACAACCAGCTTGAACACTTTCAGAAAAAATCCATTTTGCAGGAAGTATCCCACCGTCAGGATAAAAGCCAGACCCAGGCAAACCGCTGAAGCTCCGGTCAAAAGTTTGAGTCCAGGCGAAAGGTTTTTGAGGTCACTCAGGTTCAGTTGGAGCGCGCTATTGTCACCCTTGTTTATTAAAACCATGACAAAGCCTAGAGCAAGAGCGATGACCAAAGCGATCAATGCGATCTCGAACTTGAAAAAACCCGCAAGCAAAATAGACGCGCCTAAAGCCAGGAGATCCCGCGGTCTTTTTTTTTCGAGAACGTTGAGAATGCAGAATAGACTGAGTACTGTGAAGAACGGAAAGAACCGGTTGTAATACATCGACGGGGCCGACAACATAAAAAGCGCCGCCAGAAAAGCAAAACCCTGCGGCATGATTTTTCTGGAAATGGCGTATACCATGAAGACCATTCCCGGCGTGATGAGGATCACGCTCAAGCGCAAACTTTGAATGTCGATTCCCAGCAGTTTGAAAAAAAGCGCGCCGTAAATATAGCGGCCCGGCAGATAGCCGTTGGGGTTGAAATCTTCCAGCGCCTTTTGCCCGTTCAGGGTGCGCAAGGTTCCATTGGCGAATCCACCTTCGTCCCAGATATTGAATCCGTATTCAGAGAAAGAATAAAAATACCCGATCAGCGCCAAGTAGAGTAAATAGGGAAAGGCGGTTTTCAAAAGCCGAAAATTAGAAGGGTCGAATAAGAAATTTTCTTTTTCCATGAAAGCGAGTGACGGACAGGTGGGTGAAAAAGGTTTCAGGCGGAATAATATTTTCTTCCCGCTCATTATCACAAAAATAGGAGCGCGTCTCACATTATTTTTTCTGGCAATTTTGTTTAAAGGTTTCTGACTCGTAGCATTTGGTTTCCGCCTTTTTGAAATTCGTAAGGGACGGTTTCTACTTTCACATCGAAACCTCCGTCTTTAAGCTGTGAAAGGGTGGGCTCAAGGTGCCGTGACTTTTTTGCATTCAAATCTACAAGAGGAAATATTCTTACTTCTGAGGAGATTCGACAAAGCTCTTCAACCGACTGCAGGTGGAAATTCTGGGAGAAACTTTCACTGTATAAGAAAAGAAAATGTGAACACAAGGCCAATTCGAATTCTTTATCACCTATAGGAATTTTGGGTAGGCTGGCGTCAACGTATCGACCCTCTTCTCGCCCTGTGGAATAATCTGTAAGAAATTCTTCCATGGCTGTTTTTCGAACCTGACCAAGGTGTTCAACCGAGCGGATATTCGTCCAATTAAATTTACTAGAGTTTTTGCGAGTTTGTTCTAGCACCTCGGGATAGCATTTATCAATTCGACTCCTAATTTCTGTTGCCGAAAACCGATATAGAGGGTCGAAGGAAATGATTGAACCTCTCTGTTTGGTGAGTATGGCATTGAAATTGGAAGGACCGTCACCACAGCCAACAATTCGTTTTTTTAAATCATGCTCCGACAAAGCAAACATAGACCGGTATTCTTTAAAGGACCGCCCCCAAGGCATTACGCTGTCGTATTTAATACTCATCGGTCACCCATATTCTTTTTTTCCTTTGCACACACCCGCCCCTGGCTATCCGAATGGAATTGTTCAAAGACATTGCCTGCTATAAAAAATATTGAATGATTAGAGATACCCGGAAGGTTTATTTTTTGGGAGGGGGGGGGTAGCGGGAACGGATTTTTGGGACTCAAAAAGACTCGCGATTTCCAAAAGATCACCGCAAAAACAAGGGGGAATATATACGACAAGGGAATGGATCGTAGTGGAAATAAAACAACTGCCGCAAGACACCTGCATCGAGCAATCGGACGCATCCATAGAGTGCATCGGGGATGCGGATAGATTAGCCGACAACAGCGAAACCATAAAAATCATGGCAATCGCCAACATAAATTTACTGTTTCTTTTTCAACCGAATGACCGGTTCAATTTTTTGTCAAAGAGTGTGTGCCGAATAACCTCTTCACTATATAGGATAATTTCCGAAAAAGTTTGTATTTTATTTGCGAGAATGTTTCACCCCTATTCAATCCCCCTTGTGTTTTTCGAGGATTTGTTCGACGGTGTTGGTGGTGGAGAGTCCTTTGACGATGGGAATGAGTTCCACTCGGGCTCCGTAACCCTCGACGATTTCGCGTCCGACCACTTCATCGATGTTGTAGTCGTTGCCCTTGACCAGAATGTCGGGACGAATTTCGCCGATCAGGTGTTCCGGTGTGCTTTCGTCGAAGATGGTGATGTAATCGACGTACTTCAATGCGGATAAAATATTGGCGCGTTCTTTCTGAGATTTGATGGGACGCCCATCTCCTTTGAGCGAACGCACCGAGGCGTCGCTGTTGAGCCCGACCACCAGGATGTCGCCCATGGATTTTGCTTTTTGCAGGAATTCGATATGGCCGCCGTGGATCAAGTCGAAACAGCCGTTGGTGAACACCACGGTTTTAGAGGTGCTTTTGGCCAGGCTGACGATTTTTTTCAGCTCTTCCAGTTCCAGGATGGTGCGCGCGGTCTGGAGCAGTTCTTCTTCCAGAAACTCATTGATCTCGCTCAAGGTGACGACGGCCGTTCCCAGTTTTCCGACCACGATACTGCCGGCCATGTTGGAAAGCCAGGCCGCGTCCTGAAAACTGAATCCGCCGAACAGGGCCATCCCGAAAACGCTGACCACGGTGTCGCCAGCACCGGTGACGTCATAAACTTCCTTGGCGACGGTGGCAATGTCCACAGGTTTTTCTTTGTTCTGATAAAGGGTCATTCCGTCTTTGCCGCGGGTGACCAAAAGGGCTTCCGCCCGTGTCAGAGTCAGCAGGTATTCTCCCGCACGTTCCAGGTCTTCGGTGCTGTTGATCTTGATGGGCACCGCGCGTTCGACTTCCTTTTGGTTGGGGGTCAGAACCGTGGCGCCCTTGTACAATGAAAAGTCCGAACTTTTGGGATCGACGATCACATATTTTTTAGCGTTTTGAGCGCGATGCATCAGGTTCTTGACGACCTTTCCCGTCAACACGCCTTTCTGGTAATCGGAGCAGATGACGCCGGTCATATCAGGTAGTATCTGGTTGGTGAATTGAATGATTTTTTGTTCCGTTTCTGCGGTGATGGGGCGGTTGTCTTCTTTGTCGATGCGCAGGATTTGCTGGTTGTGCGCGATGATCCGCATTTTGGAAGTGGTCGGGCGATGCACGAACCGGAAGATCC
>CAYPQH010000044.1:0-15065 GCA_964412825.1 uncultured Nitrospinaceae bacterium | reverse complement strand
TCTTTGCGGTTAACAAAGGTTTTTATTAAAATTAAAAATGGATCACGATCAACTGGCATTTCTCATTCGCTGTGAATTCCAGGCGGGTTCCCCGAATCAAATCTCCATCCTCGATTTCTTCCCCGTTGGCGGTACCTGAGCCTGTTGTCAGATAGGCCATGAATTCGGATTCAAAGACAATATTTTGTTGCGGGTTCAGCAGGCCAACGTGGATCATTGTCTGGCTGTCAAAGGTTTCTGTCTGATCGGGCGAGCCTCCATAGACGCGGGCAATTTCTCCCCATTTTGGCGTGTACAGTTTGTACCCGGCTGGCTGGTATGATTTTTCGGGCAGGGTCCAGATCTGAATCATTCGGTTTTTAGCGTTGTCGGGGTTGATTTCGTTGTGCGAGAAGCCTTCGCCGCCGGCGCGTTGCACCTGCACGTCCAATGCTTTCAGTTCCTGCCCGTGTTCAAGCGATCCTTCATGCGCGATGTTTCCTTCGACCATGACCGAGATGACGTCGATTTCCCGGTGGCTGTGCATTCGGGTTTCGCCGTGAGGGTCGAACCTCGCATCGGCCAGATAAACGAAGCTCCCGATTCCAGACCAGGTGCCCGGATTGACATGGGGGCCAAAGGCTTTCGGGTCCATCACCATCCGATGTTCTTTAAGCCCCGCGAACCCTCCCCGAAGCAGATCGTCTCTATGCAGTATTTCCACAGACATTTTATGATTTCCTTTCCCAAGTGTTTCTTCTCTGATTAAAGAATAAGATCGCTCTTGGGAAGTGTCAATCAGAGGGACTCGATCCAGTCTATGGCGCTGTTGAGGCGGGATATTGAAACGTCTTTTCCGAGCAGGAGGACCACCTCAAAGATGCCGGGGCTTTCCTTTTTTCCGGTCAGGGCGATACGAACGGGTTGGGCCAGTTTGCCGAGTTTGATGTCGGCCTGCTCGACGATTTCCTTGAAGGTGGTTTCTAAGGTAGATTCAGAAAAATCGTTTAAATTCGATAGTTTGGAAACCAGCGATTGCAACAGCGGCTTGGCTTCGGGGGTTAGAAATTTCGCCCGCGCTTTTTCGTCAAATTCCAATTCCGTCTTGAAATAGAAAGCCGATTTTTGCGCCATCTCCACCAGAGTTTGCGCCCGCTGGTTGAGCGAAGCAATGGGGCAAGCGATTGCTTCCATGCTCAATCCGTGATCTTCAGGAAGAATGCCTTCCTGGACGAGAATCGGTTCCCAATGCGCGGCCAATTCCAGAGGCGGAGTGTTTTTGATGTATTCCTGATTGATCCACAGGAGTTTTTCGGGGTTGAACACCGCCGCCGAGGTGGTGATGTTGTCCAGGGTGAAATGCTGAATCAACTCCTCTTTGGTAAAAATTTCCTGATCCCCGTGGGACCAGCCCAGACGCACCAGATAGTTGATGACGGCTTGGGGAAGGTAGCCCATGTCCTTGTAGGCGAGGACGGATGTCGCTCCGTGGCGTTTACTGAGTCGGGATTTATCGGCGCCAAGGATCATGGAAATATGCGCGAATTTTGGCTGAGGAACCCCCAGAGCTTCGTATAGCAGGGCTTGCCGGGGTGTGTTGGACAAATGATCGTCGCCCCGGATCACATGGGTGATGCCCATGTCGGCGTCGTCGACCACCACCACAAAGTTGTATGTGGGCGTGCCGTCGGTCCTCTGGATGATGAGGTCGTCCATCTCCTCTATATCAAAGGCGATCTGGCCGCGTAACAGGTCGTGAATGGTGACGGTGCCGTCCAATGGGGCCTTGAAGCGAATGACGAAGGGCATGCCCTCCGGTTGCTCGCTGCGGTTGCGGCAGGTACCGTCGTATTTGGGCTTCAAGCCTTTTTTCTGTGCTTCCTGTCGTCTGATATTCAGCTCATCGGGAGTGCAGTAACAGCGATAGGCTTTTCCCTGCTTGAACAGGTGTTCGACTTTTTCTTTATAGAGTTCCTGCCGCTCCATTTGTTTGAAAGGGCCTTCATCCCAATTGAGCCCAAGCCATTGCATGGCGGTGAGGATTTCCTCAATCGATTCATCGGTCGAGCGGGAGACGTCGGTGTCTTCAATGCGCAGGATGAACTTTCCGCCATGATGCCGGGCGAACAGCCAGTTGAAAAGGGCGGTGCGCACGCCGCCGATGTGCAGGGTTCCGGTGGGGCTGGGGGCAAATCTTACTTTGACGTTGTCGCTCATTAGTTTTTATTTTCAGGTGAAGAGGAAATTTTTTTTGCTCGATTCAGCCGCTTAAGGTAACAAATGCGGATATTAAGTCAATTATTCATTCGGGCGACGGGAACCGTCAAATTCTTTGACGAATATTTTAAATTTTTAAATGAAAAATTGACGGTTTCAGAACAGGTTTTTTCAATCGTTTAGTGAGCTTGTTTAGAAATAAGAGTTTCAGGAGGTTGCGTTCGGACTTCATTCGATGGTATATTTATTGCTTCTCTATAACATTCATTGCCTCAAAAAACTTTATCTGTTCGTCAGAGGGGAGCGCGTGGTCATGTTAAAAGAAAATGAAGCCATCATCGCAAAGAATGGCCGTAAATTAGTTGCGAAACGTCCCGACTTAAGTTTGAAACAACCAAACAGCGGGAATAAAAGATATTTTATATCTCTTGCCAAGCAAATCTCACGTCCCGGTATCTTTGAAACCCTGGGTTCCTATGACCTGAATACGGACGATGCGGAGTTGTTTGGAGACGACAGTTACCGTCGCCTGATGAACCTGCTCATTTATCGGAGCCTGCTATAAAAGCCTTGTTCTCCCAGGACAGGCTAAAAGTATTTTCTCTCCCAACAGGGGGGGTATTTCCCACCCCGTAGCGCGAGGGCGATGCGGGGAGCGCTCATTATTTTCCTGCCGGTTGTATTTTAATTCCGACGCACAATCATTCAAATAGGGTCACCCAGGGTTCCGGTTTGGTTTTTGTTCCGGTATGGGCTCAATCCAAGGGAAGGTTTTTGGCTGAGGTAAGAGCAGGAAAAAGAAAACCGCCGGCCCGGTTGGACCGACGGTTTCTTCTAGGGTAAGGGTTTCACTCGCGATAAAACCCTCAATACATTTACTACTTGCAGTTAACTGAGACTCCGATAGCGCCCGTGTTGGTGATCTTTACGGTTCCGCTGATGTCGCCAATGGAATCGCCACGGCTGAAAGCAGATTCGCTCTTTAAAACAACCTTGCTGGCACCCATGCCACCCATTGCTTTGAGGCCGGTGCGGCCTTTGTCAGTAGCATTCATAGCCTGGTTGTTGTCGTTCGGTCCCAAAGAAATCGGCACAGTGGTGTAGTTGGAAGATTTCCAAATGACCAGATTAGCCGTTCCACGGTCGTTGGTGGTGTGCCCGAACTTGCCGCTGTATGCCGGAGCGGTTTTAACGACTTCCAGTTCAATAGCGCTGGCATCTTTGCAGCTGGTGGACTGGCCGGGATTGATTGTTCCCGCAAATGCGGCAACACTGGTGCTGGCGATAAAAATCGCGGTTAGCAGGAGGATCTTTTTCATTCTTCTTCCCCTTTCAAAAATGGTTATTACAGTTGAAAATAATGTCCCCAAACAAAAAACTTCATGCTTAACTCCAACCTGGGAGCTTTCATGCCTTCAAATGAGCTACTACATTGACCTGAAAACAGGCTTCCTTCACGATCTCTGATTCTGGAAGCGAGGAATAACAAATGTTATAAATTCCCTCCCGTGTGAATTTCAAATCGAAAGCCTGTCCCGATTGAAACTCATCAACTTGCAACATCTTTATTCCCGTGGAAACTTTAACGATCTTCAAATTGTAAAGGGGGGTTACAAAATCGTTGGAGATTTTGACCGCCGAACCCTTGGAAATATTTACCTGGGATGTTTCTTCAGGGAATTGGTGAAGGGAAATGAGCCTGGCTTTCGCGTCTGCCGATTGATAGGACAGTCCGCCTAAAAGCAGCCCCAATACCAATGCGATTCTGAATATTTTTGTTTTACCCATGTGTAAAAAAACTCGATAAATTCTAAATCAAAATCCGCATGCACCTGTGTAGGGGAGAAACATCCTACGGGTTTTATCTGGCTGTCTTATGCGGCGACTCGGGTACGTTAAACGGCAGAACCGTTGACCTTGTTTCGACGCTTAAAGGTCCTTTAATTGAGGTGAGTTTAGGCCATTTCGAATGCCTGCGGTATCAGGAAACCACTGGTTTTTAGGTGGGAATATTCCTGCCTATACATAGGAAAAAGATTAGCCTGGAAAGGGTTATTGAAAGGGGGATAGGGGTTTCTATAGCAGGTCTGATCGCTCAGGCGAGTGGCGACATGAAAAGCGCAAACGTTTTAATGGAAGGGGACAAATGAGAATTACGAAAGGTTGTTACTGATGGCGTAACGGATCAGTTCTGCGTTTTTTTTCATTTTCATTTTTTCGAGGATACGGGTGCGGTGGGTGCTGATGGTTTTGACGCTCAAGGAAAGTAGTTTGCCGATGTCTGTCAGAGAAGTCCCGTTGGCGATCATGCCAAACACCTGAAATTCGCGGTCCGACAGAGTTTCGTGCAGGGGTTTGTCGGAGTTGGAAAAATCGAAAGCCAGTTTTTCTGTTATCCGGGTACTGGCATATTTACCACCCCGGGCCACTTTGCGTACGGCTTCGACTAATAGATCGGGGTCGCTCTCCTTGGTCAGATAACCGGAAGCTCCGGCTTTGATGAATCTCACCGCGTATTGATCCTCTGAATACACGCTCACCACAAGGACCGGCAGTTTCGGATTTTCAAGTTTCAATTGTTTCAAAACATCCAGCGCGCCTTTGCCGGGCATGGCAATGTCCATGAGTATCAAACTGTATTCATCGGCAGGATGTTGTTGCACCATCGTGATCAGGTCATCGCTGTTTTCAACCTCTCCCACCACGGTGATGTCATTGGTCTCGGAAAACGTGTGTTTCAGCCCTTGCCTGAAAAGGGGATGGTCATCGGCGATGAGTAGCTTGATTTGAGTTGTTTCGGGGTAGGACGTGGTCATATTTTAATCAGCGTTTTAGAGTGATGATGATTGTGGTCCCTTGATTGGGTACACCTAGTATATCAACTTTCCCTCCCCATACAAGGGCGCGTTCCCTAATTCCAAGCAAGCCCAATGACCTTAAATTATTAATCTGGTTTTTTGAAATGCCAATGCCGTTATCCCTCACCTGAAGCGTGACGCTTCCATTACTACCCTTGAGGCTTATATTGATTTTATCGGCTTTGGCATGCCGTGTCACATTGGTCAAAGTTTCCTGAAAAATTCTAAACAGAGTGGTGGACCGATCTTTATCCAGTGTCAGGTAATTTTCACCAAAATCGATATCACATTGGATACCGGTGCGGTTTTCAAATTCGATTGCCTGCCATTCGATCGCTTCCGGCAGGCCGAAATCGTCCAATATGGGAGGCCGCAAATCCATGACCAGTTTTTTACCCGCTTGAATGGTGGTGTCGAGAATCTCTAACATCATTTGAGTGTAAGACCGGAGGGAGGAGTCATTTTTATCTAATTTTTTATCCAGCAGGGAAATTTCCAATTTAAGAGCAGTCAAGGCTTGCGCCAGTTCATCATGGATTTCTCTCGACATCCGGGTTCTTTCTTCCTCGCGCACCAACTCCAGCCGGTGATACAGATCACGCAATTGTTCATGGGAATGCCTGACTTCCTCCTCGGCCCGTTTTCGCTCCAGCACCCGGCCCAATTGAGTTCCCACCTGCGTCATGATCTCCAGTAATTTATCGTCCGGTTCGACCGCCTTGGAGGAAAAAAATTCCATCACGCCTACGATTTCATCACCAATCAGAATGGGAAACGCAAAGCCCGCCTTCACCCCGATATTTTTAGCGAGATTGGCGCGGGGAAAATTGGAGTCCTGGGTCACGTCGATGATCCATGCAGGTTTGCCGCTGGCTACGACCCGTCCGGGAAGCCCTTCCCCGGCGTTGAAGGGAGTCACCTCGGTGATTTTGCGAAAGGTTTCAAACCGGGTGGGATCATCCAGATGCCAAATCCCCGCGGGAACCAGTTGGAGAGAATAACGTTCTGAGGTCAGGTACAGATGTCCCACGGGCCAGCCTGTATGGGCGCAAATTCTTTTTATGCAGTATTCCAAAGTGCGTTCTATAGCCTGCGTTTCGTTGGACCCCACGGCGATGTCCCGGTGCAATGCTACGAACCCGCTTTCGCGCCGCAATAATTCGTTGGCCTCGTCCAGTTTTCCAGTACGGTCCTGGACCCTTTTTTCCAGACCCTCGCTGGCCTCCTGCAGTTTTGTTTCTGCTTGAATTTGCCTGAAGCACAAGATGGCGGTCATCCAGAGGGTGAAAGTCGATAGCGCTCTGTTGGCCAGAACTTTCCACAGCACTCCGCCTTCGGGAGAGAGATAAAATCCGATCAATATGAGGGCGGTTCCACAAATGGCGCTTACGAGAATAAACTTCTTACTATGCGTCCTTAAGCCTATCAACACCAGGGCGACATAGAGAACACCATCGGCAACCCCCAATGGGAGTAGCAGATCCAAACTGAAAATTGCCGCGGCAATGAGAATTCCGGCAAGGATAAACCGCAAATCAGCTCTTTTGTTCTGACTTTTTTTTTGCAGGGCGATATTCATTTTTTCTGAAAAGGCGTTGGATGAGACTATAAAATTATATGTAAAATTAGTGCTTGTTTAAGCGGGAAACAATTTATTATAATTGAGGAGAGCATGGATATCCTAATTTTGATTAATGACGGGAGACAGCGGGTTACGGATGGCAGACCGGAAAGTCCTTTTGCCATCGGGCTGTTGGTTCCCCTGCACCTTTGAAATTATCAACCGCCATCATTTGGAGGCTATTATGAAAATCAAAATAATTATTCTGGGTATGATGATTGTCCTGATCCATTCGTCCCTGGTTTTTGCCAAACAAGAGTTGATGCTCTCCAAGGAAGTGCTGTTTGACTCCGGCGAGGGGATTGACAGTGATTTCAGGGATTGCGAAGAGTTGTTTTATGTGGACTCCGGAAAAGACATCGCCGATATGCGCCGGGATTTTCGCAATTATTTTTGCCCGGGCATGTACACCCTGACTCTGGATGGACCTCCGGGAGCCACCGTCACCCTGTTTGGAAGTTTTAATTATAACCAGGAAAGAGGGTATCTCATCCTGAGAAAAAAGGACGACCGAAAGATCTGGTTGCTGGCACTGGAAGAATACCCGCCCAATCAATGGTCCACCACGGAGGCCAGTAAAGACTCCGGCGCATACGAAGCTTTCTATTATCCCGCGCCTAATTTTCGCCGAAACGTTTCTTCCGTAAAGTGGGGGCAATGGTGGAAGGGTTCGTCTTCCGGCAATATAAATAACTAAATCACCGACCTCGTTCACGAAAAATGAAGGTCGTTGAGATTCATTGCAAATCCATTCTCACCCGCACTTCAGGGTATCTGAAGACAGTGAGTTCGCATTCGCTGAACCCTTATGTGGGTTGCGGGTTTGGTCGTTCCGCCTGCGGTGAGGCGTGTTATGTCCGTTTCAATCGATGGATCATGCGGGGACGGGAATGGGGCCGGTTCGTGGACATAAAAATCAATGCCGCCGAAGTCTATTCCCAAACGGTGGAAAAAGAAAAAAAGTGGGCGCGAAAAACCGGCGGTTGTTTTTCGATTTTTTTCTCCAGTTCGACCGACCCCTGGCAACCGGTGGAAAGAAAGGTCCGGCTGACGCGCCAGCTACTTGATGCCATGCAGGGGGTTCCACCGGATCGATTGATCCTGCAAACCCATTCCTCCACTATATTAGACGATCTGGATAAAATTCAATCGTTGTCCGAAATATGCGACCTGCGTGTGCATGTATCTATAGAAGGCGACATGGGCCACCTGCCCGGTTTGCCATCGCCCCCCTGTTCGCTGGAGGAGAGAATGGGGGTTCTCGAAAAATTTGTGGATCGGGGAGTGCAAACGGTGGCTTGCCTGTCGCCCCTCTACCCCATGAAAGCGCCGGACGTCTTTTTTTCACGGTTGGCAAAAATGGGTGTTCGAGCGGTGGTGATCGATCATTTTATTCAAGGGGACGGCACAGGAGACGGTTCCAGAACACTCAAAACAAAATTGCCCCAAGCGATGGCCGAGGTCAATCCTCGGTCTGTCGATCTTTCCTACCGCGACCGGGTTGCCCGAATCGCCAGGAAATATTTACCTGTCGGAATTTCCGCCTCCGGTTTTGCCGGGCATTACGAATGAACCTGGAAAGAAGATCGAAGCCTTTAAATTTCCCGAGACGCGAAAAAGAAAACCCCCTTTGCACCCGGTCAGGGGAAAGGGGGTTTTCTGAAATCCTATATTCAAGCCAGCACAATTCGTGCGACTGAAATTTAATTCACATTTTTAGTATTTTTGGATTTGTAATTTCTCAGTGGAGAAAAACCTTCCTTAAATTTTTCGTCCGAGCGTTTGATCAGCGCTTTTTGGGAAACCACTTTTTTTAATTTTCCTGAGCGATCAAAAATTTTTACTTCATAAACGCGAACATCATTATTCATAAATAGCACCTGGTCAAGTTAAGATAAGATAAAATTTCAAAAATAGCTTTAGTGTCCATTCGGACTTTCTCTTACAGTAAAGAAGAAGGGAAGAGGCCCATCGTGGAGTGAGCCCCTTCCCAGGAGGAGGAGAAAGTAATGTGGCTATTATATGAGTCGAAAGTTAAAATTTTATTAATGCAAAATTAATAAAATTTAATAAATCGGCAGAGGGAAATCAGGAGTGAATTTCTTCGGAATGGGAAAATTTGGGCTAATATTTTTTATCTAGCAAGATCAATGAGTTAGGCAGGAAAACGGTTTTCTGTTGCGATTGTGAGGCTTTATTTTCTTCTTCAAAACCAGGAATTTTTTTTGATATTTTTTTTGGAAAATGAATATTCTTAGCGAGTTGTCGCCCTTAACCCCAGGTTTTGGGGGTTCGATTCAAAGAGCAGGTTGAAGTTTTCAAGGTTTTAATGTTAGATAATGTGAGGGATCTGGCGGGATTGAATCTTTACTTGTCGGGTTGGAATGATACATTGGGTATACAAACTAACAAGTTTTTACAGAGGAGAAAAGATGCGTATTTTTGGTAAATGTTTGATATCAGTTCAATTGTTGGCAGTCTTATTTGTTGGCGTTTTGAGCGTTTCCGGTGCGTTGGCCGACGACAAGGCCGCAGTCAAAAAGGGAGACAAGGTCAGTTTGCATTATACCGGGACCCTTGAGGATGGAAGCGTTTTCGACACTTCTATAAAACGTAATGAGCCTCTAAAATTCACAGCAGGCTCCGGGCAGGTGATTCCCGGATTCGACAAGGCTGTGGTGGGGATGAAAAAAGGTGAGGAAAAAAAGTTCACACTTCAGCCAGCAGATGCATATGGCGAACGCAAGCCTGAAATGACGCAAACCGTGCCCAGAAAACATTTGCCGCAAAATCACGAGCCCAAACCGGGAATGATGCTGGTTATGGGAGCTCCCGATGGCAGACAGGTTCCTGCCACCATCACTGCGGTGACCGCCGAAAATGTTACTTTGGATCTGAACCACCCTCTGGCGGGAAAAGCGTTGACGTTCGATATAAAGATAGTTGAGATTTCACATTGAGCTGAAGAATCCCACCCGCCCCCCGTTACAAAGGGAGGAAAAGCGAGGCCGTTCAATTGGGCTTGAAATCCACCAACGGGGGCTGAGGCGGGAGTGTGTAATTTCCCGGATGAAAGGTTTTCATCAAGCCGGAAGGTTGGAAAGGCCAGGTGCCTTTGAACATGTTTTCAGGTTCATTGCCTTTGAAAACCAGAACGCCGTATTTCCCGTAATGAGGCAGCTTTCGGATCAACCCTGGAATACTTTCGCCTGAACTGGCGATTATCCAGGTGGCGGAACCCTCCTGACCGCCCTGTCTTTGCAGGGTGAACACAAAGCTATGATTCTTCCAGGAGAAGGATCTGCCTTCGATCACCACATCGTTTTCATTGAGTTTCACGCCATAATTTTCAAGTTGCGGTTTCAGGCGCCTGGCATAGGAGTTGGTGCGGCCAAACACCCACAGACTGCCATTGGGGATGGGGCTTGACTTGCCATCGTTCAACAGAGGACCCATCACGTTGCTGTCTTTCACGAGGGATTGCGCGAATTCGTGATAGCCCATCAGAACATCCGGGAAATCTCCCTGAGTCGGCATGATTCTGGCGGGCAGGGGGGAACCGTATGTTTGCCCTATAGAGGGTGGAACTTCCTTGCGGTCGAGTTTACGAAAAATTTCTGTATAAGGGTCGATCAATACCCTGCCAGGTTTACCGGTCAATAAAAAAGAAGCGGTGAGGGTTTTTTCGGTCATGTCCAGTATCTTGATTTTAGGAACCGCAGTCCCCGTCGTCCAGATGGCCACCGGGAGTTTGATGGGAAAAGCCGGGCCCGCCTGCGTCTGCTGTACTTCGATATGCAATTGATGTCCTCCACTCGATGGGGCATGAGTGACGGACGACAGGGTCAGCTGGGGTCCTCCCTTACGGTACGTCCAATGCGCGAAAAAATTGGACAGGTCTTTTCCCGATGCGGATTCAAATGATATTCTAAGATCGTCCAGTCCCGCAAAGCGGAACCTGCGGTCTCTATAAAATTCGCGCAGGGCTTTGAGAAAAGAGTCATCGCCCACCTGCAATCTCAGCATGTGCATCATCATGAGCATCTTGCCGTAGCCAATCGCCTGCGAGGACATGTTGGTGCGCCATTTAAAATTGATCAAAGGAAAGTCATTGGACTCGTTGACATAGTTCAAAACTTTAATCAATTGTTGCAATCGGTACTGCGGGCCCTTGCCTTCTAATTCCAGCAAGAGATGGTCGGAAAGATAGGCCGTCAGACCTTCCGCCCAATTGCCGTTTTCCGGGTCGATATAGACGCTGTTGCCCCACCAGTTGTGCAAAATTTCGTGCGGGTAGGACGTGTTCAGGATAAACGGAAAGCGGATGATCCGGGAGCCCAGGAAAGTGAACGAGGCCATTCCGTAGCCGGTTTGCAGGGCGTTTTCTATCAGAGCAAATTTGGGGTAGGGGTAGGGGCCGATCAGTTTTTCATAGAAATCGATATATTTTTTGGCCGCGACAAAATATTTGTCCGCCAGTTTTCGGTCTGACTCCAAGAGAAAGGCGTATAGATCAATGCCATTATGGAGAGCTTGAAATTGCTGAAAGCGGTTGGCGATTAAAAAAATTTCTTCCATCGGGTCGATGGCTTCCCAAATGACCCGACGGCCATTTTTTGTTTCCGCCATTTTTCGTCCCTGGCTGACCACTTTCCAGTCGTCCGGGTGGTTCACCGTGAGCTGAAAAGTCATGAGGTCGGGTGGGCCAGATTGGGTCTGGGTTTGCGGATAAAAATAGCTCGCACCCGAGAGAAAGATTCCCGTGTCAGATGTTTCGGCGTTCTTGGGGTTTTGCGGATTGAAAATCTTGCCCCCATATTCAAATTCTATGATTATAAACTCGGGCCAGGGAAGATCGGTGATTTTCCGAATCGCGATTTGGGTGAGCGGAGTTTCTTCATCAGTGTCCAGAGCGCGAGTGGTTTCAATGATGAAATCCGTGTTGTCGGGGATTTTAACGTTGCCCAGCCAGAAATTACCGTGCAGGTAAAGTTTCAGGACGAAATCATTTTCCTCTATCAAGTGAACCGTCAGGGTGTCCTTGATTTGAGCGGACTTCCGATCGGGGTCGAGATCCACCGTTATTTTGTGGTGAACAGGTCCTTCAAGGGCCAGGGGAATACCGGGCCAAAAAAACAGCGACCCAAGCACCAGGAACGCGGTCCAATGTAAAATTTTTAAAAATTTACTTTTATCCAACGATTGCGTCCACTCCATCCCGCTACGCGGGAGGAAAAGTTACCCCACTACGTGGGGAGGAAACTCGCTCCCCAGAGGGGGAAAGTTTAAGGCTCTGTTCACTACGCTTGTGATATCCTCTTCATCTGCTTTCATGCCCCGAAGGGGTAGACGGGCTACGCTCACGAGCCCCGGAGAAAACAACCCGAGGAAAAACCTAGCATGAGCAGGATTCATTCCGCAATAAACCCATAGTACCTTAATATCTCCTCCAGCGGTACGCTGGCGGTCAGATGATATTCAGCAGATTCAATTTTTCGCCCAGATAGTTTTTCATGGCTAGCTTCAGGTTTTGATGCTCCGGGTTTTTCAAACTGGGGTCGTGGTCGAGCAGTTTAAAGGCTTCTTTTCTAGCCGATTCGAGAATTTTTATATCGCGGACCAGGTTGGCTACTCTGAGGATCGGCATCCCGGATTGGCGGGTTCCCATGAAATCTCCCGGACCGCGTATCTTGAGGTCCTGTTCCGCGATCACAAAACCGTCGTTGGATTTTTGAATGGCCTCCAGACGCGCTTTCCCATCCTCGGAAAGAGAAGGGTAGGCGATCAACAGGCACTGAGAGGCATGCTGGCCTCGTCCCACACGTCCTCTAAGCTGGTGGAGTTGGGAAAGGCCGAATCGCTCGGCGTGTTCGATGATCATCAACGTGGCGTTTGCCACGTCGATGCCCACTTCGATGACGGTGGTGGCCACCAGAACGTCGATCTTTTGCGCGAGAAACTCCGCCATGATCAACTGGCGTTCTTCCTTTTTCATTTTTCCGTGTATCAGACGGATCGTCAAATCGGGGAACAACTGGTTTTGCAAGTATTCCTGCACCTCGATGGCGGTTTTAAGGTCCAATGTTTCGGACTCTTCGATCAGCGGGCAAACGACAAACGCCTGCCTTCCCTTGTCGGTTTCCCCGCGCAAAATGGCGTAGGCCTGATCCCGTTTGGGCTCATAAAATATGTGCGTGACAATGGGTTGTCTTCCGGGCGGGAATTCGTCTAAAAAAGAAACGTCCATTTCTCCATACAGGGTGAGAGCCAGCGACCGGGGAATCGGGGTTGCTGTCATGACCAGAATATGAGGGTGGCCGCCTTTTTTGCCGATGGCCTCCCGTTGCAATACGCCGAACCTGTGTTGTTCGTCGATCACCGCCAACCCCAGGTTTTTGAATTCGATGTTTTTCTGGATCAGGGCATGTGTGCCGATGACGATCTGGATGTCGCCTTCCTGAATCCTTTTTTGGATGATTTTTTTTTCCTTTGCGGACAAAGCGCTGGTCACCAGTTCAATGGAGATCCCCAGTTGTCGGCAATAGGGCTCTATATTGAGAAAGTGTTGCTCGGCTAAAATTTCTGTCGGCACCATGAAAGCGCATTGGGTTTTATTTTCAACCGCCGTCAGCAGGCAGATCAGCGCGGCCACTGTTTTACCGCTTCCGACATCTCCCTGTATCAGACGGTTCATGGGCTTGTCCTGTTCCAGATCGTCCATGATTTCGCCCAGAATTCTTTTTTGCGCCTGGGTGAGTTCAAACTTCAGGAGCTTCATGAATTTCCCTATTAAAGGACCACGGGTTTTAAACGCCCGGCCTGGGCCAACGGTTTTAGGGATGTGTTGCCTTTTGAAGGCCAGGCCCACCTGGATGAGAAAAAATTCCTCAAAGATCAGTCGCTTTTGCGCCGGAGTGCGAAAATGGTCGAGATCTTTGGCGAGGAGGTCGTTTGTGGGCTGGTGGACCTGATGAAGTGCTGCATTACGAGAGGGAAATTTGTGGCGGCGGAGGATTGCATCTGGCAGGATTTCTTGCACTAATAACGCATGTGTTTCGACCACTCGGTTGATAATCGCCCTCAGAGTTTTTAAATGCAGGCCGTCCGTGCTGTGGTAGATCGGAATGAGTTTCCCTATTTCTGGAGTTTCGTTTTCTTTAAGGGAGATAACCTCGATGTCTGGATGAATGACTTCAAGCCCTCCGCCTTGGTAGCGGCTGGTTTCCGGTTTTCCCGAAAGAATGACTTGAGACCCAATGGGATACTTTTCTGTCATGTAGAGTTCACGAAAGCGAAACCATTTTGCGGAGATCGTTCCGGTCTCGTCTTTGATGTGAATCGCGAGGATTTTTTTACGTCGGCCAATGTGTTGGGTTTCCGTGGACTCGATTTCACCGGTAAATGTGACTCTCTCGCCGGGGGTGAGGTCGGCGATTTTTTTCACCAGAGTGCGGTCTTCGTAGCGGAAGGGGAGAAAAAACAGGCAATCCTCAATGCATTTCAGGCCCAGCTTTTCCAGCAGGAGGGCTCTTTTGGGACCCACTCCCTTGATGTACTGGAGGGCGTCGCCGAGGGAGTATTTTTTTTCAGGATTATCCTTCATGGAGCAAACGTAGAACCAAAATTCAGGGTGTTACGACACAAAATGGCCGGTTGAGCAGGTGGCGGTATGATTTTTTTAAAATCAGGAGAAAATTCGCTCCTTCCCACTCAAAATTATCATCATAAGCAGATTAAAAGGTGAAACCAAGGAAAGAATATTGACAGGAAGATAAAAAACGCAGTATTCTTAAAATGAGATAAATTATCCCTTTTAAATAAGGGGTTTTGCAAGTTTATTGTTTTGAACCATTTAATATTTTTAGGTCTGTTTACGGCCGCCGAAAATTAACTGGTATGTCGCGAATACAAGAATTAATAGATGCGGTATTGGAATATCATTCTGAAGCGGATGTGGATGTAATTCTGAGCGCCTACCGATACTCTGAGAAAGCCCATCGAGGCCAGAGCCGCAAGTCGGGAGAAGCCTATATCTCTCATCCCCTCGAAGTCGCCTACAACCTGACCCGTCTGAAAATGGATGAACAGACGGTTGCGGCGGGGCTTTTGCACGACACGATCGAAGACACCCTCTCCACTCACGAAGAAATCCAGGATTTGTTTGGCGATGAAATTTGCCAGTTGGTGGATGGAGTCACAAAAATCAGTAAAATGGAGTTTTCCAGCCGCGAGGAAACTCAGGCAGAAAATTATCGCAAGATGATTCTGGCAATGGCCCGGGACATTCGGGTTATTTTGATCAAACTTGCCGACCGCGCCCACAACCTCAAAACCCTTGGCTCTCTTTCTGAAGAGCGACAACGCCGGATCGCCCGCGAGACCCTGGATAT
>CAYPQH010000043.1:0-15071 GCA_964412825.1 uncultured Nitrospinaceae bacterium | reverse complement strand
GATGACCCTGAATCTCCCCGACTTCCTTATAGGGTCGCCAACTGGGTGACAGGGGAGCCAAGTGAAACCCCTTTATGCTATGAAAACTACGGATACCTCAAAAACCCAGCGCCCGGCTGTATTGGGTTCAGCCTCCAGGCAAATGAAAACGCTTGAAAAACCGCCATTTATTTCGGTAAAAGAGCCTAAAAAAATCCCCGCCAAAGAACGGATCAAAAATTTAGTCAAAAAAATCCCGTTTTTTCAGGAAATGGATTATCTGCGCCGTAAAATTCACGATTCTCCCCTGTTTGATTTTTCTGTGAAGGAACTTGCGCGGGAGCTTGAGGAATGGCCTCCGGCGCTTCTTTTGGACGTGACCAATCGTTGCAACGCCAAATGCGTCTGGTGCCCCAATCCGGATTTGACCGACCTGGGCGCGATGAAGATGGATTTGTACCGCAAGATCATCGACGATTATGCGGTTCGGGGCGGAGTTGTCCATTTTGGCACATTTGGTGAGCCTTTGATGGACAAGACCCTCAAGGAAAAAATCGAGTACCTGCAAAAATTCCCCACCATAAAAAGAGTCGAGGTCCTGACCAACGCGTTTTTCATGAATGAAAAAATCATTCCCACTCTGCTGGAACATGACGTGGCGGTGGATATCAGTCTGGACGAACTGGACCGCGAAACATTTGAAGACGTGAAAAAAATGAGCTACGACGTGGTGCGCAACAACATCATCGACCTGCTCAAAGCCAACGACCGCCTGCACCGTCCGGTTCCCGTCAATTTTCGCATCAAGACTTTAAAAACGATGGCAGAAACACTCGACCACGAATTTTTTAAAATCATCGAGGGCCACCAATGCACCATTGCGTTGACGCCCATCGACAACAACATCATTTCCAACTGGGCGGGGCGATTCGACAAAGCGGGTTTTCTGGATCACTACGGGATGGACTCGGGCCAATCCGTTCGCTTCAACCACAAGCGTTTCAACCTGACGAACACAGCGCCCTGCACTCAACTATGGAAATGGATGGTGGTTTATTGGGACGGGAGCGTGGTGTTGTGTTGCGCGGATATGTTTTCCAGCACGCCGGTCGGGAACCTCAGGGAAGATAGTATTAGAGATGTCTGGGGCGGGACGGTTTTGACCGAGCTCAGAAAAAAAATGATCGCCCGCAAGCGTTTCGAAATTCCCATCTGCCAGAATTGCGATATTCATCTGAGCTGGCATCATTTGAAAAACGATTACGACTCCGACGGAGAACCTTTTAAGGGGAAATTTCTTTAGCCTGCGCACCGTTGGTTTTTAAGAAATGAAACGTTCCCTTTTTAATTGGAGACTCTCCGAGCCAGTGGGGCTGGTGTTCCCATTTATTTGGAATTCTTCTTCGCCGAGTTCAGTTTTTCAAGCTCGTGTTTTTGAACCAGGCGATCTATTTTTTGTTTGAATTCGTCGGCCTGTGTCAATTCATGAACCCACTGTTGCCCGGCGATTCCGGCTTCCCGACTGATGAGCGGCATTTTATCTTTCCACTCTATCCAAAATGGAGTCTCGAACATTGCGATCAGCTTATTGATGACATCGTTTGACATGTGCTTGTCGTAAACGGGAATGATTTTCTCGATCAACAGGACCATTTCCCGATCCCCGATCAAGGCGTTGAACTCGGTCCAAAAAGCGTCCGGCACTTTAGGGTAGGCCGATCCGATCATCTGAGAATACGAATTCATGACGCCGTCTTTCATGTAGGACAATTGATCCTGGATCCCAGAAACGAGGAGGAGTTTTCTTATATTCTGGATTTTTTCAGGGTTGGGCTCGGCTCCGGCACTGCCTGCTAAAAGAATCATCAAAAGCCACGCCGCTGAAAAAAAACGCAATGAATTTTTAAAAGTTGTGCCTTGCATCATTCACCTCATTGAACAGAAAAAAAGAAATTCCTCGCGTGCCGTCGTTTGGCAAGAAAATTACGCAAGGGTATTTGGATAATTGAAGAAAGTGTAACCCGTATCCTGGCAATCCACAAATGATGCATTTTTGGGCTTGCCTCTTAAGATGAATAATGTGTTAACCTTAAAGACCAATAAAATGGTTTTGTAACGTTCAATAATGCCAAAAAAACAAAAAAAGGACTCAACATGAAACGTACCACTTTGGTCACCATTTCCATGGTTGTGGTTTTGACGGGCGTAATGATATTTTTTCTGATATTTTCCATGGATTCCCTGGTGACGATGGCGGTTGAAAAATATGGTTCTGCGGCGCTCAATGCCGATGTGACCCTGGAAAAAACCAAAATTTCCCTGAAATCGGGAAAGGGAACCTTGACCGGATTGAAGGTAGGCAACCCCAATGGGTTTGAAACGGATTCTGCGTTTCAGTTGGGAGAAGTCAGCTTGACCATAGACGCCGCGACCATCACCAAGGGCACGGTGATCATCAAAGAGATCCTCATCGTGGCTCCACAGATCACCTATGAGCTTGGCTCCAACGGAAGCAATCTCGATGCCTTGCAACGCAATGCCGTGAATTATGCCGGCGGCGGATCGGGAGGAGCAGGCAATGGCGATTCAGCTACAGGCGGACCCAAGAAAAGTGGCAAAAAATTCATCATTGAAAACCTTATTATTCGTGATGGAAAAGTCAATGTGAGCACAGTTGGATTGCAGGGAAAACAGATGACCGTGGACCTTCCCGCCGTTCGCATGGCCAATATCGGAAAAAGTGAAGGCGGCGCGACCCCCGGTGAAGTCATTAAAAAGTTGATGGACGCTCTCAATCAAGCGGCGGGTGGGGCGGTGAAGAATCTGGGGCTTGGAAAAGTTGCCGAGGAAGTGGAAGGAGTGATCAAGGGCGCCAAGGAAGCTTTGGAGAGTGGCGACCCGAAACAGATCGAGAAAAAAGCTGCGGAGATTGGAGATGCGGTTAAAGGATTGTTTGGAAAATAAAATTTTTTAAATAATCAAAAAAATCCGAGTCAAAGAATTTTGACATTTTAAGCTTTTTAATTCATCCTGCACGAGTCAAAAGTTGCTTGAGGCGCCAAGGGAGCCTTGGGCGCGGATGTTCCCCCCCTTGGACCCAAAGGAGGTGATCCCTTGTCTAATCACAGTATAAGGGGAGCTTCCGGAAGCATTGGTTAATTGCCGATGACCGGAAGCTCCTGAGTTTTTGAAAGCCCTGCTTTAACGAGCAGGGCTTTTTTTGTGATCCCGTTAAGAGATTGTCTCATTTTGGGCACGGATAAAACGCATGACGGTGTCAAACGTCTTGACCGGCATCTTCAGAAAAATGAAACATCCGATACAGCGCCGGCAACACCAGCAGGGTCAATAGTGTCGATGAAACAATCCCGCCAATGACCACGGTCGCTAAAGGACGTTGGACTTCGGCGCCGGCTCCGGTTGCCAGAGCCATGGGAACGAACCCCAAAGACGCGACCAGCGCCGTCATCAGCACGGGCCGCAATCGGGTCAGCGACCCTTGAACAATGGCTTCGTCCAGGGGAGTTCCGTCCTCCCGCAATTTATTGATGAATGAAATCATCACCAGCCCGTTCAGCACGGCCACTCCTGAAAGGGCGATGAACCCGATGGCGGCGGAAATCGACAATGGAATTCCCCGCACCCACAAGGAGAAAAACCCGCCCGTCAGTGCCAGGGGAATGCCCGTGAATACAAGAATCGCGTTTTTTACAGAGCCAAACGCGGCAAACAACAAAATGAAAATTAACAGTAAGGCGATGGGCACGACGATCCACAATCGTTCAGTGGCGGATATCAGGTGTTCAAACTGTCCGCCCCATGAAATCCAATACCCCGACGGGAGAGCGACTTTATCCTGAATGATTTTCTGCGCTTCTTGCACAAATGAACCCAGGTCGCGGTCCCTGACGTTCACCGTGACTACGATCCGGCGTTTGCCATTTTCCCTGCTGATCTGGTTCGGTCCTTTCACAATTTTAAAATTCGCCACCGAACCCAAAGGGATATGGTTTGAACTTTGGCGAGTCCCGGACTCATCGGTGAGCGACATCCGGTCTGGATCGATTTGAAAATTGGAGGGCAATGAAATGGGAATGCGTTTTAGAAGGTCCAGGTTTTTACGAATAGCATCGGGAAGTCTCACCACGAGTTCAAACCTGCGATCGCCCTCAAACACCTGGCCTGCGCTCTTGCCGCCAACTGCGATTTCGATCACCTCCTGAACGTCCGAAACGTTAAGGCCCAAACGGGCCATATAAGGCCGGTCCAGTTCGAGAGAGAGAACCGGAAGCCCGGTCACCTGCTCGACCGAAACATCGGACGCGCCATGGACCTTCACCAGAGCATGTTCAATGTCTCCCGCTATAGAAAGCAGAGCGTCCAAATCGTCGCCGAACACTTTAACCGCGACGTCGCTTCTAACGCCGGCAATCAGTTCGTTGAAGCGCATTTCAATGGGTTGAATGATCTCGTATTTACTGCCGGGAACTGCATTCATTTTTTCTTCCAGTTCATCAATGAAGTCGGATTTAGACCGGCCCGGGTCCGGCCATTGCTTTCTAGGCTTGATGATCGCAAACACGTCCGCCACACTGGGGGGCATGGGGTCGGTCGCAATATCGGCGGTGCCTATTTTGGTGAACACGTAATCGACTTCGGGCAGTTCCTGGATTTTTTTCTCGAGAGCGCCCTGCATTTTGATGGCCTGCGAAAGACTTGTTCCCGGAACACGCAGAGCATGAATGGCAAGATCTCTCTCATCCAGAGTGGGAAGAAATTCGCTCCCCAGGCGTGTGGATAAGAGAAGGCTGAGACAAACCAAAACCACGGCAAACGTGACCACAGGCGGGCGGTTGTTCAAAACGATTTTTAATAAAGGTGCGTAAATTTTGCGAGTCCATTTTAGAAAAGGATTTTCTTTTTCCAGATTAGAGCCTGAAGAAAATTGAGCCATCATGGCGGGAATAAAAGTGATCGAAAGAATCATGGCTCCGGTCAACGCGGCCAATACAGTGAACGCCATGGGTTGAAACATTTTGCCTTCGATCCCGGTCAGGGTCAGGATGGGGAGATAGACGATCATGATGATGAAAACGCCGAAGATGCTGGGGCTGGAAACTTCTCTGGCGGCGTCTCCCACCACGTCGAATCGTTCCTGGCGGGAAAGAATGCGGCCCAGTTTTTGTTGTTGCTCGGCCAATCTCCGACTGCAATTCTCGACGATGATGACGGCGCCATCCACGATGATGCCGAAGTCGATCGCGCCGAGACTGAGCAGGTTTCCGCTGATTTCATTGCTCACCATGCCGGTGACCGCAAAGAGCATGGAAAGCGGAATCACCAGAGCCGTGATGAGGGCGGCGCGGAAATTTCCCAATAGAAGAAAAAGCACGACGATCACCAACAGCGCTCCCTCCAGAAGATTATTTCTCACGGTCTTCAATGTGGCGTTCACCAGATTGGTACGGTCATAAACCGTTTTGGCAACCACCCCTTCCGGCAGGCTCCGGTTTATCTCCTGCATCTTTTCAGAAACCCGCAAAGAGACGGTGCGGCTGTTTTCCCCCTTCAGCATGAACACGGTTCCAAGAACCACTTCTTTGCCATTTTGTGTGGCCGCACCCGTGCGCAGTTCCCGTCCAAATTCAACTTTCGCAATGTCTTTTATATAGAGAGGCACGCCCAGGTGAGAGCCGACAATGATTTGCCCAATGTCTTCCAAACCCGAAACCTGGCCCGGAGTTCTGATGAGATACTGCTCTCCGCTGTGTTCAATATAGCCTGCGCCCATGTTGCTGTTGTTACTGGCCAACGCTTCCAAAACGTCCTGGAAGGTGACCCCGTGTGCGATCAGTTTTTCAGGGTCCGGAGACACATGAAACTGCTTCACGAACCCTCCGATACTGTTCACCTCCGTCACCCCGGGAACATTGCGAAGCTGGGGTCTTATGATCCAGTCCTGAATACTTCTAAGATCTGTTAGCGAGTAGGGGCTTCCGTCCGGCTTGGTCACGCCCTCCAACTGCTCCACGGTCCACATGAAAATTTCTCCAAGACCAGTGGCAATGGGCCCCATGATGGGTTCTGTGCCTCGGGGCAATTTGCTTTTAACTTCCTGAAGACGGGAACTGATCAATTGACGGGCGAAATAAATGTCCGTGTCGTCTTCAAAAATCACGGTCACCTGAGACAATCCATAGCGGGAAATGGATCGCGTGCTGGACATTTTCGGGAGACCCGCGATGGCGGTTTCGACAGGGAAGGTGATGCGCCGCTCAACTTCGGACGGGGTGAAACCGGGGGCTTCGGTGTTGATCTGAACCTGGACATTGGTGATGTCGGGGACGGCGTCGATGGGGAGGACTTGAAAATTATAAACGCCTAAAATGGCGATCACAAGAGTTGCGAGCATCACGAACAGCCGGTGCTGGATGGAGGTTTTCAAAATCCTTTCAAGCATGGAAACGTTCCTTCCTCTAGTGGTCGTGGGTGGCGGAGGATTTTTCTATTTCGGCCTTCACCGCGAAACTGTTGTGGGCCGCGTATTGTTCTCCCATGGACAAACCCTCTAAAACTTCCACCCGGCGTCCGTCGTTTTCTCCCAACTTCAAAGGCCGGGCCTCAAAGAAATTGCCATATCGGACGAACACCACCGACCAGTACCGGATGGTTTGAATGGCTTCCATTGCAACGGTGAGAGGCACGGTGCGCTCCTCGATCAGCAATTCAACGGTGACGAAAGTGCCGGGACGCCACCGCTTGCCGGGGTTTGGGATCACGATCCGACCCGTGACCATTCTGGTTTTTTTGTCTACGATGGAATCGAGGTAGGTCAGTTTTCCCTGGGCTTTAAGTCCCAGGTTGTCGTCCCTGATTAAAACTTTTTGCCCGCGTTTGACTTTTTTGAGGTCTTTGGCGGGAATGGAAATATTCACCCAGACGTCAGAGAAGTCTGCGAGAAGAAAAACGTCGTCGTCTTTTTTAACGGCCTCTCCCGTGGTCAAATGTTTTTTGATGATGATTCCGTCGAGCGGAGATCTCAGCTCATGCAGGGTGAACATGTTTTCCTGCTGATCGGTCAACGCGCTGATTTCTTTTTGATTCAGGCCGAGGGCAAAAAGCTTTTGCCTTGCGGTCTGAAGATAGAATTGTTCCATTTCCGTGGTCCGTTTTTTCTGGCGAATCGTCCAGGGACCGTCATAGGCGATTTTTTCTCTGAGGGCGATGTATCGGGCCTGGGCGCTCTTGTAGTCCTCCTCGGCCAGCAGATATTCGGACTCTGAAGAGATGCCTTTTTTAAAAAGATTTTTCTCGCGCAGGTAAACGGATGTTGCGAGTTTTAATTTTGCATATGCGGGAATGAGCAGTTCACGACTTTCGCCTATCTGGAGGTCTTTGAGGTCGGCGTATATTTTTTCCAGGTCCAGTTCCTTTTCAAGAAGAGCCAGCATTTTGGAAGTGTTCTCAAACAGAAGAGTTTCTCTTTCCAAATCAATTTTTGCTAAAGCTGAATTTTTTATCGCGCCAAGATAATTGATTTTTGCGTCGGCCAGTTCGCGGCTTTCAAGGACTGCAAGGAGTTCTCCTTTGGTCACGCGCGCTCCAAGGTCCCTGAAAACTTTTTTCACCACACCATCGAGTCGTGGAACAATATGAACGACCCGTTCTTCGTTCAACCCGATTTCCCCGGTCAGCCTGAGTGTGCTGTTCAACCTGGCCGGTCCCACGGTCGCCAGGGTGATCCCGGCATTGGTCATGGCGTCCTCAGGAAATTCGGCGCGCGCTTCAATCTGGGAAAACTCCCACTCATGAATTTCTCCTTTCCAGCGGGCTTCTATTTTCACGTCGAAAGAGTGCGGTTCCACAATGACTTTGTCTCCGAGCAGGTATTGCCCGGACGGTTCGAAACGAATTGTATCGATTCGGTCCAACCGGCGCAGTTGGATGGTCAGGTTGACTTCTTTGAGGTCGATGTTGTCTCCCCTGGAATCGGTGGCGTACACTCTGAATTGAGGCGGGACACCCTTTTCATAAATTTTGACTTCAATGCGCAAATCGTTTTTAGAAAACAACCAGCCGCCATGCTTTCCCCGAGGCATGGAATTTGTCAATTCAGGTTCCTGGTCTGAGCCATTTGAAAGTCGCTTCGACGTTTCCAGGTTTAAAATTGCTAAAGCTAAAATCGCTCCCACCACAAGGATGACGATCACAGAAGGGGAGATTTTATTTTTCATGGTTGATCTCCTTCGGGCACGCTTGCCGGTTGTTTGAAGTGTGTGAGCGGTTCTCCAATGAGCCGCTCTACATCCGCGACGGCTTTGTGGTGATCCGCCAGGGCTGAAAGATATTGACCCCGGGCTTCAAAAAATATTTTCTGACTGTCCAAAACATCCAGGTAACCAAACTTGCCAAAACGATAGCCTTCGCTGACCCCATCGAACGCCCTTTTCGCGGCGGGAAGAATTTTGGTCTTGATGGATAGCACTTGGGAGTGGGTGAAATCCACCGTGTTGTAGGCTCCTAAAAGATTTTGAGTCATGATGATTATCGCCGCTCGTTTTTGGGCATTGGCTTTGGACAGTTTGTGGCGGGCTTCAAGGATCGCACCCTGATTGCGGTCAAACAATTGCAGGGGAATGGACATTCCAAACACCAGAGTGTTGTCCTCGGTTTCCTCGATACGTCTGAAACCTCCCAGCAGTTTGAGGTCGGGGATTCTTTTGGCGAGTTCGCGAGCCACGACCGCTTGTCTTTGTTCCAATTCCACCGCCCAGCGTTTGAGGTCGGGGTTGCCTGTCAAACGGTCCATCAATTGTTTGAGTGGCGGAACGGGAGAAATTGCGAAGAGATCGCCCAAGGCAGATTCAAATTGAGGCTGCGGATTTCCCCAGAGGGCGGACAGGTTTCTGCGGGCAACTTTCAACGCGCGCTTTTCTTTTGCAAGCTGAATGCGTACGGAGGAAAGAGAGATTTCGGCTTTGATTTTTTCCAGGGCGGCCACCTTTCCCGCCTTGACTCTTTCTTGCACCGCATTCAGAAATTGTTCTCCAAGGCCGGTGAGGCTTTTTACCAACAGCACCTGCTGTTGCGCTTTCAATACATCGGCGTACGCTTTTGCAACGGCGGTCAATACATCCATGCGTTTGGTTTCATAGTCCCAGCCCGCCAGTTTCCCCCTCAGGTCATCGGCTCGCATGCGGGCCATTCTTTTTCCACCCAACTCGACGAGTTGGCTGAGCTGGATGGTGGTTTGCGACCCTCCAAACCCACTGAAATTCCCGGAACCCGCGCTGTCTTCCACCAGAATATTAAGTTTGGGGTTGGGGCGAAGGCCCGATTGCAGGGCACGGGCTTCTCTTGCGCGTTGCTCGAGGGAAAAAATATCCAGCGCAGGATTTTGAGTCAAAGCCAAAGAAAGCGCTTTTTGTAACGTGAGGGGTTCTGTCTGGCTCTTGGTGATCTCGATGGAGCCTTCGGTGACCGCAAAGCTGGAACAAGGGACCAGGACGAGACAAAACAAACCCAGCCGTAAAAGGATCGACAATCGTTTCATGGGTTATTTCCGCAATAAATTAGGAACTCATAGACTTCGGCAATGTCATTGCCAACCCAAATGAATGGGAACAAGTCTGGTCAGAAGGAACCTTAAACGGTCCGTTCTGGCGTTAAAAAATTTTTGTGCGAATAGGAAAAGATTAAACGAAAGGGAAGGGCGGGGAACGTTCTTTAGGGGAATCGGCTGAGTGGGAATTCTCAAATGCCGGGATGTCGGTTGAAACCGAATGAAAAAGGGTCGGCCCGGCAATTAAAAAAGCTTTTTGAGAAATGGCCTGCTTAAAAACCTTGAATGTTTTTACCGGGTTGCCATTTGATTTTTGCAGGTTGAGTTCAAAATAATTTGTGCCGACGTCGGTGTCTGAGTGAGGATGATGGTCTTCACTATGCCGGGGAACTGAGGCATGATGCTGGATTAGGCTGACAATGCCGCTGAGCTCACTCGAATGGAAATGCCCTCCGTGATGGTGCGGTGTTAATTCACTTGGGTGGGTGTGAGCAATGTCAGGGTGATAATGAAAAAACGGGAGCCCCAATAAAAGGGAAACCAAAGTAATTATCAGCCCATATTTTATTTTGCCAAGTTTAGCCATGATCAAAATGAAGGGATCAATTTTTTCTCCAAGGATAACTGCATTATAAACAAAACCCATTGAAAAAACACTTCTTTTTGCGAGCGCCCCTTTTTTAGGAATTCACCCAGCGGGTTCCTCTAATGGCTCCGATTTATCCAATTTATTTTGAGGGCATGGAATACACTTCATCCCAGTCTGTTTTTCACCAGGAAGCTTTTTTTCATTAATTGACAGCGTATAACCGGACTTCTTTTAGAACCTCAGCTTTTTACCTCAATCGTTCCCCTTTCAACTGTTGCCAAACAGACCGTCATCCCGTCCGCGACAGCGGTTGTGTGGAACGGAATTTGTGGACACAGCAAGAAAACCACGGCTGTTGTGTTGGAGGGGAAGATTTAGACTTCCTCGAATAAAATCAACAGGCAGGAGGCGTCGGGAAAATCCTGCTCAAATATGAATGTTAAAATATATGTAATAATATATGTTATATTGTGGATTATGCTCGCCTCTAATAATCGGGGCGCATGTGAAAACAGGAGGTGTTGATGTTGTTGACATTATGTTTTAAAACCATGTAGCCTTCTTTTTTTAATGGCTTTATTTGGCCTACCAGTGGCCTGAAAGTGTGGCAAACGTATCGCTGTGGGCTACTGGCTTTTTTTGCGACTGGAGTGAGGATCGGGCAGAAAGCATCTCTTGACTTTTTACATCAATGCACCACATTTTCATGACGGATTACAGCCTTAAATTGTGATATATCTACTGCATTCGACTATATTACAGCCTGCGGCAGGTCCTAAAAAACTGGAACACTTTATTGGTCATCTATAAAAAGATTGGAAACCAAAAATGAAAACTTTCCGGACTGGTAAAATCAATATTTTAATAGTCACTCTTTTCTTATTGATGGGGAGTGCACTCGTTCACGCTCAACAGATTAGGGATGATGATTGGGGTGAGGACTGGGTGAAGGGCACAGAATATGGGTATAGCGGGCCTTCAAATATAGAGTCTGTTCCACCCGAAGTCCAAAGCATCCCCGACTCGGAGAAAGCCTCAGCCCCGATCATAAAAAAGCAATCGTCAAAGATACAAAAAGCGCGGTTTCGCAAGACCATCGCTATCACCCGATTTAAGAATCGCACCACAGCGGCCGGGCAGATCAACCTGGGGTCGGGGATGACCGATCAACTCACCAACGCGCTGGTTCAGAGTGATAATTTCGTTCTCCTGGAACGGGAATCCATATCGAGTGTTCTCAACGAACAGGATTTTGCCAGAGGCAACCGTACCTCGAGATCTACCGTCGCGAGCACAGGCCGTGTGGTTCCCGCGCAGATCCTCATCAAAGGCGCCATCACCGAGTTTCAGCTGGAGGAATCCGGCAGTGGAGTGGGTCTCAGTTACCAGGGATTTTCTGTTGGCAACGAAAGCTCGCAGTCGAGTGTTGCCCTTATTCTTACCATCATCGACACCACCTCCGGACAGGTTTTAGATTCGGTCCGGTTGGAGGGCAAAGCCAAGGGCACGGGGTATAAGTTTGGCATTTCTTACATGGGCATTGGAATCGATGCGAATAAATTCGACAATACCGCTCTTAGCAAGTCCGTCCAGATCGTCATCAACCGGGCGGTGGAAGCGATCGCGAAAAATTTGAATCAGATCCCCTTTGAAGGGAATATTGTCACAACGGTGGGGGGCGCTTACTACACCAACATCGGAAGCCGCAACAATGTGTATGGCGGGGATATCTTCGACGTTTACGCTCCGGGCAGGGAACTGTTCGACCCCAATACAGGGGAAAAACTAGGCTCCCTCAAGAAAAAGGTCGGGACGCTTGTCGTTTCTTCACCGGAGGAAAAATATTCCAAAGCTTTCGCCTTGAGCGGACAGATTTTCAAGGAAGGTTATATCCTGAAGGAGCAATTCCAAAAGTCGAGCAATGTTTCGGTCCCACAGGGAAATGCGGGCAGTCCAGTAACAAATGTAAATAACTGACGCGACATTTCAGCATTCAATCAAGCTTATTGAAAAGAGGGCAAAATAATGAAAAGTTTAATTGTAAAAGACTCCGAGCCCAATGAGCCGGTGACCCTTGGCAAAAGTTGGCTGCGCACGGTTGTATTGATCTCGGCTTTACTTCTGCCGGCCGGAGCCCTGGCTCAATCCACTCCTTTAGCTGAGGAGGATTATCCTCAGCAGGAAACCGAAATATACGAACAGCAGGATGTCTATCAGGAGCAGGGCGGTGCCCCTGTAGAGGAAGATTATAGCAACAACCCTTATCAGCAACCGGTCATGACTGAATTCGAACAGGATCAATTGGACCAGGCGCAAAAGTCTTTAGGGCTACCGGATTCCCGCCGCCCTGAATTCAATAACTTTTTTGATGCCGAGGAAAGGGCCATTAGAAGCAAAGAGGAAATGTTACAAAACCAACAAAACCAGGAATTTGGATTTTAACGGCAGAAAGTACGGATATTGGATAGGCAATGAATAATGAATAGGGTTATTTTTTGAATCTGGCGAGAATATGCCATTGGCAATTATTCAATAAAAGGGGTCCATTATGAATAATATAGACATCAGCAAGTACATCAAGTTTATAGCGCTCGTGTCATTACTGTTTTTCCCAATAACTGCGATCGCAGTCGAAAAGGTCAGTGTAACTTCAAGGACCCCGATCACCATGTCATTGAAGAAACAACAGAGCTTGAGCATTCAAGGCACGACGTTACACAATGCCAAGAGTGTATCCGTAGGGTCATCCACGAATCAAACGTTCAAAGAATTTGCAACAAAACTGAGCTGTAAGTCTCCGGCCAAGAAAGGGGCTAAGAGCAGTTGTAGTGTAACGCTGACTCTTACCAGAGCAGTGCCCTTAGGTCAATATACCCTGTCCATTCGCGATGCCAGAAAACAACTCCTGGCAGTTGGAAGGTTTGAAGTGAAGGCCGATGCCGCCGCAGTTGCCAGGGCCGCAACTCTCAAGAAACAAAAAGCCGCCGCCAAAAAGAAAGTCGCCAAGACTGCCAGACTGACGGGCAAAAACAGTAAGAAGCAAGCATTGGCAACCGGGAAAAAAGGCGCGTCCGCCAAAGCGTTGCCAATAAGACCAACAAGGAAACAACAAGCCGTTGCCAGTCAAAAAGCCGCGCGGGACGCGAAACGAAAAGCTGTTAACGAAAAGAACAAGGCATTAACAGCTAATCAAAGGACCGGTACTAATAAGAGGCAGGTATTAATAACCAGGAAAAAAGGCGATGTCGCCAAAACATTAACAGCAAGGAATAAACAAGTCTTAGCCAATCAAAAGGCCGGTGCGAAAAACAAGCAGACATTGGGGTCCTTGAGAAAAGCCAATAAAACCAGAAAATTTACAGCAAGTACTGGGCAGGAGGCATCCAGGAAAAAGGCATTGTTAACCGATAAAACGGGTGTCGTGGCTAAGAAGCGGGAATCAACGACCAGGGGAGCCAGAGAAATGGTTGCCAAACAACAAGCCGTCACTGGAAGGCGAAAAGCTGAAGCGGCGAATCCTTCCATGAAACAGGCTGATACGATTGTGGGCGGTGTACCACTGGGTCGACAAACGCCTGGAAATATAACGCAAAGGGGTATTCCCGGCGCTTCCGTGCCGAACATCAACGAAGGTTTGCCGGGTTCAGGCAATGCCGGTATGGAAAGTCCGGAGGAGATACTGGCCAGAATAGGAAGGGCTGGCGGCGGCGGCACGGGCAACCCGGGGACTCTTCCTGAACAGGAAGAGGTGCTGATGCCAGGCGGTCGCGAAATGATTGTTGCTGATTCGCGCGGAAACATTTTGTTGCAGTTACCGGGCTTCAAATCCTCACACACCGTTGGCGCGTGCGAAGCTCTCACAGTTCCCATCGCTCCGGTCGGTGGCACGCCTCCCTATCAGGTGACGGCGACCGGTATTAGTGACTGGGCGAAACAAGTCGTGCAAAGCGGAACGGGTTTTGAGGTTGTTTTCCCCGGCGCCGCCGTGGGCAACGACTATTCGTTCGCGGTTGAGGTTCGCGACGCGGCAGGCCGGTTCGTTAATGACGAAACGGTGATCAAGGTACGCGGCGATCCCCCGCCTATTGAGTTGACGAATGTAACCATGATTCAGAACAACGGCGATAGGCCGACCTATTATCCAGTTACATACCAGACCAGCGCTATCGGAAGCCCGCCCAACCTGAGTTACAGTTGCGGAACCCGGGTGGTTGGGGCGGACGGTGTGTACCAGAATCCGGAGGTGATCGGAACGTATTCGGATGGCTCCCGTTATTTTCTCGGCATAGTGTCTGCCAAGGGTATCCCGCCTGCTGGTGGCAATAAGCGTTCTGCGTTAGTTCCAGTGCTCGACAGGCTTAGCAATGGCCGCGGCGTTGCCATCTCCATTGCCTACGATGGAGGTGAATCAAATAAAGTCACGGTCAACTTGCCGACGACGATATTCGAATACGAAGGGAAAAAGGAAAGAGGGCCTTGGGCCGAATTTCAGAATTTGTTTTCTGGCGAAGACCCGCTTGGTGGGAATCCCCTGTTCGGGACCTACGAAATGAAATTTTCCGATTTTTTAAATACTGGAAATGACCTCAAGGGGCAAACCGAATGCGGTAAGACTTTTGTTCGCTATAAAGATGTCTGGATCGTCAATATTTTCGGGACGACCACGATCCAATCGAGACCAGACAATTTGTCTATTCTCAAGCCGGGCAACATGCCGGTGGTCGGTTGGGTCACGCCGACGCCCGCTGGAATTGGTGTATTAATGTGGCTGACGGGTGAGGTTTTCACCGGGGCCTGCACGAACCGGGTGCGTTAAAAGAGTGCAAGAGCAGTCACTGCGAATCTAATTATCTTTTGTAATCAAGGTGCGGACCGTGATGAATATGTCTATTCTTAGAGCATTCCTTATCAGTATTTTTCCAGTGTTGTTCCTCCTCAATG